>JBGQLV010000020.1:0-34684 GCA_041500225.1 Thermodesulfovibrionia bacterium | reverse complement strand
TGAATTGTGTCTGGTCATTCCAAATGGGCGCAGATTAAACACAAAAAAGCAAGTACCGATGCAAAGAGGGGGAAAGTTTTTACCAAGATCGTCAAGGAGATCTCAATTGCCGCACGACTTGGCGGCGGAGACCTTACAGGAAATCCGAGGCTGAGGACAGCTGTAGAAAAGGCAAAAGAAGTAAACATGCCGAATGACAATATAAAGAGGGCGATCATGAAAGGTACAGGCGAGCTCCCGGGAGTGTCTTACGAAGAAGCTATCTATGAAGGGTATGGGCCTGGCGGCGCTGCTATACTTGTTGAGGTACTTACCGATAATAAGAACAGGACAAGCCCGGAGATAAGGCATAGCATGACAAAGCACGGAGGGAATATGGGTGAGGCCGGATGTGTGGCCTGGATGTTTGAAAAGAAAGGCTATATCCTGATTGAAAAGACAAAGATTGATGAGGATACGCTCATGTCGGTTGCTCTTGATGCCGGCGCTGAGGACATGAAAAATGATCCAAAAGAGGATAACTATGAAATTGTTACAATGCCTGAGCATATGGGTAAGGTAAATGCTGACATAGAGGCAGCCGGGATACCCGTTTCCCTTGCGGAGATAACCATGCTCCCGAAAAATTATGCTACCGTTGACGAGAAGCAGGCAGAGCAGATAATGAGGCTTATCGAAGCGCTTGAAGACAACGAAGATGTTCAGAATGTTTATACGAACTTTGACGTCCCTGAAGAGGTGATTGCCAAGGTTGAGAAGTAATATGAAGCTTTCCATCCGTGCTACTTTCAAGAGACGATTCCTTGCCGGACTCCTGATATCAATCCCTGCCATCATCACCTTTCTTGTAATATGGTGGTTTTTCAAGTTCGTTGATGGTCTGCTTGAACCTTTTTATTATAAGATGCTCGGTTATCATGTACCTGGCCTTGGATTCATCTCGACAATAGTCCTTATATTTATTGTTGGTATTATCTCGACAAATGTTTTCGGCAGAAGGATTATCAAATCCTTCGAACATATTATTCTCAAGATACCGGTATTCAAAGGGATATACACAGCGGTTAAACAGCTCGTCGACGCTTTTTCACCCGAAAGTAAGGTGTCTTCGTTCAAACATTTTGTAATTGTTGAGTACCCGAGACCTAGTGTCTACGCATATGGGTTTCTCACAAAGGAATGCGTAATGAAAACAGAGAGGGACGGCATGGAGACCAGCCTGAAGGCTGTTTATATTCCCACGAACCTTATCTATTTCGGTGAAATAGCACTTTTCCGTGATGAACATATTTTTTTCACCGATATTTCGATAGAGGACGGTATTAAGATTATCCTTTCCGGAGGAATTGCAACTCCGGCGAAGATATCAGAGGTAAAGAAATGAAGTTGGCCGCTGTTGTTCTGGCTGCCGGTCTCGGGACGAGAATGAACTCATCTTTGCCAAAGGTTCTCCATATGCTAAATGGTAGAACAATGCTCCAGCATGTCTTGACTGCTCTCTATGAACTTAGCCCGCAGAAGATTGTTGTTGTAACAGGGAAACATTTTAAAGAAATAAAAGAATCTATAATCCAAACAAATCCCCCCATCCCCTGCCCGACGGACGGCAGGCGGGCCCCTTTGCTAAAGGGGGGTAAAGGGAGATTACCCAGAACTCAGAACTCCGAGCTTATATTTGTGCAACAGAAAGAGGCAAGAGGCACAGGAGATGCGCTCTTAAAGGCAGTGCCTTCTTTCAGGGGATTTCAGGGCACAGTTTTAGTTGTCAATGGAGATACACCGTTGATCACTCCGGAGACACTGAAAAAATTCCTGTTACTCCACATCAAAAGAAGGGATACCCTCTCTCTTATCTCTTTTATCTCGCGTGAGCCGGACTCATACGGCAGGGTTATAAGGGATGAAAGAGGAAACGTTCTTTCGATCATAGAAAACAGGGATGCAACAGTATCTCAGAAGAGCATAAAGGAAGTAAACAGCGGCGTATACGCTATCGAATCCCAGGGTATGGGTCTTTTAAAGGCTATGAAACTCAATGAGTCGAAAGGTGAGTATTATCTTACTGATTTAGTCCATATCGCAAAGAATAAAGGTGTCAAAATAGATGCTTTTTGTATGGGTTCCAAGGATGAATTTATTGGTATCAATACACATCAGGAGCTTGAGAAGGCCAGACAGTTAATGAAGGACAGGATAATAAGGAGATGGATAGACAGGGGTGTAAGTTTTGTGGATACCACTTCAGTATTTATATCTTCTGATGTTAAGATAGGAAAAGGTACTATAGTCTATCCAAATGTTCATCTCGAAGGTAATACAAAGGTAGGCAGGGGGTGTACAATCTACCCAAACGTTCGGATTCAGAACAGCACTATAGGAGATGGTGCCATTATCAGGGACTCAACGCTGATTGAAGGTTCTGTTGTGAAAAATAGAGCCTCAGTAGGACCATTCGCTCATATAAGACCTGGTTCTGAGATTGGTACAGGAGCAAGAATAGGTAATTTTGTGGAGGTTAAAAAATCAGTGATCGGCTCAGGTACAAAGGCGTCCCACCTCACTTATCTCGGAGATGCAAAGATAGGGAAGGATGTCAACATAGGTGCAGGTACTATAACCTGTAACTATGATGGATATAAAAAGCATATTACTGTTATAAAAGACAAGGTATTCATAGGAAGCGATTCCCAGCTTATTGCTCCTGTAAAGATAGGTAAAGGCGCTTACATTGGCGCAGGGTCTACTATAATAAAAGATGTTCCTTCAAATGCCCTTGCCTTAAGCAGGGTAGAGCAGAGGCATATTAAAGGATGGGCACTTAAAAGAAAGTCAAAAGTTCAAAGTTCAAAGTTCAAAGTTAAAAAGAGTAAGAAAAAATAACATGGAACTTTTATTAAACTTGTCACTTGTCACTTGTCACCTGTCATAATATGTGCGGAATAATCGGATATATAGGTAAAAAGAATGCGGTGTCAGTAGTACTCGAGGGTTTGAAACGTC
Organism: Thermodesulfovibrionia bacterium; assembly: GCA_041500225.1. Classification (GTDB taxonomy): domain Bacteria; phylum Nitrospirota; class Thermodesulfovibrionia; order Thermodesulfovibrionales; family SM23-35; genus 0-14-3-00-41-53. Next base: position 31,684 of record JBGQLV010000020.1, on the reverse strand, counting down.
TTGAATACAGGGGATACGATTCTGCGGGGATTGCTTTTTTCTCTGATAAGGGTATTGAGGTCAGAAGGTGTACAGGTAAGATAAAAGAGCTAACCACTTTACTTGAATCTGAAAATCCGTCCAGTCATACCACAATAGGACATACAAGATGGGCTACTCATGGAAGGCCTTCAGAGGAAAATGCCCATCCACATAGGTCTAATGGAGTTGTTTTAGTGCATAATGGAATAATAGAGAATTACCTTCCGCTTAAAAAGAAGCTGATAGAGAACGGATATCAGTTTACGTCAGAAACCGATACAGAGGTACTCTGCCATCTTATAGATGATTACGCAAAAAGATATCCGCTCGAAGATGCTGTAAGAGAGGCGATGAAAGAAGTTAAGGGTGCTTATGCCCTTGCTGTTATCAAAGAAGACGAGCCTGATAAGATTGTAGGTGTGAGGAAGGACAGTCCTCTTGTTGTCGGGATAGGTAATGGAGAATTCTTTGTTGCCTCAGATGTTTCTGCATTCCTGAATTATTCAAACGATGTAATTTTTCTTGAAGATGATGAGATGGTAGTTCTTACAGAAGATGGAGTCAAGATTACAGGGCTTGATGGTATCTCTATCCAGAAGGATGTGAAGTCCGTGTCATGGAGCCCTTTGATGGCAGAGAAGGGCGGTTACAGGCATTTTATGCTGAAAGAGATATACGAACAACCAAGGGCTATTGCTGATACACTTAGGGGGAGATTTAATGCCGAAAGTGGAGAGGTGAATTTGGAAGAGTTTGGTATTAAGGAGGAATCCCTGAAGGCTATTAAAAAGATTTTTATTGTAGCCTGCGGCACTTCCTACCATTCAGCCCTTATCGGTAAATATATGATAGAGGGACTTGTCAGAATTCCTGTTGAGATTGATATCGCATCAGAGTTCCGCTATAGAAGGCCAATCATAAAGTCTGGAGACCTTATGATCGGGATAACTCAATCCGGAGAGACTGCAGATACGCTTGCTGCCCAGAGAGAGGCAAAAAGGCTCGGTGCAAAGACACTCAGTATATGTAATGTTGTCGGCAGCACCTCTTCAAGGGAGGCTGATGCCGTGTTTTATACCCATTCAGGCCCTGAGATAGGAGTCGCTTCGACAAAGGCTTTTACGACCCAGATTATAGGGCTTTACCTTTTTACAATATGTCTTGGAAGGATAAAAGGTACAATCTCCGTGGACATGTCAAAGGAATTTTTAGGAGAACTCCTGATGCTTCCCGGCAAGGTAGAAAAGGCATTAGCTGCAGATGAAAGTATAAGAATGGTAGCAAAGGATTTTTTTAAGGCGAGAGGGTTTCTTTACCTTGGAAGAGGTATAAATTATCCCATTGCACTTGAGGGCGCTTTGAAGTTGAAAGAGATATCATATATACATGCTGAGGGATATCCAGCCGGTGAGATGAAGCACGGCCCGATAGCCTTGATAGATGAGGAACTTCCGGTTGTTGTTCTTGCACCCAGGGACAACCTGCGTGAAAAGATAATCTCTAACATTCATGAGGTGAAAAGTAGAGGAGGAAAAGTCATATCAATCACAAACGATGCCGACAATGAGATATGCAGGATTTCGGATAAATGTATTTTTGTTCCCGAAACGAATTCGTATCTTACAACAGTATTAATGGCTGTACCTGTGCAGTTGCTTGCTTATCATATTGGGGTATTAAGGGGGTGTGATGTAGACCAGCCGAGAAACCTTGCCAAGAGCGTTACCGTTGAATAAAAAAAGTTTTTCAAGGTTGCTTGGTTTCTAAGGTTTTCTGGCTTGATTTAATAAAGTCTTATAATTTTATTTAATAAGTTTTATAAACTTTTTAAAATTATTAAAAGGTGCTGTAGATTTAAAAAGTAGGAATCTGTTAACATTATTATGTCAAAGGAGATTTCAATGCATGATTTAAATCCCCAGCAGAAGGAAGCTCTCGCCTATATAGATGGTCCGTTGCTTGTATTCGCCGGCGCAGGAAGCGGTAAGACAAGAGTTATTGCTCACAAGTTCTCATATCTTGTGAAGTCAAAGAGACTTTCTACGGATTCGATATTCACCGTTACCTTTACTAATAAAGCAGCCGATGAGATGAGGGAGAGGATAAACGTTCTCCTCGAGAAAGATTGTAATGGCTCCTGTATAGGGACGTTTCATTCGCAGTGTAACAAGATTCTGCGTAAGGAAATAAAAGCCCTTGGTTACGACAATAATTTTTCTATTTATGACGAAGATGACCAGTGTAACCTTGTGCGGCATATATTAAAGGAATTCAAGATGTATGAAGCCCTCTATAAGGGCATTGTGTCGCGTATAAGCTTTCTAAAGTCTTCCCTGACGGGCGCTGAAGAGTTTCTTTCCTCTGGTGATGGTTTTGGTTTTGACGAGAAACTGGCAAGGGTTTATATAAGATATCAGGATGAGCTTGTGAGGAGTAATGCACTTGATTTCGATGATCTGATTATGTTGACAGTGAAACTATTTGAGAATAACCCAAGGCTGCTTGAAAAATACCAGGATAAGTTTTCCTATATACTTGTTGATGAATTTCAGGATACTAACTTTGCTCAGTACCATCTTCTTAAGCTCCTTGCATCTGCTCACAAAAAAATATGTGTTGTTGGGGATGATGATCAAAGCATATATAAGTTCAGGGGCGCTAACTTACATAACATCCTGAGTTTCGAGAATGATTTCCCTGGAGCAAAACTTGTTAAACTGGAACAGAACTATCGTTCTACACAATATATACTTAATGTTTCAAAAGCTGTTATTTCACAGAATACTGAAAGAAAACACAAAAGACTCTGGACAGATAGGGGCTGGGGTGAAAAGGTACACTACTGCTGGTTGAATACATATGAAGATGAAGCTAAATACATTGCCAAGGTTATAAAAGAATTCTATCTGAAAGGGGCATACAATTACAGAGATTTTGCAATATTTTACCGTATAAACCTTCAGTCACGGGTAATTGAAGATTCACTGCGCGGCGAAGGTCTCCCTTACCGCGTTCTCGGCAGTATAAGTTTTTACCAGAGGAAAGAGATAAAAGACATAACCGCATATATGCGGTTATCGCTGAATTATGGAGATAATGTGAGTTTCAGGAGGATTATAAACAGTCCTTCACGGGGAATAGGTGCAGCTACCCTTTCTAAAATAGAGCATGAGGCAAAGAAAAAATCCTTATCTTTATTTAATGCTATGAAGGTAACACTTCGCTCTGATAGTTTTTCCTCTGCTGTGAAAGACAGACTTGCTGAGTTTGCCAAGCTTATTGAAGGTTTCTCATCTGTAAAATACAAATCTGCAGCAGATATGTTAAAAAGCGTATTCGAGAAGTCAGGTTATGCAGAAAACCTTGAAGAGGAAAGAGCAAAGAACATTGCAGAGCTTATCTCTTCTGCCGAGGGTAAGGAAATAAAGGATTTTATTGACAGAATATCATTATTTACAAATATGGATGAGATAAAAGAAGGAGATTACATTTCTCTTATGACACTGCACAGCTCAAAGGGTCTTGAATTCCCTGTTGTATTTATCGCGGGACTTGAAGAAGGCGTGTTGCCTTATTGTAAGGCCATGGAGCGCGAATGTGAAATTGCTGAAGAACGCAGGCTGTTTTATGTGGGCATGACTCGGGCAAAAGATATCCTGTGGCTAACAGGTGCCAGTAAGAGAAGGTTATACTCAAAGTTACAGGATCAGGAACCCTCAAGATTCCTGAGAGATATACCCAAAGAGTGTTGTCAGTGGATGGAAAAGATAATAGGCCATCAGACAATAAAGCTTGCACCTGTAAAGAAGAAGGTTGGTTTAAAACATAGATTTACTCTCTATACTGCTGGATGCAGGGTAAAACATCCCATGTGGGGCGTAGGTGTGGTGCGCGACTGTTATGGAGACGGAGACGATCTGAAGGTAATGGTTAATTTCCCCAATATTGGGGTGAAGAGGCTCGCTATAAAGTTTGCAAATCTGGAAAAAATCTAAGTCGTTAAAATGAAGATATCTAAAGAAGAGATTGAACATATAGCGGTGCTGGCAAGGCTCTCCCTCTCCGAAGAAGAAAAGGAGTTATTCGGATCACAGCTTAGCAGTATTCTCGATTACATGGAAAAACTGAATGAGCTTGACACAAAGGGCATTGAACCAACATCCCATGTCCTGTCATTAAGCAATGTAATGCGAAATGACATACCAATGCCTTCTATTCCGAAGGAAGATGCACTGATGAACGCGCCAGACCATACAGAAAAATTCTACAGGGTCCCGAAGATAATAGAGTAAGTTAAAAGCCTCCCGTTATGTCCCGATAATTTCATTCAATCCTTCAACAATCTGATCCAATTCTTCCGGTGCTACCCTGCCGATCTTTTTCCCGATCCTCTCAACGGAAAGCGTCCTAATCTGACTTATTTTCACCCATGAGCGTTTAGGCAAATCTGTAGTTTCCAGTTCAAGAGTGAGCGGAAAACCTGCGCGTTGAGGCTGACTGGTAATAGCTACGGCAATGACAGTTCCAGAACGTTCATTAAAAATGTCATGACTTAAAATCAAAATTGGCCGTATGCCTGCCTGCTCACGTCCCCGAACAGGATTCAAATCCGCCCATCTAATATCGCCCCTCAATATTTGGGCCATTGGCTCAAATCTTCGGACAAGCCTTCTTCTGCCATTGCTTTTTCAAAAGCAAGGTCGAGTTTGGAGCATTCTTTAGCTAAACGGGTGCGTTTCAATCGTTTCAGTTTCTCATCTACCGCTTCCTGTATTGCCTGACTGCGGTTCTGAAAAACATTTTCACTCACAAGTCTGTCAAGCTGTTCGATAAACTGTTCGTCCAAAGTAATTGCTATTTTTGTTTTACTCATAACCACCCTTGGTATTACTTTATATCATACCATCAGCTTTGTCAATATTTTTTGGGCCTAATGTTATTTAACAGTTTCATACTGACAATACAATCACTCATTTAATCCTTTATCCTTAGACTCCCTTAAAATTGAAAATAGTAGGCGGAGCCCGCATTTTAGAGGTGTGTACTGTGTCATGTAATTCTCAAAGATCCTTATCTTGTCCGGAATCATCAGAATATGAATAAATTTATGGGGCTGGATGATTTGGATCAGCTTAGAGAATAGGGGAGGTCGGCTTTCGGATTATTTGATGAGAATATCAACTGTCTGTTAATGATGGTATATAAATAGAACCCTTTTAATTTCTGTACGACCAGCATATGGAAAACAGGGACACATCGACGCGGCTGAGACGGATAAGGTGATGTTGGTTGAGATACCGGGGAATTTGTGAGGGATAGAGATCGAAAACGCCGCTTTGTCACAATGAAAGAATTGACCCCGATGCTCCCCCCGATGCTCCTCCCTTCTATGTTTGGCGGAAAATGCAGTAAATAACAGAATCATACTGCCTCTCTTTACTGTTTCCTGGTCACAAGCTTCTGCGCCTCCGAGCAGGCTGTACCTGGGTTTCTTTCAAACAACTTCAATACTATCAAAACATTTTCCTCTCTTGTTTTTCCATTCGTCCTCAGATGCTTAAGCCAATTGGCCTCAAGTTCTTGCAAACTGATCCCGAACACGTCCTGCCATGGCCTATCCTTTTCCTGGGAGAGTCGTTGTAGCTGCTTTACCTTGTTGATTCCATAGGTCTTAAACAAATAGTTGCCGAAGGACCCTGTTTCGGCGTAGGCCTTGTGTTGTTTGGCTTTATCAAGAATCGAAAGTTTGCCGCCCCCGGCGTCCTTCATACCCCATGACTCATGATCAGGTCCCAATTCGTTGAGAGGGATGCATGATTTCGTTTCCAGAAGAGCCAATACCCATTCGTCACTGCCAAATCCGCACATGGGAAATGTTAACGGATTCCCGACTTGCGCTTCTGTAAGAATACCCATCATGTTGCGAATCAATTTGTCCTTTTGGGGAAATACAGCGCTTGTAAGCTTGTGCGCCATCATTTGCGGCGATCCTTCAGAACTGAAGACCCGAACGATGCGTATACGTTCACCATCCTTTTTTTCCCAGTAAAAGACACTAGAATAGACATCCCTGCGTGGTACATCGAAAACGACCCGTATCTTTCCCAATCGGTCTATTCCGGAATCGGCAGACCAGAATGCAAGAATGCGCTCCAACATTGCTTGCGCTTGATCGGCCAAGCTTTTCAGTTGATCATTCGATAATTTACCGGTGGCATCGCTTACGATGAGGTGCTGGGTTTCTATAATTGCGCTCGATGCCTGTGATAACCCAGCTATCAATAGCCCGGCCACAAGGATTGATACTACAATCACTCTTCTGATCATCGGTTTCTTTCCTCCTTCTGTTGCCATCGTAAAAGTTAAAAGGGTCAGCCTGTTGACTATTGACATTTGAATGTATCCAATGGGTCACGACTTGTTCCTTGAATACCTTTTCTTTTGTCAAACCAATCCCTTTCTTTATGCCAACCCCGCTCCCTTGTCAAAATTAAAAATAATCATACGCCACGATTGTGCAAAAGGCAAGATAGTAAATTGCCATAGTTCAATAGTCTTTTGCGATGAATTGTTAAAAGAGGCGTTGGAGCTTAGACCAGCAGGACATCGATGAGGAGCAGTTCACTGTCGCCGAGGGCGGTGATATTGAGAGTCAATGCACCGATGGCCTTCACTGCCCCCAATGCAGGAATCTGGTGTCCGTTCACCTTTAGTCCTGCACCTTCGAGCACATAAAGATAACCGCCTCTGCCTTTTTTTATTTGATGTTCAACCGTGTTTCCCTTTCGAAGAAAACAGCCGTGTACTTCAGCATCCGAATGTATGAAGAGGGCGTCCTTGTGTCTGATGGAAACGAGAGGAAGCAGACGGTCTGTTCTCTCGGTTCTTTCTACCTTTTTCTGTTCAACCGACGGTTCCAGTCTATGTAAAGATGGGAGAAACCACATCTGAATGAATCTCATCGGCAGGGTTTTCGAGTTGTTTATCTCTGAATGCATCATACCCCTTCCGACTGTCGTGTGCTGCACCCAGCCTTTCCTGAGGATCCCGCCTTTTCCCCTTTCGTCTGCATGGCGGAACTCTCCCTCTGCACAGTATGTCACAACCTCTATCTCACGATGAGGATGGATCGGCCAGACAGCTCCGGGAGAAAGAGTATCGTCATTGAACACCCTGAGTGTACCCAAATGCATGTAGTCGGGATCGTTATACTCGTCAAAAGAAAAATGCCATCGGCCATGAAACGTTCCATTCTCTATTTCACCGTGTATCTGATAAATGGTTTCAGGAGGACGAATTATTATCTCGGACATACCCCATGCCTTGTTGTAATTAAAATAATCTTAGTAAAAATAGAGATAAAGCGCAACATTTAAAAACCGTAAAAAGTGAAATGTGAACAGTGGAATGAAAAAAAAGGATATTCTTTTTTCCGTGTTTCAGTGACGGTCTTGTTTTTTCTCCTTTATCCAGTATATGAGGCTAAATATGACGGCTACAACCGTCAAAGCAATAAGGATATAGAAAACAAATGCTGCCAATGTTTAACTCCTCTCTTTTGGTAAGAATACAGCTAACCTAAGTAATGGTCAAGCCAAAGTTTTTCAGAGAAGGGAAAAGAGCGATAAAACTAAATAGCAAAGTGAGGAAACATTTCACAATTTCTTTTCCTTTGTATCTTTTTCTGGATGATTTTCCTCTGCATCTTCAGGAGAATATGTTCTGAAGGAGTATTCCCTGATCATGCGTTTAATTCTCTTTTTATCACGGGCAAGTTCACGGTTGGCAAGGAGGCCGATGATTATTATGATAATAAAAATGATGATAAGGTATTTCATAATCCCTGTTTCCCGATGTCTTTTTTGACCTCCAGGGGTGAAAAATAAGGCAAGGGTTTCTTGAAGAAAATCTTTGACAATTTCTGTGAACTTCGCTGGTTTGTCAAGATAACATGGATGACCGGCACCCTCAAAGAGTCTCCAATGGGGTCAGGGCTTGTTTCGTGCATTCCCACTTGTTCTGATAAACAAATCCCTCTCTCTTTGACAACCCTGCTTCCCTGTCGTTATTAAAAATAATCATACTCCAAAAAGCGATGAAGCGCAACAACAACAAAACAGGTATAATAAAATAGTGTACATCGTTGCGATTGATAATCTTGGAGAAGACAGAGAAGGCATTGCCCGCGCACTTTCAGGGGCGTTGGAAACGACTGTTTATGATGCTCTTGTCCGTGTGCGCGTCCCCGGGAAAGGCCCTTTAATAATCGCTGTGTACGGGGAGCAAAATAGCGCCCTCGAAAGGGCGGAGAAGCTTGGCGCTGCAGGCTTTCGGCCCCTTGTCCTTGGACAGGATGAGGTCGAAACGGACGAGATGAGGACTATTGTCCGTAAGTTTCTCTTCGGCGACAGTGAGCTTGAAATCGAAGCAAGGACAGGGGACCCCGTGAGGATAGAGTATTCCCTCATCGACATAATCATCCGCGGGACCCGGATCGCACAGAACACGGAAACGGAAACGGTGAAAGGCCGGAAATTCGATGCCGGCCGGGCCATACTTTCTGGCGGCCTCATGCCCACGAAATCAGTAAAGGTCACGCAGCAGAGCACTACCGAATTGCGCGAAGGATTCATTCACCTATACTCAGGCAACCGGAAACCTCTTGTCTTTCTTGAATCTGCATTGCGCTATGAGTCCCTCGGCCCCGTGCTCCAGCCGACCCGCACCGCAAACTTTGCTTGTGTCCTCGCGGAACTGCGGCGTCGATGCATAGGCGCCGTGTATGATGACCGCCTCGTGAGCAAGGCAGGGCAATCACAGATGCTTGGACCGGTGTTCGCCCCTGAGAAGCACCTGGACATGGCAGTCTCACTCCTGTTACGATCGCTCCGTTCTTAAAATCGAGATGTAGGGAAATCCCTATCGAGAATAGCAAATAGGGTCAGGTCTTGCAATAACACTTAAGGAATCTTAAGGTTCTTTGCGGTCTTTTGCTTCACTCATTTTCTCGAACACCTGTTTTAACACTGCCAACAATTCATCAGACAATCTCTGCATATTCTCCATCCTCTCGACAGCCTTGAGAATAAGGCTGTGTAAATCATCCTCTGAAACAGATGCATCCAAAAGTTCCAATGTTCCCTTTACAGCTATTATGTGTTCGCTCATTTTGTCTGATATTTCTTTCAGTCTATTATTGCTCTCTGACATTTATGACCTCCTCACAAGTAGACTTAAACGAAACCTTAATAAAAACCTTAAAATAATTATACACGATATCTTTTCAACTGCGTAAATATTTGTCAAACGCTTTACAATATGGAATCAGGTCTTGAAATATCAGTTCTGTAAACAGGCTCGTATATGGGGGATGCTGTGCCATTTAACCGCACTTCTTGGCATTATCGGAATACCGTTCGGAAATATTGTCGGACCGTTAATCATATGGCTGCTTAAAAAAAATGTCTATCCTTTTGTGAATGAACAAGGGAAGGAATCTCTGAACTTTCAAATTTCGATGACGATATATGCTTTGGCTGCGGCACTCCTGATTCTTATCAAAATAGGGTTTTTTTTACTGTTTATTATCGCTGGTGTTAATTTTCTACTTGTGGTTTTTGCCTCTCTAAAAGCCTTTAACGGTGAAACTTACAACTATCCCTGCAAGATAACATTAATCAAGAAATAGATTAACTCAATATCGCCGGCTAAGAGTACATCAGCTTTCGTTCCAGGTCGGTTGAGCGGGAAATCCTCTTCGCTTCATCAAGAGTTATGATATTCTGTTTGCAGAGTTGAATCAAATGCTGGTCCAGTGTCTGCATCTGATATTCATCGCGTCCTTTTTCAATATACTGTTCGATTTCATCAAGGTGACCTTCCCGAATACATGCCTTGATGGTAGATGTTGTATACATCACCTCTAAGGCCGGCAGTATTTGTTCACCGCTCTTTGCTCTTACGAGTCGTAAAGAAATCGTAGCCACAAGGATCTCTGCGAGTCTATGGCGGATATTCTCCTGGACCTGGGGTGGATAGAAACCCACAATGCGGTTAATGGTGGAAGCCGCATTAGGAGTATGGAGGGTCGACAAGACGAGATGCCCTGTCTCGGCAGCTTTGATGCAGGCGTCGATTGTTTCCAGATCACGCAGTTCTCCGACCATGATGACATCGGGATCCATACGCATAGCCGCTTTTAAGGCCCCGCCAAAACTCTCTGTATCGATACCCAGTTCTCTCTGGATAATACAGCTCTGACTTGAAGGAAAAATAAACTCGATGGGGTCCTCGATGGTAATAACATTGTAGTTAAAATTGTCGTTGACAAACCGGACCATAGAGGCCAATGTCGTAGATTTACCGTTGCCCGTGGGTCCGCAGACAAGAATCAGGCCGTTCGGGGCTTTCACAATATTCCCCAATACGGCGGGGAGATTCAGTTCCTCAAAAGAGCCGACATGGTGAGGTATGACACGCATCACGATTCCGATATTGCCCCGCTGACGGAAGATGCTGACCCGGAAACGACCCACGTCTGACAACGTATAAGAAGCGTCGAATTCCATTAAGTTGTCAGGCAGCTTCCGGTTGTTCTGCTCCATAACGGTGGAAGCGATAAACTCGGTGTCGTTTTTTGTTAAGGTATTTAGTTTTGAGCGGATCAAGTGCCCGCGAGCCCTGAACATGGGGGGATTGTCCACTTCAAAATGGATATCGGAAACCTTCTTTGTAAAAGCGATTTCTAAAATTTGCGTAAGGGTGGCAATGTCCATAGTCGTTTCCTTTCTTGAATTATCTGATCGGTTGCATGAAACAAGGGAAGATATACTGAAAAACCCCTGCAATGCAACAAGATTTTATTTATTATACACATGACTGCAAATTTATCAGTTTGTGCATTTTGGCAGAAGGCTGGCAGACCACGCTTGACGACTGTGAGGTGTTGCCGCAGGCCTTTTTCAGCATATCTTCTCTTTCTATTGAGGAAAAATTTTACAACGTTTATTAAACATAGTGGCATATAGGCATTAATGACTGTCACTTGTGAGACGCCTTATTGAGCAGTTTACGGTAAAGAGTATTTTCGACAACCAGGCCGGCCTGATTTGCCAGAATTACCAGAACATCACTTTGTACCGGCGGCACTTCTTTCCAACCGAAATCGCCATATGTCAGGGTAATGATTTTCCCGCGACTCTTCATAGGAAGGAGGATTATGGTCGGCCTCAGGGGTGCCCCAATCCCTGCAAAGAGATGTTCCTTTAAGACTTCATCATCACTCTCTCCATAAAACAACCTTCCCTTTTCAATCACATCACGGAAGACCGAAGGTCTTGTCAGGGGAATCTTTAGCCTCGCTGCTGAATCTGGTACCCTATCCCTTTCGGCATGCACTCCTAAGGCTCTTTCGCCTATAAGCTCTGTCGGACGAACTATAAAGGTAATAGATCGTTCGAATATTTCAGCGACAGACTGAAGAAGGGCAAAGGACACATCAGGAGGTTCGTGGATGTCTCGAAGGGCCAGGAGACGGTCTTTGAGTTTGCTCATTTGGTTATCCGTTGCTCCCATGTCTTTCTGCTCATGAAAAAAGTCTTTGATATAAGATTTGAAGGTTTCCAGAAATTTTATCGCATCTTCAATGAACGTTGCTTTCCGGATCTCTTTTGAGGGTTTTGGAAAAACAGCCCTGATGCCGTCATGATAAGACTGTAACGTGAAGGTGTAATCTAATGGAGAGTTCATCTGGATAATGGAAACACCGGGATATCTCTCCTTTACCTGTCGCCGCAGGCTGACGATTTTCTCTTCTGAAAGTATCCCTTCAGACATTCCGGGGTTGTCAAAAATTAGGATGGGTAACATCTTTATTAAGAAGCACTGGGCTATGATACGATCGAGTTCCTCTTCTCCGTCAGTTGCAAATACAAGGACACCATCATTTTTGCATATTGTCATGACCGAATGCTTTATGAACTCATCCTCGCTAAAGAGGATAAGGGCCTGAGTCCGGCCCTCCTGCCTTGCCGACCTATCATGGGGACTTATACCTACCGTAGATTTTTCCAGGAAAGAGACAAAGGCTTCCTGTTCTTCGGCTGAAAAATCTGCCAATGTCTCCCTTATTTTCTGGCGATGAATTTCGACGGGATCAAAAACTTCATTAACCTGGGAAAACTGAGGTATTTTTCTCTCCAGATGGTCGAGATCGGCCAGGCCCAGGTCTTCTGCGGTAAGGACTGAACTTCTTTCCCCTTTTTCCACAGCTACGTCCGATGAAATCACGTCTGCAAACAATTCTTCATATGACGGGACATTTTTCCCGGACTGGCGATCGCGTTCCCGCTCGTCAAAAATTCGGAGAACGTCCATCAATACCATTTGTGCATCGAGGCTCGTTGCCTGTTCCATCTTACCAATGGGATAACTGCATTCAGGGGTCACCGCAATGTCTTCCGTATCAAAAGTGAAGGTTCCCTTAGCCCAGCCCATCAATTCTATAATAGTTATCTCGATGAGCTTCCTCAGTCCCTTTGATGCTTCTTCATAACTTAACTTACCCAGTTCGATGAGAGTGGAAAGTAAGGGTTTGCGATCCTTTCCCGCACTTTTTTGGATTTCAAGTGCCTTTTCGATATCTGCCGGGGGTATTGCATTCATTTTCACCAGGACTGTGCCGATGCAGATCCTGTTATTTAGATGACTTGCACCGACAATATACCCATTACTGAAAATTATCCGGCTTTCGCCCCTGCTTCCCCTGACTGAAAAAGTGCCGGACTTCCTCGTCGTATGGAGCAGTTGAATTATGTCAACTATGTGTAGGTGTTCTAAGTCTCCCGTAAAGGCCATAGGTATATAACTCAAAAAAAGTTTGTTAAACTATAGAGAAGAATAACACAAAAAGTGCAGGCGGGTAAATACAAGAGCGGAAGTACCATAGTTCGTTGAAGAGTTAGAGTTTTACTAAGAGTTTATTTTTCCCTCCCACTCTCTTGCCTTTGCAAGTATCTTTTCCTCGTCTCCGTTACAAAGCTTGCTGTTATTAACAACAACCTTTCCGTTTACCATTACCGTATCAACATCAGAGGCCATTGCTGCATAAACTATGTGAGAGTAAACGTTATACATAGGTGTGAGATGGGGCTTTTTCAGATTAATGGTTACAATATCTGCTATTTTGCCCTTTTCAATACTTCCAATCTTATCACCAAGCCCTAAAACCTCCGCACTCCATTTTGTTGCCATAAGAAGAACTGTTTTTGCATCAAGAACAGTAGGATTGTTAGAGAGAGCCTTGTGAACCTTTGCTGTAGTTGACATCTCGCTAAGGATGTTCAGGTCATTATTGCTTGCGGCACCGTCAGTACCAAACGTTACTTTTATTCCTGCCATGAGCATCGTGACAACAGGCGCAAATCCTGATGCGAGCTTAAGGTTACTTTCCATGCAATGAGAAACACCAACCTTTCTTTTTGCAAGCAAATCAATCTCATCATCTTCAACCCAGATACAATGAGCAGCGAGTACCTTTTCATCAAGAAAACCGAGACTATCAAGGTACTTGACGGGTGTCATTTTATATCTATTTTTGATTTCGTTAACCTCCCATTTTGTCTCGGACAGGTGTATATGAATTGGTATGTCGTATTTATCAGCAATACGCCTTGCTCTCTTCAGAGACTCAGTTCCGCATGTGTAAAGTGCATGAGGTGCAATGCAGGGAGTTATCAGCTCATCTCCCTTCCAGTTTTTTATAAAGGATTCTGCATTGGCAAAATACTCATCTGTAGTATTCGCAGATTTTGAGGGGAAATCCAGAATTCCAACACCTAATACAGCCCTCATGCCTATTTTTTTTGCAACCTTGCCAGCAGCATCCTCGTAAAAATACATGTCGTTATAAGTTGTAACTCCTCCCTTGAGCATCTCAAGACAGGCAAGTTCGATTGCATCAGAGATGAATTCAGGGCCAAGCCATCTGTTCTCTGCCGGCCATATATGGTTTTCGAGCCACTCCTTCAATGGCAGGTCATCAGCAATGCCTCTAAAATAGACCATCGCTGCATGTGTATGGGTATTGATCAATCCTGGAAAAACTGCTTTCCCTTCTCCCATGATAATGGCTTCTGAGGCATATTTTTTAGAAATCTCTTTAGAAGTTCCAACTTCGAGGATAGTTGTGCCGCTTACAGCAATTGCACCATCTTTAATAACAGTAAGCCCTTCATCCATTGGAAGGACATAATCGCCGCAAATGATATAGTCAACATTTTGCATAACTTATACCTTTAATGAATTTAAATTCAGCGATATGAAGGGCTGGCTTGAGCAACATCAGTCCGCCTGAGGCGGATTCATTAATAGATAAAAGGTGGGGCATTGTGTTTGAACGGCTTATTTTGCCGATAGTCAGACAGCATGTCTCATAAAAATAAAGAGGCAAAATCCTCGGAGTCCAGATTTTATCGGGACGAGAATGAGTGAAAATACAATGCCCCGCCTTTATCAAGCTTAGAACTGGCGAAAAATATCGTAGTAAGTGAAAACCTGTCATCTTTTTAAAAACTTTTTATGCCATTTCAATAAGCTTTTCTGCTATCTGTACTGCATTCAGGGCAGCACCCTTTCTCAGATTGTCTGCGACTATCCACATATTGATACCATGTTCTATAGATTCGTCCTCTCTTATCCTTCCCACGTATGTCTCATCCTTGCCGGCTACATTGATAGGTAGTGGATAGACATTCTTCTCCGGTGCATCAAATACTATCACTCCGGGAGCCTTCGCCAGAATCGCCCTTACCTCATTGGCAGTAAGTTTTTTCTCTGTCTCTATATTCAAGCTCTCAGAGTGACTCCTGAATACAGGCACACGTACAGTTGTTGCTGTTATCTTTATTGAGTTGTCTCCAAGAATCTTTTTTGTCTCATTCACCATCTTCATCTCTTCCTTTGTATAGCCGTTTTCAAGAAATTTATCTATATGAGGAAGGACATTAAATGCTATCTGGTAAGGATAGACATTACATTTGACCTCTTTGAAATTTAACAGAGCAGTTGTCTGCTGTAGTAATTCATCCACAGCCTTCTGACCTGTCCCGGAGACAGACTGAAAGGTCGTAACTACGACCCTTTTTATCCTTGCAGCATCATGTAGTGGTTTCAAAACAACTACCATCTGGATTGTTGAGCAGTTAGGGTTCGCAATTATACCTTTATGCCATTTCAGGTCGTGGGGATTAACTTCGGGAATAATGAGAGGGACTTCAGGATCCATCCTCCACTGGCTTGAATTATCCACAACAACACAGCCAGACCCGGCAGCTACCGGCGCCCATGTCTTTGACCTCTCTGCACCTGCTGAAAATAGGGCGATATCAATTCCTTCAAATGACTTCTCATTCAGGCTTTCAACCGGAATCTCGGCATCTTTAAACTCCATAATCTTCCCTTCGGAACGCTCTGATGCAAAGAGCCTGAGTCTTTCCACAGGAAAGTCTCTTCCAACAAGCGTTGCAATCATCTCATTACCAACTGCCCCTGTAGCTCCCACAACAGCAACCATATATCTTTCCTTTTTCTTAAGCATTTACACGTATCCTCCATACTGCTTATTTTTAGATTTTAAATCTATCACATTTTATCTTAAATATTCTATTATAACTATTACTCCTAAAAAATAAACGTAGAACCACGAAATATTGTGAAACCAATAAGATTGATAAATCTCCTGCAAAAAATTTAAAATTATTTTCCAAAGGAGGGATAATGGGTTTTTTCGAACGGCTTAAAGACGGTCTGACAAAGACGAGAAAAGGCTTTATAGAAAAAGTTGAATCTATATTTACAGGTCGCAAGATTGACGAAGAAACACTGCAAGAACTCGAAGATATACTTATTATGTCCGATATTGGGACTAAAGCTGCATCAGAGATAATGACAGTTATTCGAGAAAGGGCTAAAAAGGGTGAGGCTAAAGACTTAGATTCTGTTAAAGATCTCTTAAAGAAAGAGATGATAGAAATTTTAGGTGGCTCTCAACCGATTGTGGTCTATGATAATAAGCCCTTTGTGATCCTTGCCGTTGGAGTAAATGGAGTTGGTAAAACAACGACAATAGGAAAGCTCGCAAGCAGGTTCCGCTCTCAAGGATTTTCTGTTTTGCTTGCAGCAGGTGATACATTCAGAGCTGCTGGGATTGAGCAACTCGAAGTATGGGCAGAAAGGGCTGGTACACAGCTTGTTAAGCACCAACACGGTTCGGATCCAGCTGCGGTAGCCTTTGATGCTGTTGTAGCCGCAAAAAATAGAGGCACAGACGTTGTTATAGTGGATACTGCCGGACGACTACATACAAAAAGCAATCTTATGGAAGAACTAAAAAAAGTGAGGAAGACCATTGAAAAGGCGATGCCCGAAGCACCTCATGAGATTCTCCTTGTAGTTGATGCAACTACAGGTCAGAATGCCTTAAGGCAGGCTGAATTGTTTAATAAAGCGGTTGGAATAACCGGTATTGCCCTGACAAAACTCGATGGTACAGCAAAAGGCGGGATTGTTTTAGCGATAAAAAAAGGATTTGGCATTCCTATAAGGCTTATAGGATTTGGTGAAGGAATAGATGACCTCAGGGATTTTGTTCCGAAAGAGTTTGTTGAGGCACTTTTTTCATAAACTCGATCCATATTGGAAGTGCTGCCCTTGCACCCGTCTCTTTTGGGCCAATCGGCGTATGGTCGTCCCTTCCAACCCAGACACCTACAACAAGCCTGTCATCAAATCCTATGAACCAGGCATCGGTATAATCATTGGTTGTGCCGGTCTTTCCATAAACAGGCCTTTTTAGCTCTTTTGCCTTCTGCGCGGTTCCCTCTTCAATAACTGCCTGCAGAAGTATCTTCATCTCCTTTACATCTTCTTCAGATAGCAAGTCTTCTAAAACCGGCTTTGTCTCCTCAATAACTATCCCGTCTCTGTTAAGTATTCTTTCGTATAGTATTGGTTTTGCCCTGTATCCTGAAGCAAATGCTGAATAAGCTGAAACCATATCTATCAGGGTAACATCGGAGGCCCCAATTGCAAGTGGCAGATAAGGTTGAAGTTCATTTTTTATTCCAAGTCGTTTTGCCATTTCTATAATATTGTCTATCCCTATGCTGGCTGCGAGTCTTACCGTTGCACAATTAAGTGACTTTGCAAGTGCAGTTTTCAGTGTAACACTTCCATAGTATTTGCCGTCATAGTTATGAGGGTTCCATTTCTGCCCTGGTTTTGCACCTCCAAATGAGATGGGAGAATCATTTATTATCCCATCTGATGTCATTCCGTTCTCGATTGCAGTAATATATACAAAAGGTTTGAATGCAGAACCAGGTTGTCTTAAAGCCTGTGTTGCCCTGTTAAACTGGTTCTTCCAGAAATTAGATCCGCCCACCATTGCCTTTATATGTCCGGTTCTCATATCTATTGCTATCAGTGCTGCCTCTACACCTAATTTTACTCTCTTTTCTATACTGGAAGTTCCTCTTGCGACTGATTCTTCAGCGATCTGCTGTATTCCAAAGTCTAAGGTTGAATATATTTTATACCCTGAAGTGTATAGTTCATTACCGTATTTTGTCTCAAGATTCTGCCTCAGCGACTCTATAAAAAAGGGTGCATCGTATTTTCTGAAGTGAGGAGTTAACGGAAGAAGAGCCTTTTCCGCCTCTTCAAATTGAGCCGCTGTTATAAATTCATGATCCAGCATCTGTTTTAGAACGACTGTTCTTCTTTCTTTTGCTTTTTGGGGATTTTTGAAAGGGGAATATATTGAGGGTGCCTTTGGCAATGAAGCAAGAAGTGCTGTCTCGGCTATGCTTAGACTTCTTCCTGATTTGTCAAAATAGGTCTGGGCGGCTGCCTCAATACCGTATGCCCTTGTTCCAAAATAAGCCTGATTCAGATACATACCAAGTATTTCATCTTTTGTATAACGTTTTTCTATCTGTATAGAAAGGGCTGCTTCCTTAATCTTTCTTTTTATGCTCCTGTCAGGTTTTAAAAAGAGCATTCTTGCAAGCTGTTGTGTAATTGTGCTACCTCCTTCGACAATTCCACCAGCTTTAATGTCATGCCACAGCGCCCTCATAATTCCTATAAGATCAACCCCCGGGTGATTGTAAAATCTAATATCTTCAACAGAGATGAATGCCTTTTTTACGTGGTCTGGAATCTGATAATGAGGTACAAATGTCCTGCGCTCAAGATAAAGCTCTGCAATGATTTTTCCATCACTTGAATATACCCTGGACGATTCCAGCGGGGTGTATTCTTCAAGAAGTTTTATATTTGGTAGGTCAGAAATAATCCAGTAGGTAAACCCTCCGAGGATACCTATAAGTGCAGAAAAGATGATGAGGCCTATAACTATTTTTCTGGATATCGACCTTTTTTCTGCATTTTTGATTTCTTGCTCAAGCCTTGTCATTAGTTAATTATAACCTAAACAACCATTGGAAGATGCTTCTGCAAATAATGTCCTTACTCATTTATACTGTCATTGCGAGTCCCGAAAGCATTCGGGATGTGGCAATCTCCTCGAAAATCCCTTGACAACACAAAGGTTTTAATCAATAATTAGACCATCAAACCCACACCTTTTCAATAGGGGGATTATTTATGGGGTAGCAACAGTCAGTAAACCCAGCACTAACGTGACAGTGCTGGGTAAAGACGATTTAGGTAGGATACCCGTTGTCTTCCGATATGATCCTCATCTTGTTCAAAAGGTCAGAACCATTGAAGGTCGAAAATGGCATCAGGATAAAAAATACTGGAGTTTTCCTGATACCGATGGAACCTTAGAAAAGATTTTAGAGGTTTTGAGAGAATACTGGTGGAAATACAAACCTGAAAAGTGGCTGTTCGGAGGCGTAAGAGATGGGAGATACCTTTCGGTAAGAAGTGTTCAGAAGATATTTGAGCATGCATGTGAAAGAGACGGTATAAAAAAAGAGATAACAATACATGGATTAAGATACAGTTTTGCCACACACCTGCTGGAAGGGGGAACAGATTTGCGATACATACAGGAATTGTTGGGCCATAAAGATAGCAAGACTACGGAAATATATACTCATGTAAGCACAAAGAGCTTGGGTAAGATAAAGAGTCCGCTGGACAGTATAGACCTTGAAAAAGGAAGTGATAATTGATAAGAATTGTCAACAGGAGGAATTCTGGCGGCTCAGCCAGAATCTGGATAAATGAAACAGGTTCGTCTACAACCCCAAATTTGGGGGGATAAACGAACTTATTACGCTTGTGAACAAGACAAGCAAAATGTCGCTTCGCTCCATTTTGCTTGTCGGGCTCGGGGCTGGCGCCCCGTAACAGTCTTCGTGGCGAAGCGCCACTTCGCCTGTCACGGGGTAAACAAAATGTTGTCCGTGAACTCCGTTCACGTCCGCCACTTCGTTTACCCCGAGCCCGTTATCTGCTCAGTGCGGAAAGGAGGTTTAGTGACAACGTTAATATGCAGTTAACGGGCAATTTCCTTTTTATAACTTCCCTTTAACAACTATGATAGGGATTTTATCCCGTTCATAGTGATGAAACCTCAGGAGGGTTACGATGAATAATAAAAATTTAAAAAACTTCAGACTGCTAAGCATTCTTTTCTTTATCATTATTACACAGTTTATCACCCTGACTGTAAGTTACAGCGATACGATAAACCTTGATACAGGCCCTTCCGCATCGTGCAATGGCTCGATTTCCTGGAATTCGGCCAGTCTTATCGAAGCTGATAATGGAGATGCGCTCTGGCCAGAAGTTGCCATTGACCCTGTAGGCAACGGTGTTGCAGTTTGGGGGCAATTTAACGGTTCAAGCTGGGACATCTATGCCAACAGGTATGTTGTCGGTACCGGCTGGGGCACTGCTCAGCTTATCGCGAGCGGCGACGTTGGTTGGCCGCAAGTCGCTGTCGATTCTGGCGGCAATGCGATCGCAGTATGGGGTAATTCAGCGGGCAACATTATGTCCAACAGGTACGTGGTCGGTACCGGCTGGGGGACGGCACAGCTTATAAACGGTGATGGCATCGGCGGTGGTGTAAGGCTGGCGGTAGATTCAAGCGGCAATGCAATTGCAGTCTGGGCGCAATATTACGGTTCAAGCTGGGGCATCTATGCCAACAGGTATGTTGTCGGTACCGGCTGGGGCACTGCTCAGCTTATCGGGAGCGATCCAAGTTATGCCGTAGACTTTTCGGTGGCTTTTGATCCTAATGGTAACGCGATTACCGTATGGAGCGGCAGTTCAGACGTATGGGCAAACCGTTTTGTTGCTGGAAATGGTTGGGGGACGGCTCAGATTATATGGACCTCTAGCGGGGGATTTTTAGGGCGCACTCAGGTTGGTGTCGATCAGAACGGCAACGCGATTGCTCATTGGGAGCAAAGTGGTGGTGGCAATAGCACTGGGTGGACTAATAAATATATAGTCGACTCTGGCTGGGGTACAGCACAAACTTTACCAGGGGCTGGCCAGTTGGCAGTCGATCCAAGCGGCAACGCGTTTATTGTCTGGACGCAGCCCGGACAGAACGGTTATGAGCTTTGGGTGGTACGATATGTTGCCGGGATCGGATGGGAAAGCTCACAGCTTATAGAGAACGAGAACTACGTGCATGCAACATCTATCGGGGTAGATGGGGGCGGAAACGCAATAGTAGTATATGCCATGCTAAATCCAAATAGGCTATTGGCAAAACGATATATAGTCGGGACTGGCTGGGGTAGCGCAGATTTGGTTTCGACAGATAACGCAAACTATTATAAAGGAGGAACGCAGGTGTCGGTGAACAATGCCGGCAATGCCATCGTGGTTTGGTTTCAATATGCGGGCACAGATCCTTTTACGATGCAATCTAATATATGGGCCAACCAATTTGAATGCAGCACATTTGACGACACTACACCTCCGCAAGTTACGGTTACTGCAACTCCCAATATGCTGTGGCCACCCAATCATAAAATGGTAAATGTTGTAATTAACGGTTCTGCACTGGATAATGAATCAGGTATAGCCTCTGTTGTAATTACAGTTCATGATGAGTATGACGTATACAACATGACGGTTCCAGGATTTGGGAGTACAATTCAACTTGAAGCATGGAGGAAAGGAACTGACAAGGATGGCAGAGTTTATACAATTACCGCTGTTGCTACAGATAAGGCAGGCAATAAATCGACGGCTGTAACCGAGGTAATAGTGCCTCATGATATGGGAAAATAAAACAGTAAAAAGAATATAATACCTTGCCCGCACCGACAGATAACATGGCGGAAAAGACTAATGTCAAAACCCTTTGGGCTTCTTTTCTGCCAAGAACGTTGAACGCTCAGTGCAGGCAGGGAAAAGACAAGAATTAGAAGCGCCTATTCTATAAATACATAAATTCAAAGCATTGGAGAGGAAGCAAAAATGAACTTACCAGAACCTCAGACTTTACCTTATTCGACATTAATGAGCGAAATTGAGAAAGGTATAGTGAAAATTCCACAATTCCAGAGAGATTTTATTTGGAGCAAAAGAAAAGCATGCAAATTAATGGATAGCATTGTTAAAGGCTATCCCATTGGAACATTTATTTTTTGGAAAACAAAGGAAAGATTAAGATCAATAAGAAATATCGGTGGGATAGAACTTCCTGAACCTCCCGAGGGCGATTTTATCCAGTACGTCTTGGATGGGCAACAAAGATTAACAAGTTTATTTACCATTCTTAAGGGATTAAAAATAACAAGGAATACTGAAGGGTCAGTTAATAAGAAAGGCGGGATTAGTAGTACTGCTTTTGTAAAATTAATTGAAAAATTGCCACCTGAAAAACTCCAGAAACTTATTGAAATTAGTAAGGCAGCTAAAGAAGATGATTTTTCAGAAATGTATGTAGATTTATCAGCAAAAGAAGATGACGAGATTATTATCATAGATACTGAAAATGTTGACAAGAATAGCATTATCAAATTAAATGATTTGCTTTTTGGCAGTTTAAAAAAACTTGTAAATTATCCAGGAGAATTACATGAAAAAATAGATACCTACAGGCAAAGAATTCAATCCTATCCTTTCCCTGCAATCATTATAAAAGAAGCTCCTCTTGATGTAGCAACTGAAATATTCACAAGAATAAATGTCGGTGGTGTGCCATTAACAGTTTTTGAAATAATGGTAGCAAAAACTTATGATGCAGATAAAAACTTCGATTTGGCAGAAAAATATAATGAATTGATAAATAGCTTATCAGAAGTTGATTATGAAACAATTTCACCTGCAACGGTTCTGCAAACGGTTTCCGTATTAATGACTAAAGAATGTTCGAAGAAACAGATATTAAATCTTAACAAGCACAAGTTTATTGATATTTGGAATGATACTCAAGATGCAATAGAACGTTCTATAGATTACTTCAGAGGTTTTTATGGGATTCCCGTATCTCAATTATTGCCCTATAACGCTTTGATTGTGCCGTTTGCATACTTCTTTTATCACCATAATGACAGACCAACAGGAGACAAACAAAAATACCTTCAGGATTTTTTTTGGAGGTCTTCTTTGGCCAGTAGATATTCCTCGGCGGTCGAGAGTAAATTAGCACAAGATATAAAAAGGATTGATAAAATTTTAAAGGATGAATTGCCAAAGTATGATTATGCAATAGATTCGAGTCCAGAGTTTATTAAGAATAATGGCTGGTTTAGTGCAGGCAGAAGTTATATTAAAGCTATACTTAGTATTTATGCACATCACCAACCAAAATCATTCATTGATAACTCCATAGTCCAGATCAATAATAATTGGCTTAAACAGGCAAATAGCAAGAATTATCATCACTTTTTCCCGAAAGCTTTTCTGGAGAAAAAAGAAATTACTTATCAATCCGCAAGTAACCATATTCTAAACATTACGATTGTAGACGATTTTCTCAATAAGAGGAAAATCAGAGACAATGCCCCATCAATATATATGGCGAAGTTCTCCAAACATAATCCCGAGTTAGCCACAGCGATGAAAACTCATCTGATTGATGACTTAGATGAATTTGGGATATGGGAGGATGATTATGACAAATTTATTGATAGACGAGCTTTGAAGGTCAGTGAAGAGATAAAGAAAAGAATTATTGCTCAAGCTGTTGATACCGAAGGGCAAGAACCGATATTTGATGATGAGGAAGAAGTTGAAATTCAAATTATGTAAAAAAGAATGGGCGCTTGAATTAAGAATGCCTGCACCGGAGTTTAACAACCGGGTTTGCGACGCTCCAAGGAATTTTATTGTACGTTTGTACTCGCTCCATACTGCCCGCTTATTATTATGATTAAGCTGGTTGAGGCGGGCAGCACGGCGTAAAACCACAACGTTATCTGCTCATTGCGGGCATATTTTTTAAGGAGGTTTAAGAATGGGAATATTTGGGCCGCCTAATATAAAAAAATTAAAAGAAAAAGTTAATATTAATGGTTTAATTGGAGCTTTTAAGAAAGGAGATAAAGAAATAAAATCAAAAGTAGTAGAGGCATTAGTTGAAATTGGTAATGATATTGCTGTTGAATTTTTATATAATACTCTTAAAGATAAGAATGAGATGGATGTCTTATGTACTATTGATGGTGTTATAAAACTAGGGAATTCTAGAGCATTTTCCGCACTTCTTGAACTATTTAAAAGGGATATAGAATATTATTTGCTACCTGTAACAGGTGCTCCTAAAGGTGCAGCAGCAATAGGTCTAGTTAGCATTGATAAAACTAAAGCATTTCAGCCTTTATTGGCGGCTTTGATAGACAGTAATTCCAAATTAGAATTATTATATGAAGGGATTTATAGTAAAAACGAAGATCCTATTAGAAAAATGGCTGAAGATATTATGAGAAAATCGGAATCAGTATTTCGCGCTCAATTATCATTAGCCTTTGAATTAATTGGCGATCAAAAAGCTGTCAATGCTATTGAAGAACTAATAGCTAAAGAAAGAGACCCCAATGTCCTATCAGTTGCTCGAATAAGCCTAAAAAAGCTGAAAGAACAGATAAAAGAATGAGTTTTAGGTCGGAACTTTGGGGTCAGGCTATTGCCATTTGGAAAATCACAAAAAAGAAATGCCCGCAGCGACAGATAACATGGTGGAAAAGACTTGCATCTAAACCCTATGGGGCTTCTTTTCCGCCAAGAACGTTATGTGCTGCCCAGAAATCAGCCTCTTCTTTTTCTGATTTAAATTTTGGAATATTTTTCAAGGAGTATCAGGCAGAGGATTTTAGCTCATCCCATATTAACTCAATAATCCTTGGAATCTTGGCCTTAACTTCAGGGGATAATTCCATGCCCATTTCGAGGGATTCAGGTTCAATACCTATAACTGTTGTTTGGGGTGTTTTCCCGATAAGCCCTGACAAATTTATAACTTCTAATATGCCAATCTGGTGAACTGATGTTTTAAAACCAGATGGACAGTTTTGAACTTCATTAATATCGAAACGATAAATAGAGCCGGGAGCACCGCTGCCCTTAACGGCGTCGACCACTATCAACCGATCGGCCTCTGTTATGACATTTATCAGGCGGAAACCATCGGTGCCGCCTTCAACAACCGTTACCCCCGGCGGAAGTTCGAGCTTCACGAGTTCATTGGCCACATGGACTCCAACTCCTTCATCAGATAGCAAAAGATTGCCGACTCCGAGAATAACAATTTTTAAGGGGGAGACTTTGTCTCCCCCTTTAGAGTTTGTTGCATTAGGCGTAGATGTTCCGCTCATTCGATAAGGAATTTCCGGATTTCGTTGGTCTTCGGGTCGATGATATGAATAGCGCAGGCCAGACAGGGATCAAAGGAACGGATTATTCGAACGACATTATTCGGGTTTTCGGGGTCAGGCACCGGCGCACCAATAAGGGATTCTTCATACTGGCCGCGAACTCCTTTTTCACAACGAGGCGAGGCATTCCATGTAGAAGGAACCACAGCCTGATAATTCGCGATCTTCTTGTTTTTGATCTTTATCCAATGTCCTAAAGCACCGCGAGGTGCTTCATGGAAACCTGCACCCATGCCGCTTTCCGGTGGGTTCCAGTGCTCGGTGTCATGAATCTTGAATCCAGGCTTCGTCATTTCGGCGAGCAGTTGATCTAACCAATTGTAGCATGCATCAACCATAAGTTTGGTTTCGATTGCGCGCGAGGCATGACGTGCAACAGCACCGGGCTTGGCACCTTTTTTAACCAGATCAATAAGCGTGGGGTTCTTGGCTACAAGCATACGCGCCAATGGTCCAACCTCCATAGGTTTGCCGTCGTAGCGGGGAGCCTTGACGAAGGTATATGCCTCCTTTTTGTCAAGATTGAATACCTGCTCACCATCGTATGGATGTACTGGCTTATTTTCCTTATACCAGGCATATTTTACTGATTCGGTAATCTTTTCAGTATTTACAGGTTCAACTTTTATATTTGCAGGATTTAACCCGACGATCGTTCCAGCGGGGAAAACAGTGTCTTTCCACGCGGGGTCCTTTGGAAAATCACCATAGGAGAGGTAGTTGTAATGACCGCCGCCTACGCCCATCGTAGCCAGTGGCCATAAGGGACCTGTTCCGAAGGCCAGGACATCGGGGATGTAGACCTCTTCGACAAATTTTTTCTGCTCATCAAGCATCGTGCGGAAACGGGCCCACTGGTTAATATCGGGATATGAGGTGACACCGCCAACCACGATATTCTGGTAATGCGGAGTACGTCCGCCCCATATGGCTCCCATATTTCTAGCCTTGGCATGCATTTTCAGAGCCTTGATATAATGCGAGACCGCAGATGTTACTATGTCCGGATCTTTGACTGAAAAATCATCGGGTTTATACCTTGGAGTTAAAGGATAGGTGTCTTTTTCCTTAACCAGGTTAACAATCTTATCCTTGACAGCCAGCAAATCCTTGTCTTTACCCTTATATTCGGCGACGGCCATTATATCTATATAGTCAAGCGCACTGAGCTGGTAGAAATGAAGCACATGGTCATAGATGTACTCTGCGCCCATCACAAGGTTTCTGATCAGATTTCCCCCCCACGGAACTTTTGCACCAAAAGCAGCGTCAAGGGCACGGGCAGAAGCCAATTGGTGCACACTGTAACAGACACCGCAAAACCGGCTGGTTACATAAGGAGCGTCTCTCGGGTCTTTTCCAGTGAGCATAGCCTCGAATCCGCGGGCCATGGTGCCGCTGCTCCAGGCATCTACAACTTTGCCATTGTCTACTTCTACCTCAATTGTCAAATGTCCTTCAATCCTTGTAACGGGATGTATCGTAATTTTCTTTGCCATTTATTTCACCTCCTTTTAACTATTTTCTTTAGACTGTCCGGTTTTTCGCATAGCAAATATCTTCTTAGAAGTCTCGTCATCTGCCATATAGAGGGGGCTAACCTTGTCATAAAAGATCGGCTCTCCACAAGCCTGACACAAACCTCCACAATCAAGGCAGAAACTTATCCCGTCATTCCATCTGCGGACTGTACAATCGATATAGGACATCGGGCCCTTACAGCCTTTTTCCAGCAGACACCAGTTTTTCTGTTTGGGGTCGTTCCAATCTTTAAGAAATTCACCGGCATCAAAATGAGCGCGCCGCCTGCAGTTATCGTGCATCGATACTTCTCCGAAATACATTGCGGGCCGCCCCTTAGAATCCAACTCCGGTAATTTTCCTGTGACAAGTACGTAAAGTAGCGTTCCTGCAAGGTGATCAGGATGAACGGGACAGGTGGAAATATTGATAACAGGCTTATTAATCCCCGCGCGTTTAAGGGCATCACTGACTGATATACCTTTTGCCGGGCAAGCTCTTGGGATACCGCCATAAGCGCTGCAAGCTCCCACCGCGAGAACAGCCATCGCATTCTTGGCTGCTTCTTCAACCATTTCCCTGCCAGGTCGTCCACCGTGCATCCAGAAACGGTCATTTGCAGAGGGAATGGCACCCTCAACCACCAAAATATAGCCGCCTTCCTTCACGGCTTCACGTCTGGCTGCCTCAGCAACTTCTCCTGCCGCTGCCATAATGGTCATATGATATCTGAGAGAAATCTTATCGAGAATGATAGAGGAAACGGGCGGGTTAAGAACCTGTGACAACGAAATTGTACAGCCGGCGCATGCAAGTCCTTCCAGCCATACCACAGGTTGTTTCTTAGAGGTCGGTTTCTCCAACGCCTCCGCTACTTTTGTTGTAAATTCCATTTCGGAAAGGCCGAGTATCGCCGCTGTTGTGGCACAGTATTTGATGAAATCCCTTCTGCTTATTCCATGTACTTCTAATTCATCGAGAAGCCTTTTGCTCACAACATCATCTTCTTTCATACATTCACCTCCTTCTGGATTTGGCTCTGCACTTCCATAGACAGATTGGTTTCAAGGTTATTAAAGTATCACCTCCTTCTATATTCTGGCTATATACTTTTAATGTGAAGCTAATTTATCTATGAAATTTATAAAATTATAATGTTTTTCCTCATATCTTCTTTAATACATAACAAAAAATATTATACTTGTCAAGCTAAGAATAAGCTATTCCTCTTTTGAAATATCCGGACGATGCTTTTTTCTTATTTTCTCCAGTTTCTTCTGACCGTATTTCTTCAGAAAAAGGAACTTTACTGCGGATTGATTCTAACCGGCAATTTGCCTTGCAGTCACAGCATATTGCCTGAAGGGGCTATGTTTTAGCCTTCAGTAAGGCATTACGCATTACTTCAAGACCTGGTTTTTTGCCTGTCCACAGTTCAAATGCAAACACTCCCTGCCATAGAAGCATACCCATGCCATCAAGGGTAACACACCCTTTTTTTGAGGCTTCTTCAAGAAGACGGGTCTTTTTATAGATAACATCACAGACAGTTTGTTCTGTCCTGAGCAGGGCTGTATCAAAAGGTAACGGGTCTTCTTTTTTTAAACCTAATGGTGTAGCGTTAATTATTATATGGAATCTATCGATGCTGGAGATATTTTCAATAATGTATACATTGTTGAAAATATTATTTAAATCCTGTACAAGTTTTTCTACTTTATATTTATCGATATCATACAGATATAATGTTTTTGCCTTTTGACTCAGATAATAACTTATTGCCTTTGATGCACCACCTGCACCGATTATTAAGATATCCTTGCCTTCAATAGAGGTACCTCCTTCCGAAAGGGATTGTATAAACCCTCTGCCATCAGTGTTATAACCTATGAGTCTACCCCCTGAGTTTACTATTGTGTTTACTGCACCGATAAAAGATGCCTCTTCATTAATCTCATCAAGGAATGGCATAACTTTTTCCTTATGTGGAACAGTGACATTTACGCCGCTTAGATTCAGAGATTTTATTGCCTTTACAGCATATTCAAGGTAATCCGGATGCACGAGAAATGGGACATAACAGTAATCAAGACCAAGTTCTGTAAATGCAGCGTTATGCATTGCCGGGGATAGTGTATGTTCGACTGGATATCCAAAAAGTCCTGTAATTTTTGTCCTGCCGCTGATTTGTATCATCATTAAAACTCCTTCCTTACAACTATGATTTTTTATTTAAATTTAAAATAAAACCGAAATTGCTATTCTTGTCCCTGGCACGAAGAATTCTAAAAAATAACTGCTCTTATGTCAAGGAAAATGGGACGTGCGCAAGCGGGATGTGCCCCTGAATTCCTTGATGAAAGAGAAAGAATTTATTATGATAAAAAGCCCTTGCTTTGATGTAGAATAGAAGTTATTATTGTGAAGAATAGAATGAATGCGATTTGAAGGTGGTTGATGATTTACGGAGTTGGTATAGACCTTGTCAAGATAGACCGAATGAAAGAAGTTGTAGAAAAATGGGGGCAGAGGTTTCTTGAGAGAGTATTTACAGAAGATGAGATTTCCTATTGTTATGAGAAAAAAAATCCATATCTGTCGCTTTCTGTTCGCTTTGCAGCAAAGGAGGCATTAATAAAAGCAATAGGCTCTGCAGGTCCTGTGGCTTTAACAGACATAGAAGTTATAAACGTAGACACAGGAAAACCTTTTTTAAAAATTAATGGGAGACTTGAAGTTTTCTTAAAAGAGAAATCAATAAGAAGGGCACATCTGAGCCTGAGCCACGAGCACGAGTATGGTGTTGCATGCGTGGTATTAGAGCAGGGGGAGAGATGAAAGTAGTTACTGCTGAAGAGATGCGGAAGATAGACAAGAAGACGATTGAAGAGTGTGGCATTTTAGGTGTTGTTCTTATGGAAAGAGCAGGGTTTGTAGTTGCCTCTAAGATAAAGGAGATATTTGGGCGTAAAAGGGTCATTATAGTATCAGGGAGTGGAAACAATGGTGGTGACGGTTTGGTTGTTGCAAGAAACCTTCATAATGAGGGTTGGGATGTCAAGGTTTTTCTTACATCAAGGCCGGAAGATTTAAAGGGTGATGCATTATTACAATACAAAGCTGCGGTTAAACTCGGGGTGGGAATAAAGCCAATAAACGAGTTTCTTATCCATTACTCATCAGTTTTAACTCGTCATTCTGTTATAGTTGATGCCATTTTAGGGACAGGACTTAGCAAAAATATTGCAGGTAAGCTATCAGAGGTAATCAGTTTAATCAATAAATCAAATATTCCCATTATTTCGGTAGATATCCCATCTGGTATCTCATCAGATAATGGACAGGTGATGGGAGCAGCTGTCAGAGCAGATTATACAGTTACTTTTGGTCTTCCTAAGAGGGGCCATTTTTTATATCCTGGTGCTGAATATACAGGAAAACTGTTTGTTGAGGATATCGGTTTTCCGGAAGAATTACTCAAAACAGAAAAACTTAATATTGAATTACTAATGAAAGATTATATATCTGCCTTGATTCCTGAAAGGAATAAATATTCACATAAAGGTAATTATGGGCATGTACTTATTGTTGCTGGTTCAAGAGGGAAAACAGGTGCTGCACTTATGGCTGCAAAGGCATGTTTGAGGTGTGGTGCGGGGCTTGTTACAATAGGCGTCCCTGAGTCTCTGGCGGACATATTCCAGTCGCGTGTTACAGAAGAGATGACGCTGATTCTTCCTGACAAAGGTGATGGTACACTTTCTGTAAGAGCATCAAATAAGATACTTGATTTCCTGAATAAGACGGCTGACCTGCTTGCTATTGGGCCTGGTATCGGTGTAAGTGCTGAAACCGAGAAACTCGTGAGGACCCTGATAAAGAATTCAGAAGCTCCAATAGTCATAGACGCAGATGGAATAAATTCTATTAAAGGTGAAAAAGAGGTTTTTTCAAAGATAAAAGCCCCTTTAATTCTTACGCCTCATCCCGGCGAAATGGAAAGACTTTTACAGGATTCAGGATTAGGGATTAAGGATATAGAAAAAGACAGGATTAACACTGCAACATCTTTTGCAAAAGAGACAGGGACTTATCTTGTGCTTAAGGGTGTTCCGACCATTATTGCCGTGCCGGATGGAAGGGCTTTTATTAATTCAACAGGGAACCCTGGAATGGCTACAGCCGGCACTGGGGATGTGCTTACCGGAATGATTTCAGGATTTTTTAACCAGACACCAAATCCAATTCATGCGTGTATCACAGGAGTTTATATGCATGGCCTTGCAGGGGATATGGCAGCTTCTGAAAAGGGCCAGTATTCTTTGATAGCAACAGATATCATAGACAAGATACCGGAGGCTTTCCGTTCTTTTAAATCTAATGGATAGATTGATTTGCCCGGATATATTTGATGGTTGTGCAAAGGCATTCTTTACCAGGAAATCATTAGGTGCAGATATCGAGAGAATCAGCAATATCTTATCTATAAAAAAAGATGATGTCTTTCTCCCTGTTCAGAAACATACGGATAAGGTTTTGGTGATAGACTCAGACCTTGAGTCGCTGATAGCGGATGCTGTGGTAACAAAGAGGAGAGGTATATTAATAGGTGTTCAGGTTGCAGACTGCGTTCCTATCCTTCTTTTTGATAGAAGAAATTCAATTATTGGCGCTGTGCATGCAGGATGGCGGGGTACAGCAGCTCAGATAGTAAAAAAGACCATCAAATCAATGTTTAAATATTTTAGATCATCACCACAGGATATAATAATTGCTCTCGGTCCGAGTATCAGGTGGGACTGCTATGATGTCGACTCTGAAGTTAAAGATGATATTTACAAAGCTACAGGAGGTGGAAGATATTACAAGGCTACGGGAGATGGAAAATATTGCGTTGACCTTTCTTCGGCAAATATGTATCAGGCAGTTTCGATAGGAATCCCTGAAGAAAATATATGGAGCTCGAATGAGTGTACATATTGCAGCCCTGATGAATATCATTCTTACAGGTATTGTAAAGATCACAATGGAAGGCAGGGAGGATTTATTGGGATTCTTTAACCCGAAAAATGCATTTGTCTGATGATTATGAAAGGCATATATGCAGAAAAACCTTTACAAAGCAGAATCTGGATATTGATGATTATCAATTCGTGATAAATAAAAATATGAGCTATACTAAATATCAAATGTCTTACAAAGGAGCTGCTGGTAAAGCTTTTTCTGCACACATGCCTATTTCAAATAGAATAAATTGCATTTTT
>JBGQLV010000019.1:0-34705 GCA_041500225.1 Thermodesulfovibrionia bacterium | reverse complement strand
CAGCTACGGATGTCTCATTCCTCAAGCCTGCCAATACCATTTTCTGCTTCTCTTCTGCACTCCATTTCTTTCTTGCCATCTGCTTCCTCCTTCCGGAGGACTAACTTACCAGTTGTTCCTAATTTCGTTAAACCCTACATTTTTCTCCTGTAATTATAAACAAATCGGGCTTTGCAAAGTACATATGCAGACAGGAGAGATTTTGCCAAAGACTGAGATAGAAACAAAAGATGGGCGCTGGTTTTATGTCAGCCATTGTCCGGTTACAGATGAGAAAGGGAAAACCCACTTTTCAGTAGTTGTAGCGACAGACATAACAGATATTAAAAATACGCAGCAAAAGCTTATGGAATACCAGGAAGAACTCAAAAAAAGGATTAAGGAGCTTGAGGATTTTTATGATATGTCTGTTAGTAGGGAACTGAAGATGATAGAACTGAAAAAGGAGATAGCGGAATTGAAAGAGGAGTTGTCGAAGTATAAGAAAGGATGACCGAAATGTATTCTATTTTCAAGGTAAATCAGCCCTTATTTATAAGTAGCTTTTCCCTTAATTTTGATCCTGTAGATGACGACTGTCTTCGTTTCATCATCTATCGTATAAAGAATACGATAATCACCAGCACGAATGCGATAACCTTCTTTTTCTGTAAGTTTCTTAGAACCATGTGGTCTCGGATTCAAAGCAAGGGAAAGAATTTCTTTGTCAATAGCAGAACGATATTTTACTGGAATTGTTTGCGCCTCTTTTTGCGCCTTCCTCTCTATTACAATCCTGTAAGTCAATCTTTAAGCCACGTCTTGCGGAATTTGTCATACGGAATAAAAGACTTTGCTTCTCTCTCTGCTTTCAGAAGGTCATTACCATCTTCAAGGTCTTCAATTAATTCAAGGATATTTTCGTATTCTTTTAAACTGAGAACCACGGCTTTTTTAGTGCCCTTTTTATTAATAATGTATTCAGGCTTAACGTCTTCAATAACCCTTGGCATTTTTCCCTCCAATAAATATTTCCTATTTCCTGTTTTAAAGATAGCACAATTAGGAAATACGAAACAAGGTTAAGGATGTCGTGATTATGCTGAAGCATGCATATACATTCAAATTGATAACCTGAATTGAGGATGATAGGGTTGAAGAAGGAGATGGAGAGATTGAAAGAGGAGCTTTTAAAGTATAAGAAGGACGAATTTAAAAAGAAATAAAAACAAAGAGGCTATTAGGTTGATAAAAAATAGAAGAGTTGACTTATATACAGACAGAGAGCTTCGTATATTGATGCTTGAAGATGTTGCTGCAGATGCTGAGTTGATAGAACGCGAATTACGCAAAGGAGGGGTAGTATTTGCCTCAAAGCGGGTTGAAACAAAAGAGGACTTCCAAAAAGAACTTAGAGATTTTATGCCTGATATTATCCTCGCTGATTATTCCCTTCCTACATTTAGCGGTCTTTCAGCATTATTAATAGTAAAGAAAGAAAGTCCTGATGTGCCGTTTATTCTAGTTTCAGGAGCAGTCGGCGATGAGCTGGCAGTTAGGATGCTCAAAGAAGGCGCAACGGATTATGTGCTGAAGAGCAATTTGTCACGTCTTGTGCCTGCAGTAAATCGCGCATTAAAAGAAGCTGAAGAACACGATGAGCGCAAGAAGGCAGAGGAAAAGATACTCAGGAGTGAAGAAGAACTTAAAAAGAGGGTTAAGGAACTTGAGGAGTTTTATAATATGGCGGTTACCAGGGAACTGAAGATGATAGAATTAAAGAAGGAAATAGAAGGTTTGAAGGAAGAGCTTTTAAAGTATAAAAAGGAGTAAGAATGATGAAGGATAAAATTAAAAAAATAGGAAGAGTAAGTTACTTATTATTGTTAACCCTGTTATTAACAGTTATGTTGGCTGAAGCAAGCGAACCGACAGACGATCTTAAGCCAGTTCTTACAAATCTCAGTATTGAAGAACTGATGGAAATAGAGGTCGCTACTGTTTATGGGGCCTCAAAATATGAACAGAAGGTTACCGAAGCTCCTTCGTCAGTTACTATTATTACTTCTGACGATATTAAAAAATATGGTTACCGAACCCTTGCAGATATCTTACGAAGCGTCAGGGGTTTTTACACCACCTATGACCGAAACTATCATTATATTGGAGTAAGAGGATTTTCTCGTCCTGGTGATTATAACACCCGGGTTCTGCTCCTTGTAAATGGTGTTAGGATAAACGACAACATTTATGACCAGGCATCAATTGGAACGGATTTCCCTTTAGATGTGGATCTTATAGATCATGTAGAGATCATCCGCGGTTCGGGTTCCTCGCTTTATGGAAGTAATGCATTTTTTGGTGTAATCAATGTTATTACTAAATCGGGACGTGATATAGAGGGCATGGAAGTTTCTGGCGAAGCCGGCAGTTTTAACACATATAAGGGACGATTCAGTTATGGTAATCAATTCCAGAATGGCCTTGAGATGGTACTTTCCGGCTCTTACTATGATAGTAAAGGGGATGATCGGTTGTTTTTTAAGGATTTTGACGATCCCACAACGAATAACGGCATTGCAGAAGACCTCGACTATGACCGATATAAAAGCTTATTTGGAAAGTTTTCATTTCATGATTTTACTTTGCAGAGTGCCTATATTGATAGAAAAAAAGGCGTTCCAACCGCATCATTTGAAACAGTTTTTAATGATAGCCGTTTCTTTACCGTAGATGAACATTTCTACATAGACCTGAAATACGAACACAACTTTGCCCATGATCTAAGTGTCATGGCCCGGCTCAATTACAATTACTATGACTATCATGGGGATTATCCATATGACTATGCAGACACAGGTGCTCCTCCTTATATAGTTTTGAATAAAGATTATTCGAGGGGAGAATGGTTGGGCGGAGAGCTTCAGATTTCTAAAAAATTATTTGAAAAGCATAAATTCATCATAGGCGGAGAATACAGGGATAATTTCAAACAAGAGCAGAAAAACTCTGATGAAATACAAGTATACCTGAATGACAAGAGAGACTCCAATATCTGGGCCCTTTATATACAGGATGAATATAAGATACTTAATAATCTGATTCTTAATGCAGGTGTGCGCTACGACAATTATGAAACTTTTGGCTCTACCACAAATCCCAGGCTTGCCTTTATCTATAATCCTTTTGAAAAGACGACCTTTAAACTCCTTTATGGTACGGCCTTTCGCGCCCCTAATGCTTATGAACTTTATTATAATGATGGAGATATTTCTTCAAAGTCTAATTCAGACCTTAAGTCTGAGACCATCAAGACCTATGAACTGGTTTATGAACAGGTCATAGGAAATAATCTTCGAGGGACTGCTTCTGCCTTCTATTATAAAATAGACGACCTCATCACCCTCACCACCGACCCTTCAGACAACCTTCTTGTATTTGAAAACATAGATAATGTTGAAACGAAAGGTGTGGAATTTGAACTTGAGGGCAAATGGGAAGGCCTTAAGGGTAGAATCAGCTACACCTTTCAGGAGACCAAGGACAAAAAGACAGGAGAAATACTTACCAATTCACCCAGGCATTTAGCCAGACTAAACTTGATCGCGCCCATTATAAAGGAGAAACTATTTGTCGGCATGGAAGAACAGTACACGAGTAAGAAAAAGACCTTAGCCGGCGATTTTACAGATGATTATTTTATCACCAACTTAACTCTTTTCAGTCAGAACCTGCTGAAAAATCTTGAGGCATCAGCTACTGTTTATAACCTTTTCGATAAGAAATATGGAGATCCCGGATCAGAAGAACATCTACAGGACATAATCGAGCAGGATGGCCGGAGCTTTCGATTTAAGCTCACTTACAAATTTTAGCAAATAAGGGAGTGGTGTTTAATATTATAAAAAATCAGATGATACATTTTGCTGTCGGCGATAAAAAAGCTTATATAAAGTTTTTATGTCTGTTCATCATACCCACATTGTCTATAGTGAGTTGGGAGATAAATACTTATGCACAGCAGCCGAAGATAGGTGAGTACGAGGTCAAGGCAGCATTCCTATACAACTTTACTAAATTCGTCGAGTGGCCAACTGAAGCTACAACCGATTCCAGCGCCACCTTTAACCTCTGTGTTCTCGGAGAAGATCCATTTGGCAAAGCTTTTGACTCGATTCAGGGCGAGAAAATTATTAATAAAAAGCTGGTGATAAACCGTTTTAAGGAACTCCATGACATAGAAAAATGTCGCATTCTATTTATAAGTGAGTCGGAGGAAGAACGTTTAACGCAGATACTTAAATCTCTTAAAGGCTTGCATATTTTGACTGTTAGTGATACAGAAGGTTTTGCACGACAAGGCGTGATAATAAATTTTTATTTAGAACAGAATAAGGTACGATTTGAAATCAACATAGATGCAGCAAGGCGATCCGGGCTAAAGATTAGCTCCAAGCTTCTGAATCTTGCAAGAATCGTTTATGATTTGCCATAAAGGTAGAATATAATATGCTGTTGTTTCGAGATATTTCCATCAAGCACAGGCTGATTCTGATTGGTTTATTGACGACAGGGGTTGTATTACTTTTAGCCAGCGCGGTTTTAATTACTAATGAGGTTCTTGATTTTCGGCGTTCAATGATAAAGGACCTCACGGTTCAGGCAGAAATAATAGGCAGTAATAGCACAGCCGCTCTGTCCTTCAACGATCGGAAAGCTGCAGAAGAAATTCTGTCAGCACTGAGAGCTGCTCCGAATATTATGTATGCGACTATCTATACGAAGGATGGCAAAGTGTTTGCCGAGTACCGAAGCGATGGCATGAAAGAAGACGTTTTACCTCCTCCGCCTCGAGAAAATAGCCATCGTTTTGGAATTAACCACCTATCTCTTTTTCATCACATTGTTTTTGATAAAGATACTATCGGCACGATATATATACAGTCTGACTTGAAAGAACTTTATTCTCGCCTTAAGTGGGATATTGGCGTTGCTATTATCGTTATGTTTGTATCCCTTTCTGTTGCCTTCCTGCTGTTGTCAAAGTTACAGCAGTCAATCACTGGCCCTGTACTGGATTTAGTGCGGTTGATGCGGCTCTTTTCAAAAGAAAAAAGCTATTCTTTACGGGCGTCAATTCACAGTCATGATGAGTTGGGTTCCCTTGCTGAAGGCTTTAACGAAATGTTAGAGAAAATTCAGGAACGGGATGCTGAACTTGGGCTTCACCGCAAATACCTTGAAGAGCAGGTATCCGGACGGACCGCCGAACTATCAAATGCAAACGAGCAGTTGCGACAACGTGAAGAAGAACTCAAAAAAAGGGTTAAAGAGCTCGAGGAGTTTTATGATATGGCTGTTGGCAGGGAGATCAGGATGATAGAACTAAAAGAAGAAATAGAGAGTCTGAAGAAAGAATTGGGAAAATACAAAAATCCATGAAATCCAAACTCGCCATTGCTGTCACCCTTTCCGGATGGCTTCTTCTTATAGCCTTTCTCTTTTATGTGAATGTTGAACATGGAGCCCAAACAGTCAGGTACATTTTTCATCCATATAGTAGTCATGAACTGCTTTTCCATATTGTAGTTCTATTTGCGCCTCTCATCTCTACAATCATGGGTTTTCTTGTTAATGAAAGGACAAAGTTTTTTGAGGCAATTAAGGAATCTGAAGAAAAATACCATGACTTCTATGAAAACGCCCCTGACGGCTATCATTCTATAGGCCCTGATGGAATGATTCTCGACGTTAATGTTACATGGCTCAGGATGCTTGGCTATGAAAGAGATGAGGTTATTGGAAAGATAAAGCTTACAGACCTTCTTACAGATGAGGTTCTGGAAACTTATCAGAATACCTTCAATGAGCTGAAGCGCAAAGGCTCTATAGAAAATATTGAACATAACCTTAAAAGAAAGGATGGGACACTGCTCCCTGTATTGATAAATGCTACAGCCGTTTATGATAAAAATGGGGATTTTCTAAAAACCAGAAGTGTTTTTAGAGATATTAGCGTAAGAAAAAGCTATGAAAAGAAGCTTGAGCATGCAGCAGAAGAATGGAAAACAACATTTGATTCCATGCCTTATGGCGTTATGCTTCTTGACAAAGAACATAATATAATAAGGGTAAACAATTATATCTCAAGGCTTACAGGCCTTTCATATAAGGAAATAATAGGGGGAAAATGTTATAAAGTGATTTTTGGTAAAGACGAGACAACAGAAAGATGTCCATTGCCTGACTCAAGTAATATCAGAGGCACAGAGACCTTCGAATTTCATACCTCGAGATTTAACAAAGATTTTGTCGGATATATGGCACCTGTAGCTGCTAAAGAAAACTCGGTTAATACCTTTGTGCTTTCACTTGTTGATATCACTGAGATTAAGGATAAGGAAAAGAAACTCACTGAGAGCCGTGATGCATTTTTAAATATGCTTAAAGATCTCGATATTTCTTTCAAGGAGCTTGAAAAACTCTATAATAGCCTTATTCTTGCTTTTGTCAATGCAATAGATGCAAAGAGCCCATGGACAAAAGGTCATTCAGAACGGGTAACGGCTTATGCAATATCTATAGCAAAGGAGATGGGATTAAAGGAGAAAGAAATCGAAACTCTCAGAATAGCAGCCCTCCTTCATGATATAGGAAAGATAGGAACCTATGATGTAATCCTCGATAAGCCCGGAAAGCTTACCGATGAAGAATTTGCCCTTATCAGGATGCATCCTGTAAGAGGTGAGGAGATTCTCAGCCCTATAAGGCAGTTACAAAACCTGCTTCCAATAATCAGGTCGCACCATGAAAGGTTAGATGGAAAAGGTTATCCTGACAGACTTGAAGGTGATGAAATACCATTGCTGGCAAGAATCATCTGTATTGCCGATTCATTTGACTCCATGACATCCAACCGGCCATACAGACCAGCACCGCCCAAAGAATATGCTATATCAGAAATAAAGAGGTGCAGCGGCACCCAGTTTGATACTCAGGCGGCTGAGGCATTTCTCAAAGTCCTCAGTAAATCGTAAGAACAAGATATTTTCCCGGCATATGAATGGCGGGAGTGTGTGGGAATCGAACCCACCCTGCCCGTTTGTAACAGGCAACACTGGATTTGAAGTCCAGGAGGGACACCAGAACCCTATGCACTCCCTATGTTAAAATATAGCATAGTAAAGGCTTACAAGTGAAATGAAGATTGAGCATTATTCTTTTGGCAAAATAATTATTGATGGAAAGACCTATACCTCTGATGTGATTATCTACCCGGGAAGGGTTGATTCTTCATGGTGGAGAAAGGAAGGTCATAATCTTCAGGTCGTTGACCTCTCTGATGTTATCAATGCAAAGCCCGAAATTTTGATTGTGGGGACCGGTTCTTCTGGATTGATGAAAGTTCCAAAGGAAACATTATCACATCTTGAGTCCAAGGGTATCAAGGTTCATGTGGCACTAACAGAGAAGGCTGTTGAACTATTCAATAAACTTCAAAAGGATAAGATCGTAATTGCAGCCTTACATCTGACCTGCTAACCACTCTTTCTTTAATTTTTTCGATATAAAATCTGCCATTCTCAGAGGGTCAGGGATTCTGTATTTGCTGGTACAACCAAGTACTATCTCAATCGAGGCTTTTAAATCTATCCTGTGCCCCGGCGAAACAAAAAGAGGTCTTACATTTTCTTTTGTCCTCACAACCGCCCCAACAGTTCTACCATTATATTTTAGATGAGACCACGCTCCCTTCTTAAATCCGGGTTCTTTATACTCTCCGACTAACCTTGACTTTGCACATCCTATAGTCGGCATATCAAGAAGGACTCCTATATGAGACGCTATGCCGATGCCTTTTGGATGAGCAATCCCCTGACCATCAACAAGGATCAAATCTGGTTTGATACTCAGACGGTTAATGGCCTCGATAATTGCGGGGCCTTCCCTGAAGGTGAGGTATCCGGGGACATAAGGAAAAGTTGCTTCTTTAATTGCAGTTTCATGGCCTATATAAACAAGCTCAGGGTATTTATATATACAGGTTACGGCAATAATCTCATCATCAGTAAAAGAGGCGTCAACAGAAGCTATGTACTGCGGTGGTTTTTTTAAGGAGATGATTTTTACTTTGTCTCTGAGGGATATTTGTATTGCTTTTGCATCACTGATATTTGTAGGCCAGGCGAAAATTTTCATAACTTTTCCAATTAGTAAGAGAACCTAAAGTAAAAAGTGCTCTTGTGCTTTTTCTGTCATTCCGGGCTTGACCCGGAATCCAGAATTGGCTCTTTGTCAACCAATGGCAACCTGGATTCCTGCTTTTGCAGGAATGACGACAATGATGTTTTATTTATAAACCTATTTGCATATTCGATACATCTCGGGTCTTCTGTCATCAAAAATATTGTTCAGAGAATTCAACGACTTGTTTTTTGCCATTTCAATGTCAATTTCTGCAACCAACAAATCCTCATCATCTTCTGATGCCCTGATAAGAATTTTACCTTCCGGGGAAACAATCTGGCTTTGCCCAATAAATTTTAGTGATTGTCCCTCTTTTCTGTTTTCTTCTCCAATCCTGTTTGCGGTTATGGCATATACCCTGTTTTCAAGACACCTTACAGGCATAGCATGGGGGCAATACGGTAATACCAGATTTGAAGGATGTCCAATAATAGCTGCGCCCAGAAGTGCAAGGGATCTCATCGATTCGGGGAAGAACCAGTCGAAACATATCATAACGCCTATACGGCCTATCTTTGTATCCCAGACCTTAAATCCAGTGTCACCAGGACTGAAATAGAGTTTTTCTTCAAAATAGAGGTGAGTTTTGCGATAAACCCCTATGAATCCATCAGGACCTGTCAGAACTGCACTATTGAAGAAACTGTCGCTACTTCTTTCTGGAAGACCCGCCACAATATAAAAGCCTCTTTTAAGAGATAGTTCTGAAAGGAATTTAGTTGTATATCCCTCCGGTATCTGCTCTGAAAGTTCCGCTACCTCATCTTTTGAGGCAAACTGATAACCGGTTGCAAAGAACTCCGGAAGCACGAGAAGGGCCACGTCAGCATCTTCTGCAACAGACATAACCTTTTTCAGGTTTTCGTCCTTTTTACCAAAGGTGGGATTGAATTGATAAAACCCTGCTTTCAGCCTGTTACCTCCCTTAACCACTTTAAATAGTCTTCTGAACCCTTGACTATAGGCATTGCTATTATCTCAGGGACTGTATAGCTATGGAGTTCCTTCACCTTTTTTATAAGGTCATCGAAGAGAGGCTTTCGGGTCTTAACGATCATAAGAACTTCTGGCTCATCCTCGATTTTCCCCTCCCAGCTATAGATAGAGCGGATATTTTTGATTATATTGACACAACCTGCAAAGTTTGTCTCTACAAGCGCCTTTGCAATTTTAGCAGCTTCATCCTCACTGGAAGCAGTGATAAAGACAACTATCTCATCCATGGCTCATTATTTCCCCTTCACCTCTCATAAGGAGAGATTAATTGATTTTATCAGGATGGCAGCGAGGCACTAAAATTTACTAATCAATGACCTTATAGACAAGGTCTTTCTCTCTAACTTCCCCTTTGGCCTTTAAGCCTATGCATTGGCCCTTTTCTGCTTTCTCAACATTCTGGTGTTCGATCTGCATTGATTCCACCTTCTCTGTCAGATCGGTTGTTTGTCCGCTGATGTGTATTGTGTCTCCGATCTGTAGGGGTTCTAAAAGTTCAACAACTGCCACACCTATTTTGTTATAAAAATGCGTTATTGTACCAACCTTAAGTTCCATAAAATTAATATTACCAGAATTTAAAAAATAGTCAAATCTTTTTAGCCCTTTGCTTAGAACTGTCGAAGAATATCGTAGGAGCGAAAGCCGGTTCTGTTTAGTTAAACCTTTATGTCTTGAGTTGGGGTTTAGCTAACTTATTATAGTATTCGATCTCAAGCAGCCTTCGTTTAATATCAATGCCTGATGAGTAACCACCGATTGAACCATCTGACTCTATAATACGGTGGCATGGAAGGAGAATGGGTATAGGGTTTCTGCTGAGCGCCCGGCCAACCGCCCTGAAGGCGGTTGG
Source organism: Thermodesulfovibrionia bacterium (assembly GCA_041500225.1). GTDB lineage: Bacteria > Nitrospirota > Thermodesulfovibrionia > Thermodesulfovibrionales > SM23-35 > 0-14-3-00-41-53. The sequence goes on along the minus strand of JBGQLV010000019.1, from coordinate 24,630 downwards.
CTTCCCGACCTTTTCAGCAAGCCATTTATATGTCCTTGTTTCTCCGTAAGGGATTCCCTTCAGTGCAAGCCAGACCTTCTTATCAAATTCTGTACCTTTAGTGAGATTTATCCCTTGCGTGAATTCCTCTCTGCCATTTTCAAAATACTCTTTAAGTTCCTTTTTTATGAGAGGAGGTGCGTTACCCTTTCGAAGTATCTCTCCCGGTTTTTTAAAATCTATCCCTCTGAGTATCTTGCCTGTAAATACAAGATACAGTGTACCTATGGGACTTTCAACAGTGTCGTAGAAAGACTCAGTATTGAGCGACATCTTCTGTTTCATCCTGATCTCCTGGCTCTGCTACACCGAGTTTTGATACCAGGCTAAAATCTAACCATATCATTTATAAACAGTATCTACCAGAGGGTTCATCATCTTTATAAAATATCCGAGCAATTCCGGATCCCACTGGCCTTCATATTGTTCTGATTTTAAAGTTTCCAGCGCAGTCCCGGCTGACCTGCAGTCACGATATGGGCGCTCTGATACCATGGCATCAAATGAGTCCACAACAGAAAGAATCCTTGCCATAAGTGGAATGTTTCCTCCAGAAAGTCCGTCTGGAAAGCCTCTCCCGTCCCAACGCTCATGGTGGTGCCTTATCGCAGGGAGTATCTTCTTCATAGAAACAAGTGGCCGACATATCTCCTCACCGAGTATCGTATGTCTCTTGATTATTTCCCACTCTTCCTCTGTCAGAGCCCCTGGTTTATGGAGCAATGATGCACTAAGGCATATCTTTCCTATGTCATGAAGTATCCCTGCCTTTTTCATCTCTTCTCGATCCCTTTGAGATATACCAAGGAATGATACAAAGTCCGCTGAAAGTTTACTAACTCTCGTTGAATGCCCTTTTGTATAAGGATCCCTTGCCTCCATTGCAACAGCGAGGGTTAGTATAATGTTTTCTGAATGGTCAAGCTCCTCCTGAAGGGCCTTGAGTTTCAGCAATGATTTTATCTTGATTAAAAGTTCTGAGGTATCAAATGGTTTGCTGATGAAATCGTCTGCGCCTGACTCAATGCCTTTTATTCTGTTTTTCTTGTCTATCAGGGCTGTAAGGAGTATTACGGGGAAAAAACGTTTCCCTGATATATCCTTGAGTTTCCTGCATAAATCAAAGCCGTCCATCCCCGGCATCATAACATCAAGTACAGCAAGGTCAGGAGGGGATTGCTGGAATATCTTAATAGCATCACCTGCGTCTAAGGCAGTATAAACCCTGAAACCCTCTTTTTGAAAGACAACCTCCATCAGCTCAAGGTTGGACTGAACGTCGTCCACAACCAGAATAGAGGGCATCTCCTCATCAATAAGACTGGTAAATGGTCCCATTAAAAAGATTAAAGCATCAGGGCGTTATTTTGTCAAGAAAATTATTTTATAATAGAGTGTTACATTGAATACTTAACCTTATTCTTAAAATCAGAATAATCTTAGGCCTGCATAATAACAGCAGCATTCACTGTTGAGGTCGTTTATAAATGTCCTTTCCATTCCGTCTTCAAATGACACTCTAACAAGGCATAATCCGCCTGGCAGGGTTGAATGTTTCTCCTCAATAACCTCACCATTACCCCATGCACAATAGTGCCTGTGCCTGACCATATCGCCCACTTTAAGATAAAGTCTCGGTCTCATAAATCAGAACTTATTATAACCTACCTTATATAGTATCCGTAAATCGTATAAATAAAATGCCCTTCTATGGTATAAGCTTCCATCCCCCATTCATCAGGCAGAGGCCAGTAAGGCCCGCAATCATTTAAAGCTTTTATGGCCGCATCATCAAGACTTTTATGGCCTGATGTCCTGACGAGTTCTACAGCTCCAAGCCTGCCGTTTTTCTTGATAGTGAACCGTATGACCAGATCGCCATAAATTCCCTTTGCTGCTGCATCAGGAGGATAGGCCCAACAACCTGAATTTTCTATTTTCCCTCTTAGTAATCCCATATAGCCTGCGTATTTGTACTCAGACGTATCTAATGTAATTGCTTTATCCTGTTTTTGCTTTTCAGAAATTCCTTTTTTTGCAATCTGATCAATTATGCCCTTATCCAAGAGGTTTTTATTTTCAAAATATCCTGGTTTTTCTAAAGGCTTTGATTGTGATAATCTCCCCTTGCCTGTTTCTTCTCCTTCTTGTCTGCCAATTTTCTGATTAGCGCCTTCAGGAAGAGGTTTTCCCGTTCCCTTCCCTTCTCCAGGTACAACAGGCTTTTCAGAAGATGGTTCAGGCTTCGGCTTGACCGGAACAACAGGAGGCAGATGAGGTTTTTTTAAAACAGGAGGCAAAGGCAGAGGAAGTTTAATTTTTGGCCTTAGCAGTCTCTTTTCAGGTTTTTTTAATTCTTCAGGAGAAACGAGTTTAGTGATGAATTCTTTCCGCTCTTTTTCTTTAATAACAGGCATTAAGAATATGATAGCAGCTATGATAAGAGTGTGTGCTGCAATGGAGTAGGCAAAGAATCTTTTTAAACTCAACTCAAGAATTTCCTGAAAAGCTTTGTATAACCCTTGAAAATTTCCATGCCACCGTCTTTCTTGATCCAGAGCCTCAAAGATAACTCCTGAATCTCAGGTCTTCTATGTAAAGCAACGAGCCTCTCGGCAGAGGTGTCATCTTTTAAAAAATAAGCTCTAAGTTTATCCATAAGGGTAAATCTCTTCTGAAACCTGGACTTCCACCTCCTCTTATAATTATCTACCTTTTTTTCTATTATAGCCCCTGCAGCAAATTCCCCTGCCTTCATTGAATAATAAATACCTTCATAAACAAAGGGTATAACCTGACCTGCTGAATCACCTGTAAATATAACCTTACCTTTATTATATAAATTACCTTTCCATAGAGGTATCCTATATATCCTCTTGCGACCCTCTGCTATTATCCCCCTTCTCTGTTTGAACCTTTCAAATAGGGCTTTAGTTTCTCCCGGGTTGAAACTACCTGTACCGGCTGAAATCCCATCTGTTGCCGGGAATACCCACGAATAAACACCAGGTGCATGAGATGAACCGAACCATAACTCACAGAATTCTGTTTCAACTCCTTTTATCCTCTCTGAGAATGTATAAAGGGATTTTGAGGATTTTATACCAAGGGCAGTCCTTACTCTCGAATTCACGCCGTCAGCAGCGATGATATACTCTGAGACTATTTCGGTCTTTACCTCACCAATATATGCCTCAACCCTGTATAATTTATCATTAACATCTATAATTCTGATAAATTCCCCTTCTATTACCTTTGCGCCTTTTTCTTCTGCACAATTTCGCAGTACCCTATCAAACTCTCCCCTCTCAACAATTGCAAGATTTCCGCCTCTTAATTCCATATCAAGCATTTTACCCATAGGAGAGACGATCCTTACACTCTTAATTTCTTTTTTTATTGTTGTTTTTGGAATGTCGAGTTCATCAAAGGCACTTAGGGAAATTCCCCCACCACATGGCTTTGTAAAAGAAAGATTCCTTTCAAGCAGAATTACATCTAATCCACTTTCTGCAAGGAACCTTGCAGCAGTGGCACCAGCAGGACCACCACCGACAACAAGCACTTTAGCGTTTAGCCTCATCCCCCGTTCATCTTTTAATTTCAGAACCCAGGTGGGAATGGGCAGTGTATCTTTGCCCGTTTTACAGAAGTAGCTCCATTAAGGAAATGCGCAGATATCTTGAAGAAAAAATCACTAACTGAGCCGGATATTGTACCATCTCTATTTTCACCCCATGACATTGTCTTTTCATTATTGTTTATAGCAACAATCAGGTATATATGGTGAGGAACCATCCCATTAATATCTACTGTGCTTGGTGCAGCAAGCCCTTTTGTTGGACCAAATTGTGTATGAGAATGAAAGTCTCCTATTTTCTGTAACTTATCGAACCTTGCGAGTATTGGTTCTATCTTTTTGTGGTTTTTCTGGTTGTATACAACCCCCTTATGCCTTCTGTTAGCTGTCTGGACACTGAATGCATGTTCAACTATAAATCGGTCTTCAAGCTTGTACCCAAGGAGAAAGCCAAAACATTCCCTTTTATATACCTCTGCCGAACTCAGAAGGAGATCAATAAATGCATTCTCTGAGAGATAAACGCGCATAGTTTACTACCCTTAATATTTCGGAAGTCGTACAGTAAGGACAGGACATGGTGCGAGTCTTACTACGTATGCAGCGGTGCTTCCGAAAAGTATCCTGTCTATTCCCTTTCTACCATGGGTACCTATAATTATAAGGTCAATCTTGTTATCATTAGCAAATTTTACAATCTCGTCATGGGGCGAACCCCTGAGAACCCTGCGTTCTATATCCTTGAGTCCTTTCAGTTCCTCAAGGCCATATCCATCCAGTTCTTTTTGAGCATCCGTTACTAAATCCTTGTAAATGTTATTCATTGATGGATGAGGGATGTACCACCCTCCTGCCTCTACTATTTCATGAACAACATAAAGCAGGTAAAGCCTGGCTCCATATCGCCTTCCGATATCTGCAGCATACTGCAGTGCTTGTGACGACCCTTCAGAAAAGTCTGTTGGGAAAAGAATGCTTTTAATTTCCATTATTCAACCTCACGTAAATATTTTGCTGCATTTTCCGGCGATGTAGGCAGGATGTAAAATCCTGAACCCCATTCAAAACCACTCATCCGCATAAGCCGCGGTATTATCTCGAGATGCCAGTGAAAGTCCTCACCGAGAGTATGCCAGTGGTTTTTCCTCGGTACCATGTTTGGTGCCGTATGCAGAAAATAGTTAAACGGCGGTTCGTTAAATATTCGTCTCAACTTTTTTAACACAGACATGAGAATTAACCCCATATCCTCAATCTCCTCATAGGCGATCTCATGAAAGGCACAACTGTGCCTTTTTGGGATTATCCATGCCTCGAATGGAAACTTAGCTGCATAAGGGCACAGGGCAACAAAATTTCGCGTTTCAAGGATTATTCTCTCACCCACCCTCAGTTCCTCCCTGACAATATCACAGAATATACATCTTTCTTTATAATTGTAATACTGTTTCGCATTATCAAGTTCGTCCTTGACTCTCTTCGGGATTACAGGGGTTGCCATTAGATATGAGATAGGATGAGAAAAAATCTCTCCCGCATCCTTTCCGGAATTTTTATATATTAAAATATATCTCAGTCTCGAATCTTTTTCAAGGTCGGCAATGCGATCCCTGTAGAGTGTTATTACCCTTATCATCTGTTCAAGCCCCATATCTTCAGGTCTTGTATTATGCTCAGGAGATTCAACAAGGATTTCGTTTGCACCAATGCTGTTCATCCTGTCATAAATCCCGATTCCTCTTCTTCCTAAATCTCCTTCTACCTGAAACACAGGTTTAAAACTCGGCAATGCCCTTACCCACCATCCGGAAGTATTAAAATGTGTGTCAGGTTTTCTAATAGATGTTATCTCATGTGGAGTCTCATTTTCCCGGCCGGGACATAAAACACAACTACTTTCCTCTTTCTTATTATTTGGCGGAAGCTCATACTCTGATGGCGCCTTAGATTCTGAAAGGACCGCAACCCATCTGCCGAGCAAGATGTCTTTTCTCAGCTCATGCATCTTTGTTCCTCATGTATATTGTCTTTAACCCCTCGATTGTAAGGTGCGGCCTAAGATCATGTTTTCTTTTAAGAAATTTTGAGATTATACCTCCATATCCACCTGTTAAAACAACCTTCAGCCTTAAGCCAATCTCTTTTTCTATCTCAAGTAGAATCCTTTCTACAGCACCTGCTGAACCATAAAATAAACCTGACTGAATGCATCTAATTGTATCAGTGCCGAGAGCCAATTCCGGGGGACTGAGCGGAACTTCCCATAGTTTAGAAGCGCCTTTTGCAAGTGCTTCATTCATCAACTTAATCCCCGGCATTATTGCACCTCCGATATAATCCGCATCCTTTCCAACAACACTTATTGTAGTAGCTGTGCCAAAATCTACAACTGCCACAGCACACTTGTAAAGTTCATATGCTGCTACGACATTTGCAATTCTGTCTGAACCCAGTTCCTCGGGATTCGGAATATCAAATTTAAGGCCTGTCTTAATCTTATAACTCACTATCAAAGGTTTCACTGAGACTAATCCTTTGATGGCCTCTCTCAGTATACTGGTATGGCCTGGCACAACAGAAGATATTATAATTCCTTCAGGTGTTTTGTCTATATTTTTTTCTTTTTTAAACCTGTTAAGGAGCGCTAAATATCCGGAAGGAGACATTAAAGGGTTCGTGTCAATTTTTTGAACAGAAAGGCCCGATTTAGTGAAAAAACCTATATTTATTACTGAGTTACCAATATCTATAGCGATTAACATCTATCTTAAAATTGTCAGATCCCCTGAGCTTATCCTCTTTAGCTCCCCTGACGGAAGTCTCAAGATCAACATTCCCTTATCGTCTAAAGACTCGGCTAAACCCGCAAAGGTTTCCTTTCCAACAGATACCTTGACTTCCCTGCCGAGTGTAGATGTAAGTCGCTGCCACTCAGTAAGGAGTATCTTTTTACCCATCCCTTTAAGTATCTTGTACCACTTGTCTAATTCATTCAAGATTTCTGCAATTATCTCTGTCCTTGAATAGACTTTACTTGTTTCATTTTTAACAGATGTTGCTATCTTTTTTACATCATCTGGAAATACGTCTATGTCAACATTTACATTGATGCCTATGCCTATAATAGCAAAGATTACCCTGCCAGGACATGTTTTCATTTCTGTTAGTATACCCCCTAACTTCTTATCGGAGGCCATAAGATCATTTGGCCATTTTATTGAAACATTCAGATCGGTTACCCTTCTAAGTGCAATCGTGCATCCAACAGCAGCCATTATTGTCAAGAGAGTCGCATCCTCAGGATCTGCCTCAGGTCTCGTGATAATGCTCATATATATATTTACGCCGGAGGGTGATATCCAAAATCTGCCAAGTCTCCCCTTTCCCTTTCCCTGGCTGTCAGCAAGCACAACAATACCTTCTGTAGCGCCTTTTTCGGCAAGCTCTGCAGCGGTTACATTTGTAGAACCAACTGTCTTATAGAAAAAAATCTCCTTTCCTAAATCACCTTTTATCCTTGATTTTATGTCTTCTATTGATATATCAGGAGATTTGCTTGCTGTTATTCTTCTTGAAGTATTAATACCTCGATCTTCCCTTTCAACCCCTCGGCAAACCTCTTTGCATCATCTGTTGAGCCGACAATCGAGCCATAGTGCATTGGTACCGCAATTTTTGGCTTAATATCAAGAGCTGCCTTTATTGCCTCGTCTGCCGTCATCACATATGTGCCTGATACCGGAAGAAGTGCTATATCTACTTTAAAGTTCTTCATCTCAGGGATATAATCAGTATCTCCTGCTATATAGATACGCTGTCCTTTTACAACAAAGATATACCCAACCCATCCCTTGTCTTTTGTGTGAAACTGCTTATTTGTGTTATAAGAAGGCACAACCTCAATATCAATACCCTCAACATTAATTTTATCACCAGGCTTAACAATCTTTACCTTTCCTGATAGCTTTTTTGCACAGTCTGAGGTTGCAACAATCATGGTTTTCGGACCCTGGATTGCTTTTACGTCTTCAGGCGAACAGTGGTCAAAATGTTCATGGGTAATCAAGATAATATCTGCAGTGTCCTTCTTTTTAATCTTAAATGGGTCTGTATATACGACTTTTTCTCCAACAATCTTAAATGTATCGTGTCCAAGCCAGTGTATATCCTTTACCATTGTATCAACCCCCTTTCCCCCTGCCATAGCAGAAATCGGCAGAAGTGCTATTATGATTGAAAAAATTATAGTTAACAAAGCCTCCCATCTCCTCTCACTGAAAGAATTATATCACAAATTATTGGTATAATAATTTAGCTTTATTTCTGCAATAAAACTATGGGGAAGATTATAACAATAGTCAACCAGAAAGGTGGAGTTGGGAAAACCACAACAGCCATCAATCTTGCCGCATCTCTTGCCCTTGCTGAAAAGGATATTCTTGTTATTGATACGGATCCCCAGGGAAATTCTACATCCGGACTTGGAATATCGAGGGATGACCTTCAGAAAAGTTTATATGATGTTTATGCAGGCAGATGTGAAATTGGGGATACCTTAAAAATGACAGACATGGAACATCTAAATATCTTGCCCTCTACTGTAGACCTGTTAGGTGTAGAGGTTGAACTTGTGGGAAAAGAGGGGCGGGAAAGGGTGCTATCTAACGCAGTAAATTCTATCAGAGAGAGATATCGCTATATTTTTATTGACTGCCCTCCTTCACTGGGGGTACTCACATTAAATGCACTTGTTGCTGCTGACTCTGTGATAATCCCTGTACAGTGTGAATATTATGCACTCGAAGGGCTTGGACTTTTAACAAGGACACTACGTTTTGTAAGAAGCTCCTTTAACCCTGACCTCGAGATTGAAGGAATAATTCTTACTATGTTTGACTCAAGAAATAATTTGTCACAGGAGGTTGCTGCAGAGGTTAGGAAACATTTTGGTGATAAGGTGTACACTACTGTAATCCCGAGGAATGTCTCACTTGGAGAGGCGCCGAGTTATGGAAAGCCGGCACTTTTATACGATGTTCGCTCAAAGGGAGCGCAGAGTTATCTGTCCCTTGCAAAGGAGATACTGAATGAAAATGGCATTAGGCAAAGGTCTTGAGGCCTTAATCCCGGAAAGGGGAGAAGAGGTTATCTATCTGGATATTGACCGTATCTTCCCCGGGGAACAACAGCCGAGAAAGGCATTCAGAGATGATTCACTCAAGGAACTCGCAGCATCTATAAAAGAAAAGGGGATACTACAACCTGTAATTGTCTCACGTGTTGGAGATGGTACCTTTAGACTTGTCACTGGTGAACGCAGGTGGAGGGCGGCTGCCCTCGCAGAACTGAAAAAAATTCCTGCATTGATAAGGAATGTGGCCTCCAAGGATTCACTTGAGATTGCCCTCATAGAAAATATTCAGAGGGAAGATCTAAATCCCATCGAGACCGCCGATGCCTTCAGCAGATTAATTACAGATTTTAACCTGACGCAGGAAGAGCTTTCTGATAAAGTCGGAAAGGACAGGGCAACAATTGCTAATTACCTCAGGCTTTTAAAACTGCCACAAGAGATAAAAATACTTATTTATAATGGTTCTCTGAGTACGGGGCATGCAAAGGCAATACTTGCGATAGATGGAAAGGCGAACCAGATAGAGGCAGCAAGAAAGATTATAAAGAAAGGCCTTAGTGTTAGAGAGGCAGAGATATTATCCAGAAAGATCACTAAGCCTCCGAAGGTGAAATTAAACAAAGACCATCAGATTTCGTCGCTGGAGGAAAAACTAATCAAGAGTCTCGGTACAAAGGTCCGGGTACTGAATAAAGGCAAGAGGGGGAAAATAGAAATAGAATATTATTCCCTTGAGGAGCTTGACAGGCTTTTAGAGATTCTACTGGGATAAGAATGAGATGAGGAGGATTGAATGCAGGATGTATCTGATGTCTATGACGTTGTCATAATCGGCGGGGGTCCGGCTGGGCTCACAGCGGCCCAGTATGCATCGAGGGCAAAACTAAGGACAGTCATACTCGATAAATCAGCAACTGCAGGGGCACTCGCATACTCAAGCAGGATTGAAAATTATCCTGGGCTTACAAAGCCTGTTCCGGGTAAAGAACTACTTGATACGATGAGAATACAGGCAGTGGGGTTCGGTGCTGAGTATATGGAGACGCAGGTTGTGGGTGTAAATCTTTCAGTGGATATAAAAGAAGTAATCACCATGGATAGGACATATTTCGGTAAAACAATAATTATAGCTACGGGCTCTATGGGAAGAAAGCCGACTATAAAGGGTGAGGGTGAATTTCTTGGAAGGGGAGTTAGTTACTGTGCCATATGTGATGCAGCGTTCTTTAAAGGGAAAACAGTCTGTATTGCGGGAAATTCTGAAGAGGCAATAAAAGAGGCTGGGGTGCTTGCGAGATTTGCAGAGACGGTATATCTTATCTCTCCATCTCCGAAACTCAAGGTCGAAGACCATCCTGTTCTTAAGGAAACAAATATAAAGGTACTGTTAGGCTATACAGTAACTTCTATTGAAGGAGAAGATACAGTTGAGAAGATAAAGATGCTTGATTCTGAAAATGGAGAGGTTGAAATGAATATATCCGGTGTCTTTGTCTATTTACACGGGAATAGACCTATAATTGACTTTCTTACCGGTGCCCTTGAGACCGGAGAAGGTGGATGTATCCCTGTAAATTATATGATGGAGACATCGGTTCCCGGGGTTTTTGCAGCAGGAGATGTTACGTGCACAGAGGTAAGGCAGGTGGTTGTTGCAGCATCACAGGGTTGTATTGCAGCCCTCTCAGCAGAGAAATATTTATACAAAAGAAAAAAATACAGAATGGACTGGGGGAAGTAAGACTATCTCTTTTTGTCTAAAAGGGTTATCAATTCTGCTGCATTTCTGGGTGCATAGCCAAAGGCATCATTGTTGAAATAAATGAAGACGTCTTTTTTCTGCTTTAAATAAGCCTTGATATCCTTTGCATTATCCTTCAATGTCTCAGTACTGTATGATGTTGCATAACTTCCTTCTTTCCCATGTCTCCGCATGTAGACAAAGTCAGATGTTAGAGGCAGTTTATTGAGAAATTCAGGATAGTCTGCCATGCACAGTGTTGCCTTTTCCTTCTCAAGTAGATCAATAACCTTTTTGTTTATCCAGGTCTTATTCCTTAACTCAAATGTATTTCTCATACCATAAGGTTTCAGTGCCTCAAGAAACTCTTTGAAACGCTCTACATCCAGGTTAAAGGTAGGGGGGAACTGCCAAAGGATAACACCTAATTTTTCTTTAAGCAGTGATGCCCTTGAAAAAAATACCTCAATAGGCTCTGCACAATCCTTAAGCTTTTTAACATGTGTGATAAACCTGCTTCCCTTAAGAGAAAAGACAAAATCTTTGGGAGTAGATAAATACCATTTTGTAAAGGTTTCCCTTTCAGGAAGCCGATGAAAAGTTACATTCAGCTCAATAGTTGGGAAATGTCTACTGTAATATTCAAGCCAGTAGGTTTTTGATAGATCTTCTGGATAAAAATTCTTCCTCCAGTGATCGTATAGAAAACCGCTGCAGCCTATCTTTAAATCCGCCACTCTGCTAATATTTTATCATATTAGGGGCTTTACATGCTATAGCTTCCTGAATCAAGATATAGCAAGCACTTGACCCCCTCCTACATTTCTGGTACTTTTAAAGTGGAGTAAAGGAGTGAATATGGCTATTAGTAAAGACCTTCTGGACATATTAGCATGCCCGAAATGTAAGGGTGATCTTGTACTTACAGAACAAGAAGACGGGCTGATATGCAATAAGTGCAAGCTCCTCTATCCGATAAGAGACGGCATACCGGTCATGCTGATAGATGAAGCAATACCAATAGGTGAAGCATGAGTGTTGAGCATCAAAGATTAGACCCGAGACTCCCCTTAATTCAAAACGCTGACCTGAACGGCAAGATAGTCCTTGTAAGATTCGACCATAATGTTGTAAAGGACGGCGAAATCAGGGACCCTTACAGGATAGACCGCACCTTTGGTACGCTCTACAATATAGTAGAGCGGGGTGGCAGGCCGATCCTCATGACCCATGTGGGAAGGCCAAAGGATAAAAAGACAGGTGAGATCAAGTGCAGATCAGGCGAGTCAGTCGAGCCTATAGTCGGCTATCTCGAACATAAATTGCACACGACGTTTCATATTCCTAAGTTTAACATAGACGCAAAACTGGGGATTACCGGCATTGATACATCCATTAACATTGCTATTCGCGACCTCAGGGAAAGAAAGATAGGCGGAATATACCTTCCCAATACGCGCTGGTTCCAGGGTGAAGAGGCTGAGGGAGAAGTAAGGGATAAATTTGCCCTTCAACTTGCAGGGCTCGCGGATATTTTCATAAACGATGCCTTCGGTTCCTGGCAGCCGCATGCCTCAACATACGACATCACGAAGTATCTTCCTTCTTATGCCGGCTTTTTAATGCAGCGGGAGATCATCAACCTCAATTCTGTTATTAATCCTCAAAGGCCTTTTTTGGCTGTAATAGCAGGTGCAAAGTATGACACGAAGATAAAGCCGCTTTATGCAATTTATGAGAAGGTCGATCAACTTATTCTGGGCGGCGTCCTATATAATACGTTTCTCTGCGCAAAATACGGAATCAGTGTAGAGGGCATTCCGGAGAAAGACATCACCTTAGCAAAAGACCTTGTGGAGAAGGATCGGGTAAACAGAAAGATTGTCGAATTACCTTTTATCGTTGAATCGGATACCCTGGAAGGCAGAATAGAGGGAAAGTATAGGACTGTATCAATAAAGGACTTTAAAGAGGGCAAAAAATACGGTTATATTCTTGATATAGATCCGGAATCATTTAATGATCCCGGCGTAGTGGAGAGTATCTCCAGCGCAAGGACTATATTTGTCAATGCTGTTATGGGCTATACGCCATATTTTAGTGCAGGGTCAGAGGCACTGGACAGAACTATAGACCAGAATAGAATTGCTATTAAAATGTACGGAGGCGGTGATACTCTTCAGGAGTTCAAAAACCTCTGTCCCGGCCTTTACCTGTCTGTTCTGGACAACACACAGTACTATTTCTTTACCGGTGGCGGGACTGTCCTGACAGCCATAGAACAGGGCAGCCCTTACGGGCTAAAACCCGTCCAGGTTCTGATGAAAACAGGGACATAGAGCCGTTCAAAGACCGTTCCCGGTTACATATTGATGTCATTTTTATAATTTCAAATATGTCTTAAAGTCATTATAATATTGTTAATTATGACATATATTCCAAGAGATATCGCAAAGTCCGTGCTGAATGGGCTATACCCTTTGCCCAGTTGTTGAAGTACATTATCTTCTTTAATCCTCTCCGCTCCAATCCTGTCATAGTTTCCGACAGATTCCCGTCACACTGAGCCCCTCAATAAATGATGCAGAGTTCGCCCTGTAATAAAAAGCCTTCCTTTATTCAATCCCTCTCCTAATCAACAGTTGTCAGAAGGCGAAACTATAAGGATTTACAGGTGAAATGCGCATAATTAATATTGGCCTTAGAAATTATGGTTTTCTTTTGTCTAAAGTCTTTCTTACTTTCCTGAGCAGTCAATAAATAAGTATGGTGTCCCCAGAACCCAATTCCATACATATTGACAAATGTCACGTGACAGTTTACACTTTAATCGTGATCAGGACGTTTGCCGACTGGCACACGAAGGAACTGTACGATACAGGCAAATCGAATCGTTTTCCTCCTGAGATATGGAAGAGGGCTGTGCGGAAATTGGAATACCTTGATTTGGCGACCTGCTTGAATGATCTGAGGGTTCCTCCCGGCAACCGGCTCCACGAACTGGAGGGAGATCGAAAAGGACAGTATTCCATTTCCATAAACGATCAATGGCGTATTTGTTTTCGGTTCATTGATGCCGATACATATGATGTAGAAATTACAGATTACCACTAAGGAGAAGTGCATTATGAGTATTCCCAATAAGAGAGAACGGAAGATTCGCCCCACCCATCCGGGAGAGCTGCTCCGTGAGGATTTCTTACCGGACTATGGGATGACCGTATCGGGTTTTGCTGAGGCCCTTGGTGTATCCCGACAGACGGTGAATGAACTCCTTCGTGAGCGGCGGGCTGTCAGCCCGGAGATGGCGTTAAGGCTCGCCCGGCTCTTTGGAAACACCCCTGAGTTTTGGTTGAACGCTCAGCGGGCTGTGGACCTCTGGGAAGCAGCACGGGTCATAAAGAAAAGGGTTGAGCGTATCACTCCGCTGAATGCTGCCTGAATCAGCAGAGGAAAGGAGAGTCAATGAAAGATCTTGACCGCAGCAAATATCTGAGCATTTCCAGGAAGCTGATAGAAAACGATCAGGCTGATCTTTCACAACTTATTAGTAATTGTCTGCTTAACTTTTCTTTTCCTTTTTATCTTTCTTTTCTTCTACAGGTTTTTCTTCCGGTTCTTCTTTTATCGTAACGTCCCTTACAAACTCTGCACAGCGCAAGTCTCTTCCTGAGACAGTAAACTTCTTCTGGCAAGTTGCCCTCCATGCACATATTGCACATATTAATTGTGTTGAACTCATTGGCCCCTCCTGAAATACAAGCTTAACACCTTTTCGATATTTGCGGTTATGCTGTCCTTAGCATTTATTATAAATGTCCTGTCCAATATCTGAAAGAGTTCTTTTTCTATCCTTATGACTTTTGGAGGATTAACATGCCTCTTCTTTAACTCTTCGTCAAACATCAGTACAATCTTGTCCTTCATTCTCAGTTCAGTATCTACAAAAAAGATGTTTATCTCAGGGGAAAGATCAGAGACCCTGTCAAAGAAAGCTGAAATCTCATTCTGATATATCTGTTTTGGGGGAGAAGATTTTATCTCCATATATAAAATTGCCCCATCTACCTTTGCAATAAGGTCATAATCGCCGCCCACCATCGTCCGCTTGAATCTTATGCCCCATATTGCCTCTGCGGCAAATTCTTTTTTAAATATCTCTGCTACGAACCATTCAAGCGTTTCACCGAAACTCTTTATAGGTTCAAGCGAAAGTTTGAAACCGCCGGATAATCTTTCAACAAGACCCATGCTTCTCATATATTCAACATAATCTTTTGTGACCTCTGATGTTGCATATCGTGTAACATTCTCAAGTCTGAAAAATATCTGGTGTTTTATAACATCCCGCAGAAATAGGCGAAAAGAATATTTTTTCATCATCTCATAAAAGCTGCTGACGAATTTATTCTCCGGCAGGAGCAAGTCTTCCGAAGGTTCTTTCTTGTAAATTCTGAAACCCCTGCGTTTTAAGAGCACGTCCAATGAAGGTGTAAGTTCTGAAAGTGACTTTCTGAGTCTTTTTATCTCGTCACGGAGGGATTGAGGTTCATCGGAGGTTTTATTATCAGACATTACTTATATAAATTTGACAGCTATCCTTCTGTGCCTGGGGCCATCAAACTCACAGAAAAAAATGGATTGCCAGGTGCCCAAGAGTAACCTGCCCTCATCGATAATTACATTTTCTGATGTGCCGACAATAGTTGATTTTATGTGTGCGTCAGCATTACCTTCTCTGTGAAAATAATTCATTTCATGTGGTATAAGCCTGCTCAAGGTATTTTGTATGTCACGCTGTACGCTCGGGTCCGCACCTTCGTTTATTGTGATCCCGGCAGTTGTATGCGGGACATACAAATAGCAAATTCCCTTTATAATTCCTGCCTCTTTTATAACATCCTGAACCATCCCTGTAATATCAATAAATTCAATCCTTGATTTACTCCTGACATTTATATACCTGACCATCTAAACCTCCCAGGACTTCCTCATAAAACCTTTCATCAACACTAAACTCAATACCCAACGAAACCACATTCTCTGGCAGAGCAAAGCCTTTGAGTCTCATTATATCTTTTTCTGTTGTAACAATCCAGTCTGAGTTATACCCTTTTGCATTCCTTATTATTTCTTGAATATCTCCCTGACTATATCTGTAATGATCTCTAAAAGGTTTAAACCCTGTTAACTCTATATCTGCTGATAAAAGGGTTTTCCTGAACGATTGAGGATTCCCTATGCCGCAGAAGCCAAAGAACCTTTTATTTTTTGCCCATTCAATAGGCATTGTCTCACCATTTGTTTTTATGAATTTTGAAGGTTTGTGCCCAGCAAAAAATATTTGTGCCTTCCTCGTGTATTGCCTTATTTCTTTAACCAGGTTGTTGACTTCTACCTCCGGCCTTCTGTCACCCCCTCCCTTGCCCTCCCCTCGGTACGAGTCGATTCCGACCATCAAGGGGGAGGGGTGGGTGGGGGGGACATCTGTCTTTGTTATTACAATAAGGTCAGCCCTGCTTATCTCACTAATAGGCTCTCTTAATGAACCAAGCGGCAGAAGCCTTCTGTTTCCAAATGGATTTGTACTGTCTATTAGCAGAATGTCTTTATCTCTGAAAAGACCCCAGTGCTGAAAGCCGTCATCAAGGATGAAAAGGTCAGGACAAAGGGCTGGGGATAATGAACTAAGGGCAAACATGCCTGCTTTGTACCTATCTTTACCTTTTACAATGGGAACTCCCTTTAATTTCTCTGCCATAAGAAGGGCTTCATCTCCTGCCTGATATGCGTCTAATACTGGCCTCTCACCTCTGCTTACAAAACAAGGGCCTCTTGCCCTTCCTCTGTACCCCCTTGTGAGGATACATGGTTTAAATCCTATCTCCCTCGCTTCTTCAGCTAATGCTATTGTCGCAGGTGTTTTGCCAGTACCGCCAAGCGTTAAATTTCCGATACTTATAACCTTATATGGCAGTTTCTTTTGATTCTTAAATACATGGCGCTTTTTTATTGAATAGCCGAGGTAATATAGAAATTCAGGAAGTATCATATTCCTCTGTTATGCAAAACATTTAAGATACTTAAAATCTCTTTATTTTGTGATTCAATAATGTTTAACAGTTCTTCCGGGGTCTATTATCTTCTTTACTTTTTCGATTAGGGTTAACAGCTTTAATATCATAATTTTTTGCCCCAATTTCTTTTATTGGCATACTGCATATGATTTGGCTTGGTATTCCCCGCCTGTTAGGCGTGGGATACCAATATTTTAATAAACTGTATGAGTAAAGGATATAAAGAAAGGCAGCCATAGTGTACATATTATACATTTTATACATTATCATTTTGTTTTTCCTGTAAAGTTCAAGGAAGTATTGTTGGATAAAGAAATTTGGGAATATTTTATTAAGGTATGCAGGATTATGCAAGAGAGATATGAGATAGAATTTGAATGGCTGATTGGTGGTGAAGAAAACCCGTAAAAGAATTTATACATAAGGTTTGACACTACCCCGGAGCATACAAAACTTGACTTTATTTTTAATAAAAACTTAGAATATTAGTTCAAAATATTATGGGGACATATACAACATACCATCCACATAAGATAAAACGCAAAAAGACTCTTGGCTTTCTTGAAAAGATGAGTTCCGCAGGCGGGCGTAAGGTTCTCAAGAGGAGAAGAACCAAGGGGCGCAAAAAATTGACTGTATAAGTCGCAAAAAACCTTTGCGCTCCTTAACAAAAAGACGAGATTTTGAGTTGGTCTTTAAGGAGGGGGTTACCTCAGCTTCGAAATATCTTGTCATGTATGCAAAGCCGAATGAACTCTGTTTCAACCGTCTTGGCCTTTCTGTTAGCAAGAAGGTTGGGAAAGCTGTTACAAGAAACAGGATAAAACGTCTCCTGAGGGAAGCCATGAGAAAGCCCTTGCAGGGGGTTACTTTGAATTATGATTTTATCATTGTCGCCAGAAGGTCCTCTGTAGAGGGTAAGCTGGATGATTTTATTCAAGATATCAAGAGATTTCTATCGAAATTATATTGTGAAAAAAACTCTTATATTACTGATAAGACTATATAAATATATTGTATCTCCTTTGCTTCCTTTGAGCTGCAGGTTTACCCCTACCTGCTCTGACTATTCGATTGATGCAATAGATAAGTATGGTACTATTAAAGGATTCTATCTTTCATTGAGGAGGGTACTGAGGTGTCATCCCTTTCATCCCGGCGGGTATGACCCTGTAAAATAAAAATGGAAAAAAGAGCCCTTCTTGCCGTAGCACTTGCATTTACTATCTTCTTTCTCTATCAGTACCTCTTTATTAAACCTGAACCCCAGAAGGTTCAGAAACAGGCCAAGGTAGAGGAAAAAGAAAAACCCGTTCCTGTAGAACCTTTAGTATCTACTATACCTATACCTGAAACTAAAAAAATATCCGCTGAAGGAAAAGAGATAAAGGTCGAAACCGAGTTATATTCTGCGGTCTTTACAACACAAGGCGCAACATTAAAGTACTATGAGCTTAAGAAATACAAGGACAATAATGGTAAAAACGTTGTGCTTCTTAAAAGTCCCGGCTTGGAACCTCCCCTTAGTATAGGTTCAAAGGACGACTTTAACCTGTCAGATACTAACTTTAATGTCTCCGCCTCTGGTGGAGGAAATAATATAACACTCGATAAGGACAACAAAACAGGTTCACTTATATTTGAATATGCAGAGTCGGGATTCTCTGTTAAAAGGTTATATACGTTCCATGATGATAATTATACGATTGATATTAAAGATGAAGTTTCAGGGCTGTCTGACTACTGGATAACCATCGGCACTGATTTTGGCATCTATAACAATAAAGATACTTCAATGCATATAGGCCCTGTACTTCTCAAAGATACTGACAGAATCGAGTTTGATTCAAAGAAACTCAATGAAGTTAGGAGCTATAAGGAGGGCCTGAAATGGATAGCGCAGGAAGATAAGTATTTCTTTGCCGGCCTTGCTCCCCTTACCAATATGGAAGAGGCAAAGGTATGGAAATTAAAAGACTCTCCTATTATCGCATTGAAAAGCAAACCTGGCACTAATAGCTTTATCCTCTATGCAGGGCCAAAAGAATATGACAGTCTAAAAACACTCAATGTAGGTTTCGAACATATCATAGATTTTGGGTTTTTCTCGGTAATAGCAATGCCTCTTTTCTGGCTTCTAAAATTCTTTTATAAGTTTATTGGCAATTATGGATGGGCAATAATCCTCCTCACTATAATTGTAAGAATACCTTTTATTCCTCTCGTAAACAAAAGTCAGAAGTCAATGAAGAAGATGCAGGAGTTACAACCCAGGATGGCTGAGGTAAAAGAAAAATATAAAAAAGACCCACAGAGGTTGCAAAAAGAGATGATGGAGCTTTATAAAAAGCATAAGGTAAATCCTGTAGGAGGATGTCTCCCGATGCTCCTTCAGATACCTGTATTTTTTGCCCTCTATAAAATATTGATGATAGCTATAGAGCTCAGGGGCGCACCTTTTATGCTCTGGATAAAAGATCTTTCAGCACCTGATACACTTTTGGGACACATTCCCTCCGGGTTCCCTTTAATCGGGGGGTTTGCTATTGGTCCATTGCCTATTGTAATGGGTATTACCATGCTAATCCAGCAGAAGATGACCCCAACATCTATGGACCCAGCCCAGAACAAGATGATGATGCTTATGCCGATTGTATTCACATTTCTGTTTCTTAATTTTGCATCAGGCCTTGTCCTTTACTGGCTCATGAACAATATCTTCAGTATCACCCAGCAGTTCTATGCAAATAAAAAACTCGCAAAAGAAGCAGCTCAAACCTCTTAATCTTTAACCCCAATGCTGCAGACATTGCTCAAAAATTTATTTAACTCGATGAATTTATTTAAAATATTTTATTTGTTATATTCACTTAAATATTCCGAAAACCATCAGTTATAGGTACACTAAGGTATCGAAAAATAAATTTTTTCACAACATCTGCATCATTTCAATTGCATTTTACGGGTTAATATAATTTCCCCTGCGTTATACTATGAATATGTTTATTGACGATACCATAGCTGCAATATCTACGCCCCTTGGTGAGGGAGGGATAGGTATTGTAAGATTGAGCGGGAAAGATTCCATACAAATAGCAGAGAAAATCTTCAGCTCACCAAAAAATAAGTCCCTTAATGATTCAAAATCTCACAGAGTAGTCTATGGCTATATAAAAGATCCGTCAACCGGTAAAGAGATTGATGAAGTGTTAGTTACAATAATGCGCTCTCCATACTCCTACACAAAAGAGGATGTGGTGGAGATAAACTGCCATGGAGGTATGATTCCCTTGAGGAAAACCCTTGAGCTCGTCCTGAAACAAGGTGCAAGGCTTGCAGAGCCGGGAGAGTTTACTAAAAGGGCATTTATAAATGGAAGGATAGACCTCAGTCAGGCAGAGGCAGTACTCGACCTTGTGAGATCCAGGACCGATGAAAGCCGGAGGATTGCGATCGAACAGCTTCAGGGCGGCCTGTCTGAAAAGATAACTTCACTGAGAGACAGACTAACAGAACTCTGTGTCCATGTAGAAGCACATATAGATTTTCCAGAAGATGAAATAGAGACGGTATCAACACAGGCCATGTTAGAGTCGATGAAAGACATTGGCAGAGAACTCCGGATACTTTTAAAAACTTATGATGAGGCAAGGTTTTTCAGGGAAGGACTTTCAACAGCAATTGTTGGAAGTCCCAACGTGGGGAAATCATCACTACTGAATGCACTACTCAAAAAAGACAGGGCAATAGTAACAGAATATCCAGGTACGACAAGAGATGTAATCGAGGAATATCTGAATATAAATGGCCTTCCACTGAGGATTATGGATACAGCAGGCATAAGAGATGTACAGGATATTGCAGAGAAAGAAGGGGTTAAAAGAAGCCTTCTGAGTATAGAAAATGCTGACATTGTAATTGCTATGTTTGATTGCAGTGAACTCTTAAAGGAAGAGGATTTTGAAGTGATTCAAAAGGTGAAGGATAAGAACACGATTTTTGTGTTAAATAAATCTGACCTTCAATCAGCAATTGATCGAAATTCAATTTCGTCCCTCGTCCCTCGTCCTTCTTCCTCCATTTTAAATATCTCTGCAACCAGAGGCGATGGACTTGAGAGACTAAAAGATAAAATATTTGAGTCCTGTCTTAAAGACTGGAAAGAGGAAAGAGAAGGGGTTGTCATCTCAAATCTCAGGCACAAGATTGCAATAGAGAATGCCAGGACATCACTCGATAGGGCTGTGTCTGTCCTGATAGAAAACCAACCCCTCGAAATCCTCGCACTTGAACTCAGGGATTCCCTGGACAGGCTCGGAGAGATTGTCGGAGCTGTCACAACAGAAGATATCTTGAACAAGATATTCACTGATTTCTGCATCGGGAAATAGCAAATTTATACCATTGCAAAATGTAAAATGTAAAATGTAAAATTTTGTACCCGGGTTCACTTATGACTATCGACTGATGACTAAAATGTGCCGGTGTGGTGGAATTGGCAGACGCGCCGGACTCAAAATCCGGTGGGGGCAACTCCGTGTGGGTTCGACTCCCACCACCGGCATGACCTTATGGATACTTGAAAATCGGTGTCCAAGGATTATCGAGTGATAATATAACCTTCGGGGTGATATCCTTGAACCGCAGGATCTTCCTGCCTTTATGATCTTCCATGAACCTCTTTGCATCTGCCTCTTTTTCAAAAGGAATGGGTTCATGGCCCATTGGTCCGTACATATCGCTCCAGATCACATAAAAAGCCTTCAGGGCATCGATAGATATCTGAGTATAGTAGTCCTTAACAACAACTGCGGCCACATCACCCTTTTTTTTAGATGGTCTATTTTATTGCTCACTAAATTATTGATTCTCAGCAGTCCCGTTGGGGCACTGTTTCAGCAAATTAGCTCTGAGTTACAATCTGATAAATCTGACCATCTTTCATCTCGAATAGGCGGTCTGCATGTCGGGCCAACTCCTGGTTGTGTGTGACCATGATTATTGTCAAGCCCACACTCCGGTTGAGCTCTTGCAGTACCTGGACAATTTCTGCCGATCTCTTCGTATCAAGGTTTCCTGTCGGCTCATCAGCCAGAAGTATTTCCGGCATATTAACCATTGCCCTGGCTATTGCGACCCTCTGCATCTCACCTCCTGAGATTTGGCCCGGGAGGTGGTCCTTACGGTGGTCCATCCCCAGGAGTTTCAGAAGTCTGAGCGTCTCATTCTCCGTGTTCGGTTTTCGGTAAAACGTCAGAGGAAGCATCACATTCTCCAGTACGGTAAGGGTGGGAATGAGGTAGAAGTTTTGGAAAATATATCCGAATACCTTTCTCCTGATCTTTGTCAGTTCACGTTCTGAAAGGCGCTTAGCTTTGCCGAAGATTGATCGGCCTCCGAGGTAAAGTTCCCCTGAAGTCGGGTTGTCGAGACAGCCCAGAAGATTGACCAGTGTGGTCTTGCCTGATCCCGAGGGACCAATGATTGAGATGAAGTCCCCTTTGTTGATCTGCAGGGAAACATCATTTACCGCCGGTATCTTCTCGCTCCCGCGTGAATAGACCTTTGTCAGGTTTGTCGCTTCCATCGAGATAGCATTCTGATTCATCTGCCGACCTCGCCCCTGATTGCCTCCAGAGGTCTGATCTTTCCTGCCTTCCAGGCTGGATAGAAGCCGCTGAGAAGACCGATACAGAGGATTGCAGCCAGCGTGATCAGGACAAGTTTCGTATCTATGAGTACAAGTCCACCGCTTGGGGCGTAGGGCAAAACACTGCGTATCACCACGTCCGTCACCTTTGAGAGTATCAATGCGAGGACGATTCCGAGGATGCCCCCGGCGGCGCAGAGGATTAGTGTCTCGATCCAGATCAGCTTGAATATATCCCAGGGCATAGCGCCTATTGTCTTTAGAATGCCGATCTCCTGAAACCTCTCATGGACCGACATCAATATCGTATTTATAACACCGACCATCGCGATTAGAATGGCTATGATGGCTATCGAGAGTACCATTACTTTTGCGGTCGAAATAAGTTTCATGATGGTCTCTTTCACCTGCGCAAGGCTCACGACCTGGACATTCGGGAGGTTATACAACTTTGCCTCAAGGCGGGTGCTGTCGGAATCCTTTTTTGTCTTGATGCCTATTGTGGTTATTTCACCCTCTTTGTTGAATATTTTCTGCACGGTCTTGAGGGGTACAAAGATAGTACCATCATCCTGTGTGCCTGTTCTGTCCAGTATGCCGACCACCTTGAACTGGATGTTTTTCTCAGGCATGAGGATCACATCACCTACCTCACGCTGTTCGAGTTCGGCTGCCTCATAACCCATGACAGCCTCGTATGCGTTTCCATCGGTAAACCATCCCCCCTGCTTGAATTTAAGAAAGGTCTTCATTTCAGCAAAGCTCTTAGGTTCTACCCCGAAGTATCCGGCTATCCCGCCGCTTTCTCCCTTATTCGGATCAAAGACCGCCTGCATGAGAATAGGTGTGGTCTTCTCCACTTCAGGCTCTTTAGCGATCTCCTCCATGACGGATTCCTTCATATAGCGGAAACCTGTTCCTCCCTTGAGCATCATGGTGGCCGCCTCATAGGGGCAGCCCTTGGCCATGATCATCAGCTGAAAACCCATATTGTCTATGTCCTTATTCAGCGCGGTTTCATAACCATGATTAAACCCGAGCAGGCTTACAAGCACCCAGGCTGAAAGGGCGATGCCGATTATGGTCAGAAGGCTTCGGACCCGTTTCCGAAGAAGATTCTTATAGGCCACCTGAAAGTTGGTGATCATTTTTGAGGCGCTCCCGGATTCGAAGATACCGCTTGTTGCGAATAGACAAACTCATCCATAAGAATGAGATTCTTTTTTGTGGCTCTGAGAGCTGCTCTAAAATCAGCTTCGGCCTCCGGGGCGGGATTTTTTATCGCGCCGACCTTCCCGGACGCCTTTCCTGAAGTGACGTCGTAAAGGTCAAAATCCTTGAGGGTCAGGCCGATAAACTGCTTGCCGAACTTCGCATCGCGCAAGGCTTTGGCGTATTGACTGGTCATTTTCTGTATATAGAAGGCCTTTATCCGCCCCTCAAGGTCGAGGGACAGAAAGACCTGAATGCCGCCGAACTGGCCCTTCTGGTTAACTCCGTGGATATAGCCGATCTTCTTCTTATTGGCAAAGATTTCATAGATTGTATAAGGCACGTCGATCGTCTCATAAATACCGTGAAATTTGTCCCCCAGTCTTTTTTCAATCTTCGCCAGAAGCCGCTCTCCGCCCTTCTGTGCAACAGAGGTGTAAATTGTCTTATATCCCGTGGATTCCGGAAAGAGCCGAGCCACGTCACGGTCAGGGTCATTCAGATCACATCCGACCGCACCCCAGGCTGAGCTGTATCCTGCCAGGGCGATGAGGAATGCGGATATCGCGACACTCAAGGTGAAGGCCATGGCCTTTTTAGAGATGCCATATGTGAGTGATAGTATTTTCATATAGGCCTATAGTAATAAAGTTGCAAAATGACCCTATTGTCCCTGGCATTGTGATCGTAAGTGTACGCTGTGCGGACCGTCAAATTGGAGGTCGCCAGGACCGAGAAGCAGAGCGACATTTGATAGTTCTTTTCTTCCCCGCTTTTCCAGAATGTCGGCTGGGCCTCTATCTTCACCCGCCCTTCCTGTTCCAGATTTACGCCAAACCGGTAAAAAAGCGCGTAGGTATCATTTCCGAGCCATCTGCCAGCGAGAAGATCGAAACGGTGTTCAAGGTTGTTCCTTAGAATAGTCAGGTCAACTCCTGCGAGCCTCATCTGCCCGGGTTCCGGGTCCCTCAGCTTATACCCCATGGTATCGAGGGTATTGCCGTAGCCCAGAGAAAAACCCACGTTTATATTATCCTGACTCAGTACACCATAGGAGACCTTGGCAGCGGTCATGTAATTACCCTTTAAATAGACAGGCATTCCTGAACCGGTTGTAGCACTGGCGGAAATGTCCCCCCATGAGAAGTCTTTGTAGAGTCCAACCCCCCAGTCTCGGTCATACCCGAAGCCCTGTAT
>JBGQLV010000018.1:0-35365 GCA_041500225.1 Thermodesulfovibrionia bacterium | reverse complement strand
GAGGGAGCAGGGTTCCCGAATAGATACCCTAACTGCCGAGGTGAGAGGAAGAGACGCTCAGATAAGTACTCTCTCTGGTGAATTGCAGGCGAAGGGTTCGCAGATAGATGCCCTCAATGGTGAACTGAGGGAGAAGGACTCCCGAATAGATACCCTAACTGCCGAGGTGAGAGGAAGAGACGCTCAGATAAGTACCCTTTCTACCGAATTAAGGGAGAGGGACTTACGATTGAGCACCTTTACTTCTGTAATAGGCGGAAAGGAAGCAGAGATAGTTGGCTTGAAGAATGCGGTCCAGGAAAGGGACGGTCTGATTACTGCAATGAGGAATACCCGGGGCTGGCGAATGCTGGAGAAGTATCGAAGGATGAGGGATAGCGTCCTTAGGCGCAAGTCATCAGAATAATATATTGAGAAAGGGACTGGTAGTCCTGAAAAATGAGGGCTTTGCGGGCCTGTCCGAAAGGTCTATAAGAAGTTTGTTGATAGGGATATAACTCATTGCAATTGACAAACCCATCCAATCAAAGGTATCGTAATTTGGCAATCGTCGATTCAAAATATTTTTTCATTTTAAGGAGGAACTATGATGAAACAGTTTGCAACAATCTTAGGAAAAGGGAAAGGCGTACTGTGTCTGTTACTTGTATTTTCGGCAGTAATG
This sequence comes from Thermodesulfovibrionia bacterium, assembly GCA_041500225.1. Classification (GTDB taxonomy): domain Bacteria; phylum Nitrospirota; class Thermodesulfovibrionia; order Thermodesulfovibrionales; family SM23-35; genus 0-14-3-00-41-53. Next base: position 34,701 of record JBGQLV010000018.1, on the reverse strand, counting down.
GCAGTGGTCATTTCCGGATGTAGTAAGGAGAAGGCGACTGAACCCAAAGGGGCAGCCCCTGTGGGTACTTGTGATGTCTCTGACAAGAAGCCGGGGGACATCAAAAAGCCTTTGGAGATAAATTATGGAAACAAGGTTAAACTTCTGGGTATAACTGTAGATAAGCTGTCTCAGAATCAATTGAGGGTAGTTTACTTCTGGCAGTCCGTGGAAGAACTTGGTTCGTATCAACAAGTGTTTGTTCATTTTACTGATGCCGAAAACAAAATACTATTTCAAAATGACCATGATTTTTGCCTGAAGAAATCATTTAGCGAGTTAAAAGGCAGGTTCGTCAAAGAGTCCTATATGCTTAATATTCCGGAGTCTGCCGCAGGCAAAGTAGGTTATATTAAAATTGGTATTTATGCACTTGGCATTAACACCAACCCACGTCTCCAAATCGAATCGAGTGGAGTAATACCCGTAGATGATGGCAAAACCCGCGCAATTGTTAAGCTTGACTTATAGGAAATCGAGTTGTCGTGTGCATTTTGTGGAGTGCATGATATGAAGAAAAATCTTTATGACATCTATATTATCGGCGGGTTGGGCTATGTGGATTTGCTCTTGGAATTTCCCTTGCAGATTCGGATAAGAATCTAATCTTGTATGATATAAACCAAAAAACAATTGATATAGTTTCGCAGGGCAAGATGTCATTCCTCGAAGAAGGTGATGAAGACAGTCTTTAAGAGAGTCACAGGAAAGACCCTTTTTATTTCTTCAGATAAAGAAGTACTGAGTGGAAAATATTTTTCCCTCAGTACTTCTTTATAGGAGATCTAATATAATGCAAAAAAGTAAATATGTGCTCGATGCAATTTTCTATATTATTCTTATTATTTTTACTCTGATATACATCCAAAAAAACAGTCAAAGCGTTGCAGACGATTCATATATTACATATCGTTATGCACAAAACTTTATTGCCGGGGATGGTTTGGTTTTTAATGTGGATGAGCATTATTATGGCTCTACTGCAATGGGTTTTGCGCTATTTTTAGGTATTATTACCTTTATTGCTCATGGGATTCAAAGTTTATTTAATATTCAGGTCAATGTGAATATCCCTTATATAGCTGTTGTAGTATCTGGTTTCTCTGTACTTTTAATAGCTGTTTGTTGGTACAAAATTGTAAAACAACATAATTTTTCAATATTTACTTGGATTGGGAGTTTAGCGTTTGGTGTTTATTTTATTACAGCGTTGTATTCCAGCTATTCACCTGGCCAGGAAACGTACACATACTTTGCATTGTTGGTTTTTTCATCATATTTATTTGTTTTTTCAAAAAAACCTATTGCATCGGGGATAGTATTGGCTTCATCAGTGATGACCAGACCCGATGCAATCTTGTTTGCAATTATCTTTTTTTCTGTCCTCACCTTTGATTTTTATGTTTTTAATAAAGGAGATAATAAAAAACTCAAAAATATCATTATGGCTGCAATCGCATTTGGACTTATAATATTTTCTTGGGAAGTGTTCTTGTACTTCTATTTCGGTAGCTGGATACCTGGTACTATGACTGCAAAGAAAGCACAAGTTTTATTGGGACATTGGAAAATGTTTAATGTAAAGGATACTCTTTCGGGACTTAACGAACGAGCATTTCCTGGTTTTTTAATTGTACTTTGTTTTGTATTGGGTGCCGTTACACTTTTAACAAAACAATCTTTAGCCAAAAAAGATTTTCCCATGGGTAATGCTTCCAAGGGATTATTAAAGCTTTGCATCGTGTGGTTATTGTTTGGAATTGGTCTTATTGCTGCATATGCTTCTTTCCGCGTTACCTCATGGCCGTGGTATGAAATTCCAATTTATTTTTCATTACTGAATGCTTTGATATCGGGCATATTAATTCTATTTTTCAACAGGAAAATAGTTATTAGGAAGAGAATATTTTCAGCGTTATTTATTATTGCGGCAATTTTTATTGCTGTGCCAACAGGATTAAAGGCATACAAATATATTGATTATTGGCGTAAGACGCCGAACATCAACTTGCATATATCCAGCTATGATCCCATTGTTGATTATCTTCATAAAAGTGAACCAAAAGGAACTACCATCGCCACTGCAGAGCCCGGTGCTTTGGGATATAAGCTTGGTCCAAGTTACAAAGTGATTGATTATTTAGGATTAATAAGTCCAGGTGTTGCTAATGCAATTATCGAAGGAGACAAAGGTTTTTATTTTAAAAAATGGAAACCGATTTATATTATTATATCTTGGCTAGGACGGTATACCCCTCAAGATCTAGAATGGTTTAAAGAAAACTACGAATTAGTTGGTGAGTTTACTCATCCATACTGGCAACATCATTTGAATCGGGGTGTTTACCTATATAAAATCAAATAAAAGCAAAATGATAACGTGGCGAAAACTAACATATTTTCAGGGTTTAATATTCCGCTGTAACAATCATAGGAGAATAGATTGCTGATTTCAAATTGGGGCAATTATCCCAAGATTAATGCGAACGTAAGATATGTACGAGATCTCGGTGAACTCAAAGAATATATTCGAGCATTCGAACACCTGATCCCCAGAGGACTAGGTCGCTGCTACGGAGATTCTTCTCTGAGCGATAATATAGTCTCCATATGTAACCTAAATAGGTTCCTCAGTTTTGATGAGAAGAATGGGGTTTTGAGGTGTGAGAGTGGAGTGAGTCTTAAGGAAGTGCTTGATATTATTGTGCTTAAAGGGTGGTTCCTCCCTGTAACGCCGGGAACGAAGTTCATTACCGTCGGTGGAGCCATCGCGTCTGACGTACACGGAAAAAACCATCATAAAGAGGGGTCCTTCGCAGATCATTTACTATCGATAGAGCTTATGCTGTCAAATGGGGAGATTGATACATGCTCTAAGGAGGAAAATAGCGAACTCTTCAGTGCAACGTGTGGGGGGATGGGGCTGACCGGGATAATACTTAACGCAACGTTCAAGCTTAAGAGAATAGAGACTGCCTATATCAGGCAGAGGATCATAATAGCACGGGACATTAACGAGATAATCGGGTTTTTTGATGAATACAAGGACTATACATACTCTGTAGCCTGGATTGATTGTCTGGCCAAAGGGAAAAATCTCGGACGAAGCGTTTTGATGTTAGGTGAGCACGCTAAAAAGGACGAGATAACTCATGAGCAGTTCATCATGAAAGAAAAAAGAAAAGTAAACATCCCTTTCAACCTTCCAAGTTTCGTGCTTAACAGGGTCTTGGTCAGGGTCTTCAATGCGTATTTTTTTAATAAGCATATTTTTGCATCTAAAAAATTTTTTGTAGATTACGATGAATTTTTCTACCCACTTGACAGCATCTTCAACTGGAACAGGATTTACGGTTCGAGAGGCTTCATACAGTACCAGTTCGTTTTGCCGAAGAAGTCCGGAGCGGAAGGCTTAAAAAGGATGCTTGAAAAGGTAAGCCAAAGAGGGACCGGTTCCTTTTTAGCGGTGTTGAAGCTTTTCGGAAAAGGGAACAATAATTTATTGTCATTCCCCATGGAGGGCTATACTCTTGCACTTGATTTTCCGCTAAGAAATGGTTTGTTAGAATTCCTCGATGAACTTGATGAAATGGTTTTGGAGTACGGAGGAAGACTGTATCTGTCTAAGGATGCGAGGATGAGCAGTAAAATGTTTAAGGGAAGCTACAAAAAAGCTATCGAATTTACAGATATCAAACATCGATTGGATAAGGAGAACAGACTCAGTTCATTGCAATCGAGGAGGCTCGGTTTCTGATATGGGCTGGTTGCTCGTACTTGGAGCAAAATCCGATATAGCAAGGGCAATTACCCACAAGTTTGCCGAAAAGGGTTTTAACATATACCTTGCAGCGAGGGATGTCGAAGAGTGTAGGAAAGATGTCCAAGATCTGAGAATAAGATACTCTGTCAATGCCCAAGCTGTTGAATTCGATGCTCTTAACTACAAAGCCCACAAAGAGTTTTACGAAAGCCTGAACGAAAAGCCTTTGGGCGTTGTATGTGCAGTCGGATACATGGGGGATCAGAAAGGCTCCGAAAAGAATTTTGAGGAAGCAAAGAAGGTTATCGACACAAACTATACGGGATGCATGACGATCTTAAACGTAGTCGCAAACGACTTCGAGGAAAGGGGGGAAGGATTCATTATAGGGATTAGCTCTGTTGCAGGAGACAGGGGAAGAAAGTCTAATTACATATACGGGAGTGCCAAGGCGGGTTTTTCAGCCTATCTTTCCGGTCTCAGGAACAGGCTTTTTAAGTCAAATGTCCATGTGATGACGGTAAAGCCCGGCTTTGTAAAAACTAAGATGACAGAGGGAATGAACCTGCCGGGTCTCCTAATGGCAAAACCAGAAGCGGTTGCAGAAGACATATTCAAGGCATGGGAGAAGAAAAAGGAAATCGTTTATACAAAATGGCTCTGGAGACAGATAATGATGGTAATTAAGAACATCCCGGAAAGGGTTTTCAAGAGGATGCAATTGTGAAGGATACGGGCAAGAGATTGGCCCTGTTTGATTTTGACGGGACAATAACAAGACGAGACAGTATGTTCGACTTTTTGATCTATGCAGTAGGCTACAACAAATTATTGCAGGGAATTATTGTTAGAAGTCCATTTCTAATCCTATATAAATTGGGGTTGATGTCAAACCATAAGGCAAAAGAAACTTTAATGCGGTATTTTTTCAGAAATTTCGAAATCAGCAGATTTAAGGAAATTGTAGCAAGATATTCAAGAGAACGACTGCAAAACATAATAAAAAGGTCAGCCGTAGAAATAATAGAATGGCATAGGAGCCGAGGTCACAGGATTGTCGTAGTATCCGCTTCTGTTGATCTGTGGTTAACGGATTGGTGTGAACTTAATTGCCTTGAGTTAATAGCGACAAAGCTGGAAGAAAAAGACGGCAGATTGACAGGAAATTTCTTAGGAAGGAACTGTCATGGGCCTGAAAAGGTAAGAAGAATAAACGAAAGACTTGAATTAAAAGATTACGATTACATATACGCTTATGGAGATAGCAGCGGCGATTTGCAAATGCTTGAACTGGCTAATGAAAAGTATTACAGGTGGAACAGAATAGGATAATGAGAAGCTACATAACACTTTTGCGGCCATACCAGTATGTTAAAAACCTTTTTATATTTCTGCCACTTTTTTTTGGCCAGAAAATATTCGAAATAGATTTGCTGTCAAAGACCTTTGTAGCCTTCGTTGCATTTTCGCTCATTGCAAGCGCAGTTTACATCTTTAACGACTATCATGATGTTGAAGCGGACAGGAGTCATCCAATAAAGAAAAACCGTCCATTAGCTTCGGGTGCTATCGCCGTAAGAACGGCATTGGCCTTGATGATAATATTGCTTGTTGGCGGTCTGGGAATGGCTCTTATACTAATGCCGCGCGTTCTTTATCTGATATTCCTTTACCTTCTTCTCAATTTTTTGTATACCATCAGGCTGAAACACATAGCCATTGTCGACGTATCTATAATAGCAATAGGGTTCGTGGTAAGATTGTTTGTAGGGTCAGAGACTTCGGGTATCGATCTTTCTGTATGGATTGTTCTCATGACGTTCCTCCTGGCTCTCTTTCTTGCGCTTGCAAAAAGAAGAGATGACATTTTGATATACGTCGATAATGGACAGAAAACTAGAAAGGTTATAGACGGCTATAGTTTAGAATTTTTGAATGCCTCCATGATGGTGATGGCCTCGGTAGTTATTGTCTCATATATTATGTACACACAGACCGCAGAAGTGATAAGAAGGCTGAACTCCGACAAGCTTTACCTGACCGTCTTTTTTGTAATCCTCGGAATGATGAGGTATATGCAGATTTCCTTTGTTGAAAAGAATAGCGGAGCCCCGACAAAGACATTGCTTAAAGACAAGTTCATTCAAATAACTATCTTAGGCTGGCTTTTGACCTTTGGAATATTGCTTTATTAATTTCTCATTCAGCTAAGGAGACTGACTAAGAACTACAGTACTACCTACAGACAGTAATTTTTTCAATTAGCGCAAAGGGTCCGCCTGTAAATCAAGTACATTCGGGTGTGTTGACATTAATCGCACTCCGTCTCCTTTTTAGCTTGAAATGGTTATAATGAACAAAAAGGAGCAAGGCTATGAATTGGCGTGAATGGGCTGGTCGAATAAATTATGATTATGTTGTAAAGGCAGTATTTTTTATTGCTATATCCTTTGTTTATTTCATTATAATTCGATATGGGAACTATTATCCGTGGTCAGATGAGTGGCATCTTATTCCTTTAATAACAGGGACGACATCGCTTAATCTTGAAGAGTTGTTTAGGCCCCATGGTGAGCATGTAATTCCGCTCCTAAAGGTGGCGTATTTTATTGTATCAAAGTTCTCTTTGGGGGATTTTCGAATTCATATATTGCTTAACGCGATTATTCTCTCTCTCGCCTGCTACACAATCCTTCGTTCCATAGTATCGATTAGGGGGACGGCTAGATTGTCTGACATGTTCTTAATATTTTCTATTTTACACTTAAGCCATGGCGTATATTTTTGGGGCTTTCATTTTCAGTTTATGTCTTCAACAACTATTTTATTATTAATCGTTGCAATTTTTACACAGCAAGGGTTTAAAAATACCCCTTGGACTTTATACAAAGCAATTGCAATGGGTGTGTTGATACTCTTGCTCCCATTGTGCGGTGTCAATGGTCTGGTACCCGCGCTTTTGATAAGTGCGTACCTTGTAGTGCTCTCTCTTAGAGTGATACGTCAAAAGAATTATCCGCCTGGCCTAATAATGCTAATGCTATCCGGAGCTTCACTTTGCCTTAGCGCACTAATGCTGTTTAAGTTCTCTCTGCGAGGGGGCCCCTTTACTATCCACACTCCTTATGAGTTTTTTGTGACAAGCGCTAATGTGTTTGCTTCTCCACTTGGGTCAAAGTTTGGCGCCGGCATTACTGCAAAAATTCTATTATTATTTTTTGTTGCGTCTGGATTGACGGCGATAATGCAAATAGGGTTCCTTCGTATATCGGGGCTTAGAAAGCTTGCTGTCTCGGATATGGGTGAGCTAAGAATCCATTACTTGGTTTTCACGATTAGTATTCTACTTCTTGTGGCTTCTGTAGGATATGGCAGGGGTGGTCGTGGTTGGGAGCAGGGTCTTGAAGCGCATTATTCCTTGCTTGCGGTACCTCTATTTATATGTCAGTATTTCGCCTTTGAGCTTTATCGCCACAGGGTCGTTAAAATATTTCTGCAAGGCCTAATGGCTCTTGCATTCGGCATTGTTTTTTTTACAAGCCTTCCGGTTGCATTAGATATGGGAAAATGCACAGAAAAACGATTGCTGGCTGTTGATCGAGATCTTCTTGGGGGGATGACGCTGCATCAAATGTCTATCGTGCATACTTCCGATCTATTTTACGTAGATCAAAGTGATACTCGCGAGGCCGTTGAAAGGGGCTTGTCGCTATTAAAAGAGGCCAATATCGGTCGATTTGGATATAGTCAATCCGGGATTCCGGCAGTTAATACAGGAGAGAAGAAAGGACATCCTTGATACGATACGGCCGTGCGGGGTGGGTTGATTTTCCACTATAGGGTTAAAAATATCTGCAGAGAAAGAATATCAAGTATTTGATTATGGGTGATCAGGTTCCTTGCGTCTGGATGGACAGGCAGGAGGGTAAATCAAGATTCAAGATTATTAAATGGGCGCCCAAATATTTGAGGTGGTATTTCTATGCAATGAAATCGCGATGGAGAAGATATTGATGAGTGTCCAGAAACCGTTCATATCGAACACTGGTTACTGCATAATCTGTGACTCTGAAACAACGTTTTCTTCTGATTACGAATGGTTGAGAGATCACTATCTGTGCAAGAAATGTCGCTCGATCCCGAGGGAGAGAGCCCTGATGTTCTGCATTGAACGTTATTATCCACACTGGAGGGAACTTCGCATCCATGAATCAGCTCCACTTGCCCGGGGCGCCAGCACAAAACTTAAGAAATATTGTAACCTATATGTGCCAACCCATTTTTTCCCAGATTTCCAGCCGGGAGAAATTCATCCAAGCGGTTTCCGGAATGAGGACTTGGAAAGTCAGACGTTTCCGGATGAATATTTTGATTTAGTGATTACCCAGGATGTAATGGAGCATATATTCGACCCGGCCAGGGCATTTGCGGAAATCGGGAGGACCTTGAAGCAAGGTGGTGCGCACATATTTACCGTTCCTTTAGTAAACAAAGAAAAGCCGTCCGAGGTTTGGGCGCAAAGGGATGACAAAGGGAATATCGTTCATATGAGGGAGCCGGAGTACCACGGCAACCCCATAAGCGACAAGGGTTCTCTCGTGACAATGCATTGGGGATATGATATTTGTAATTTTATTTACAAGCATAGCGGTCTGTTTACAATAATTAATTATATTGACAACTTGTCTCTGGGCATCAGGGCAGAATATATAGAAATACTTGTGAGTAAAAAAGAGGCTGCACTTTCATAATAACTTGATTTTATATTGCTACAAAAAATCCCGTCTTTTTATTCCGTTAAATTGACTTTTATGGTCTTTGTGCGATACCATTAGCTAAATTAACTATTTAGCATAACATATTTTACTGAAGGCTTTCTCCACATTCAAGCGATTTTTATGACGTTCTTAATATGCAGGAAAAGAGACATTATCCGGTATCCGTTATGACTGACAGAGCAGAAAATCCATTAGTCTCCATAATCGTCAGGACAAAGGACAGGCCAGAGCTTCTAAAAAGGGCGCTTAAGAGCATCGAGGCCCAGACCTATCGGCCCATTGAGGTTATCCTTGTAAATGACGGTGGCTGCTACCTTGATGTTGAGGAACTCAGGGGGATACTTGGAGATATATCTCTAAATTACACAAGACTGGAGGAGAACACCGGCAGGGCCAATACCGGAAATGTCGGCATCGAGAATGCCAGAGGCGACTATATAGGGTTTCTGGATGACGACGATGAGCTTTACCCTGGACATGTGTCTCTCCTTGTTTCTACGTTAGGTCAGATTGATTATAAAGTAGCCTATACCGATTCTCTCATGGCATATAAGGAATATAATCCCAGAACATCGGAATTGGTTGACATAAAAAAAGAGTTGGTGTTTTCTCAGGATTTTAACTACGACTATCTGATTTTCGAAAATTATATTCCTTTTATGTGTTTGTTGTTCGAGAGAGAAGTTTTGATTAGCTCCGGCGGATTTGACGGCAATCTTGATATTTATGAAGACTGGGACCTGCTTATACGGATAGGGGAGAAACATGCCTTCTATCATATAAAGCAAACAACAGCTGACTATAATCAGTGGGACAGTGAACTTCAAATAGCACAACGCAATAAAGATTATGATTTCATGGAGCAATCCTATTTGAAGGTGCTGTCCAAACATATCAATAAGGTTTCCGCAAAACGGATTCTCGATTATAATTCTCATCTTGCCGATAAATACAAGGGGCCGTATTTAAAAGCCATTGAAGCTTTACTTGCAGAAAAGGAAACAGCATTAAAAGATATTTATAATTCTTATGGATGGAAGGCATTATTGGTTTATTACAGAGTAAGGGATAAACTGCTTCCCCCCGATTCCTTAAGAAGACAGTTGGTGAGGCGGTTATTACTTACTGTCGTGAAGTCTTACGTATTCTTGAAAAATCTGAATAATGATAACAGTAACGTCGAGACCTCGATGAGGGAAAAATACCAGCACACGGCAATTGTTGAAAATGTTTTAAGAGAGAAAGAGGCATCTATCCAACTTATGCAATCAGGTCATAGATGGAGACTCCTGAATAGTTTCTTGATGGTGAGAGACAGACTGTTGCCCGCGGGAACAAAGAGAAGGCTTTTTGTAAAGTTGCTTCTGATAGTGACAACAAAGCCGAAAGAGGTTTTTGCAAACCTTACAGGAACAAATTTTCGCAAATTTCTCTATTACTTAAAAACAAGCGACCCGTTTACCCTGGGGAAAAAAATAGAACAAAAACTCTCTGATGAGGTCACCTACGGGGAAAACCCCGTAAGGACGCAGCCCATGCCTGGTCTTCCTGCACAACTAGAGAGCAAAGATTATTTCAGCTTTTTGTTTGAAATGAACACCAATAAAGTTGAAGATCATGTTTCCCTCGCATATCCGGATATACCAGAGACCGGCATTAAGCTTATTGCTTTTTATCTCCCGCAGTTTCATCCAATCCGGGAAAATGATGAGTGGTGGGGTAAGGGATTCACCGAGTGGGCCAATGTTGCAAGGGCAGTTCCGCAATTTATCGGGCATTATCAACCGCGCTTGCCCGGAGAACTCGGTTTTTATGATTTGCGGGTTTCCGAAGTTCAGAGAAGGCAGGTGGAGTTGGCGAAACAGTATGGCATTTATGGTTTCTGTTTTCATTTTTATTGGTTTAACGGCAGAACCCTGCTTGAGAAACCCATAAAGGAATACGTTGAGAACTTTGACTTTCCATTTTGTTTGAACTGGGCCAACGAGAATTGGACCAGAAGATGGGATGGCAAGGAGAACGAAATTTTGATGGCGCAAAAGCACTCGCCCGAAGACGATATCGAGTTTATAAAATACGTTTCCGGGTACTTGAAGAATAAGAATTACATAAGGATAAACTCGAGGCCCTTAGTAGTTATCTATAGACCTTCCTTGTTGCCGAGTCCAAAAGAAACAGCAGCGCTATGGAGAGAATGGTGTCTCAATAACGGCATTGGTGAAATTTACCTGGTGGCAACTCATTCTTTCGAACACATAGATCCCGAGAGTATCGGCTTTGATGCTGCCATAGACTTCCCGCCGAATACATTTCCTTTAGGCGATATTGCAGATCAGTTTAAGATTACAAATCCGAATTTCAAAGGGGTCTTATTAGACTATAAAAATGCCGTCGAGTTCAGCAGGAATTACTTAAACCCTCCCTACAAGAAGTTTCGTGGGATATGCCCGAGTTGGGACAACGAAGCGAGAAAACCGGGAAGAGGCACGGTTATAGTAAATTCGAGCCCGGATATTTTTAAGCAGTGGCTTAAAATTCTCTGCCGTTTCACACAGGCTCATTTCGCTCCGGATGAAAGAATAATTTTTATAAACGCCTGGAATGAATGGGCCGAAGGAGCATATCTGGAGCCGGACAGGAGATATGGATACGCATATCTTCAGGCCGTTGCTGATGCACTCATAGAATACGCTTCCGAAAAGAAACAGAAAAAAATTATCTATGTATGCCATGACGCGCATTTTCACGGCGCTCAACTTCTTTCTCTAAACATATTAAAAGTTCTAAAGCTCAAATTTAATTTCGACGTGCATTTTTTATTAAAAGCAGGGGGAGAATTAGAACGCGAATATGCAAAATATGGGACGGTATATAATTTAGAAAGAGATTACAACTCTTTGAAAGAAAGAGAAAAACTGATCGAATACTTCTATCATTTGGGTATTCGGGACGCAATCTGTAATACGGTTGCAAGTGGAGACCTCACCGAACTCTTACGTAAAAAAGACATACGTACGATAACCTTGGTGCATGAATTACCGGATATCATCAAGAAAATGGGGCTTAAAAAAAATGCGAGGCTCTTAACCGAGTATTCATATAAAGTACTGTTTCCGTCTGATTTTGTCAGAGAAAAATTCAAGACGATCGCAAAAATAGAAGATGGGAAAACGGTAATTTTACCGCAGGGGGTATATAAAAATAACGGATATAAAGGCAGAAAAGATGAAGCAAGAAAGGAGCTGAGAGAGCGTTTCTCCTTGCCGGAAAGCGCTCATATCATACTGGGAGTGGGATTCGGTGATCATAGAAAGGGTGTTGATTTATTTGTTGAAGTCGCAAAGATGGTCACTGAAGAACATAAAGATGTTTATTTTATGTGGGTAGGAAATCTTCACCCTGAAATTGAAGCAATAATCGGTCATAAAGTTAAAGCCAACAAAAATATCATCTTATATGGTGCTCAAAAAGACGTGTCGCTCTTCTTTGCAGGAGCCGATATTTATCTTTTAACTTCAAGGGAAGATCCTTTCCCAGCGGTTGTTCTGGAAGCAATGGATGTCGGATTGCCTGTTATAGGTTTTAGTGATGCGGGAGGTTTCAAGGATATTGTAAATGCCGATACGGGGGTACTTGTCCCCTATATGGATGTAACTGCAATGGCAAAAGAAATCGTCAGTTTGCTTGCTGATTCCCAAAGGAGAAGGAGGTTGGAGGGAAATACTCAGAAATTAATCGAAGAGAAATTTAATTTTACCGATTATGTTTACAGACTGCTTGCCATTTCGGGCCATGAGTTTAAAAAGGTGAGTGTGATAATTCCTAACTTCAACTATGAGAAGTATCTCAAATTAAGAATCGATAGCATACTCAAACAGACCTATCCGATTTACGAAATTATTTTTCTGGATGATGCCTCTGCCGACAATAGTGTAAAAAGTGCCGAAGGCTATCTTGAAGGAGCATTCAATTCGCAATTAATAAAAAATGAAATGAACTCCGGCTCTGCGTTTAAACAGTGGTTGAAAGGTTTGCAGATAGCCAAGGGTGATTATATTTGGATTGCAGAGGCTGACGACTTGTGTGAGGATACATTTCTTGAGGAACTCATGTCTTGTTTCGAAAAAGAGAAAGACGTAGTCCTGGCATACTGTCAATCCAGGCAAATCGATGAGGATGGAAAGATAATATCCGAAAACTATTATGAATATACAAACGATATTGACAGGAGGAAATGGCATAAAGATTATATAAGAGATGGCATACATGAGATATCAGATACGCTTTTTGTAAAAAATTCCATACCGAATGTTTCTGCTGTCGTATTCAAAAAGATCGATATCTCGCCTATTGCGGATGAAATCGTTAACTTTAAAATTGCCGGAGATTGGTTTTTTTATGTCTGGCTTCTTAAACATGGCAAAATTGCATATGTGTCTCGATCATTAAATTCCCATAGAAGGCATGACAAGGGGGTAACGAAATCGGAAAACAGAGAGCTGCATTTTAATGAAGTCGTTAGAATGCAGGAATATGTAATGAATAATTTTAACGTTCCAGCGGAGGCAAGAAATAAGGTTTCCTCTTATAGAGAATATTTGATAAGCTACTTTGGCTTAAAATGTAAAAGCCACGCACTCGCCGGACAATAAGTCCCTTGTGCCTGGTGAGATTTTTACTTTTGGCAAATTCCTCCGTTGCTGCTCATTAATTAATAACTCGTTCAATGAAATTTAGTAAGAACATACACCAGAGATTGAAAGTGCTCATCGCCGCATTGGAATTGTTTACTATGGGGGAGTTAGTTTCAGGCTTGATTTCCGATTAGAATTTCAAAGGGAATGGAGAATAAATAGATATGTCAAAGAATAATTTGGAAAAGCTTAATGAATTAATAATGAATTAATAAGGAGCATTCCCGATAGTCATGCCGCGAATCTCTCCCTCAAGAATCTCTTCAGAAACGTTGATGATGATTTTTATTTTTGGTTACTCACGGAGGGTTATTCGTCAATCGCATGACTCGCTTTTATGGGAAAATCAGCTATTCTCTCTATCTCAACCATCCCACGCTTGTATTTGCGCTCATCCCAGTCTACCGCATTATTTATGGCGTCTACGTGCCAACCACTTTGCAATATGGAGCTTGCCTACTGCTCACCCTGGGTTTGTTGACCGTACTCTTCTATTGTACATACCGCTTCATAGAAGAACCGGGAATGTAGTTGGGCAGTCGGCTTATAAAAAAAATCCCATCACCGTGACTCTATTTTTTCTGAATGCTCAATGCGCCTACTTGAAAACCTAAAGCAGATTAATTACTTTTAAGAAACCTTTGTCGGGATGAGATTGAGGAGGAAAAGCTTTACAGGACAGTTAATAAAAGTGGGGAATAAGAAATCAGGTTAAGATTATACGAGCCAAGCAGAGGATCTAATAATCTATATTGCTGAGCAAGTTATTCCCTTGTTGTCTTGACAATACTTTTAGAATAAATTATTGTTACATATATTAAATTAGGAAGACGATAAAAGGAGAAAATTTTTGAAGGTCAGGTTATCTTTATTCATAATAATTGGTCTGATTCTATCATTTTATATTATTCCCTCTGCTTTTTCAGAGGATACAGAGCTTGAGAGAGAACTAAAAAATAGAGCGGGGGCGGTAAATTCGCAAACAGGGCCTGCCGGAACAATACCCTCCGAGGTAAGGCCAGCCGAGGCAGAGAAACCATCTCCTCCTGAAACAAAACCACAGGGGACTAAACAGATAGAAATCGAGTCGCAAAAAACTGAGACAGGGCAGGCTATGCCTGTTGAACCTGAAAAAGAACCGGGTATTCCACGGAAGCCACCTCAGCCATACGTTGCATCAGGCACTGTAAGTTTCTTTTTTGATGATGCGGATATATTTGAGGTTGCCCAGACAATTTTTGGCGATGTCCTTAAGGTAAATTATATTATCGATCCAAAGGTTAAGGGAAGGGTAAATTTCAGGACAGTTACTCCTATTCCAAAGGATGAGGTTCTCCCTGTAATGGAGATTATCCTGCGGTTAAACGGGATAGGTTTTGTTGAGGAGAGAGGGATTTACAATATAGTTCCATTGGACGAAGTCTCAAAAGAGCTTGTTTATGCTCAGATAGGTAAATCACCGGAAAATGTTGCCATAGAACTGTTCACTTTTAAAAATCTGAATCTGAAGGATTCCATGTCTGATATTGAAAACGCCCTGGGCTTAAGCGTTAAAGGCGGGACGGTCAGAATTCTGCCTGTATACCACATGAATTCGCTTATCGTGGTGGCAGCCACAAAAGAGCAGCTTGAGTATATAAGGAAGTGGATCGAAGTTTTCGATAATATGTTTTCAGTAGCCAGACCCAAGATATTTGTGTATCCTGTACAGAACAGTAAGGCAAAAGATGTTGCCTCGCTGCTCCAATCTATTTTTTCCGGAGGCGGAGCCGGACCAACCTCAGCTGCACCAAAGACAGAACCTTCAAAAACAACTCCTGGTGCTCCTTCGCCATCCACTCCCACGGGTCCTAAGTCTGGCGCCGCAGCAGTTGTTACCGGAACAGGCACCTTAATCTCTGCGGAGACGAAGATCTTGGCTGATGAGATAACGAACTCATTAATAATCCTTGCAACCCCTTCAGACTATGAATTTATCAAAGAAACCATACTGAAGATTGATATTATGCCGAGACAAGTGGTGATTGAAGGACTCATCGCTCGGATAAATCTGACAGACAATCTGAATTTTGGAATACAATGGACTATTCAAAACGATTTAAAAATGAAAGGATTAAAACCATTCACGGAGGATATTAATCTTAGCGGTCCTTTAAAGCTTGATACCCCAATCACTTCTCCAACCTTTACTTTCACTGCTTTAGACGCAGCTAATAATGTTAAATTACTTCTTCAAGCCCTTGCTTCCGAGGGTAAAGCAAAGGTTCTCGCGGCCCCTCACATCCTTGTATCGGATAACCGCGAGGCACGGATTCAGGTTGGATCACAGATTCCCCTTGCAACCTCAACTACTACTACCCCTCTTACAGGAGGTACTGCGGCGACGAATACCTCTACCTCTACGATTCAGTATAAAGACATAGGAATCATTCTTACGGTTAAACCACAGGTGAATGATAGCGGATTGGTTTCTCTCGAGATATCTCAAGAGATCTCTTCACGTGGGGAAAAAGTAGTAATCGCCGGGCAAGAATTCGAGTCTATAGACAAGACAGAGTCTACCACAAATCTTGTTGCTCAGGATGGAGAGACAATAATTATCGGAGGCCTTATAAGAGAAGACGTTACTAAATCAAGATCGGGCATACCCTTTCTCAGTAAGATTCCGATACTCGGTTATCTCTTTGGCAATACAATAGACGAGAGCAAAAGGACTGAACTCATAATCCTTCTCACACCCCATGTTATGAAGAATCAGCAAGAGGCGCAGACTGTAACATCAGATTATGTCAATAGGTATAAGGGCTCTACGAAGGATAAAGATATAGATGAGTTCATAAAAGAAAAAGATCAGAAAGAAAAAAGCGGTGGCAATGCAGAAACTAAAGATGCCAAATAGATAACCTCTCAAGCATTGCTCTTACTAATGCTTCAAGAATCTGATATTATTCCATATCATCTTTCTCATCCCCCCGGTGAAAGGACTGTTGTCCTCGCTCCTCATCCTGACGATGAGACCCTCGGATGTGGTGGAACCATAAGGCTTCTTCTAAAATCAAAAAGAGCTGTCAAGGTCATATTCCTTACAAGCGGAGATAAGGCAGACCCATCTAATAAATTGTCACAAATTGTACAAATTGAAAATCCTCCCTACGCCTCTTTACTAAACGAAAATCCCGGTATCCCCCCTTTACTAAAGGTCGGTACGACTCGCAACCGAGGGGGTGGGGGGGGATTACTAAACAAATCTCATGTGATAACAGAATATACCCTGTTAAGAGAGAAAGAGGCTATGGGGGCACTCAGGGTATTAGGGGTGTCTGATTATGAGTTTCTCAGATTCCCTGACAGGGAGCTTGACGCATATTATAAAGACGCCCTCGAAAGTCTTTTAGAAATCGTCAGAATATATATGCCTGATACAATTTACAGCCCCTCGATGATTGAGCTTAATCCTGACCACAGGATAACAGCAGCGCTCTCGCTTGAAATACAGAGGATAGTTATGAATACTGATATAAATACATTAATTCATGATGCCCCCCCACCCCTCCCACCCCTGCCCGACGGATGGCAGGCGGGCCCTCAAGGGTCGGAATCGACTCGTACCGAGGGGAGGGTAAGGGTGGGGGTGATGCCGATAAGACTCGTATTTTATGAGGTAACTACACCTCTGAGGCCTAATATGCTTATTGATATTACAGCAGTATATACGAGAAAAAAACGCGCAATAAAGAAATACAAATCGCAACTTAAAATCAGAGATTATCTCAAACACATTATTGCTTTGAATACGTTCAGGTCTTTGACAGTGGATGGGCCGCGCCATATTGAGGCATTCTGGTGTGTAGATAAGCCATTGAGCGGAGAAGATATTGCAAGGTGGCTGAGCTACTTTTAGAGTATGTGGCAAAAAATACACAGAGCGATCCATAAATTACACAAATACCTAACTATACAATCCTTAAAATCAAGCATTTCAATAGAGGATCTGTCTGGCCCGCTTTTTGCAATATTCTTCAAGGTGTCCAAACGTTGCTCTTCCAAAAATCACTTGACAGATAAAGGATGATGTGTTTATACTTTTTAAACTAATAGTATGGCAAGAAAAATCTTTTTAAAAAAAAGCTTGACAAAGGCAATTCCTTTATTTACAATTTATGCGAAACAGAGATGTTCAGTACAGTGGGGAGCTAATTCATAGTTATAAGCTATCATTGATAGCACTTAAGATTTTTCAGATACTGCAGAAGTGAAGGAGGTGATAAGTAAAGAACAGACACAAAACAGACACAATGTAAATCTGTTGTTGGTTTTAGGCCTTGGCTAAAAAAGAACAAGGATACTTAAAAAAGAAGGAGGTTTGAAAGTGAAGAAAAGAAATTTATTTGCAGTTGTAGCAATGTTCAGCATTTTTCTCTTCGGCATCGGAGCAGCCTATGCTATAACTGGTGTCAATGATGCTGTCCTGGGCACCGATATCGTGATCCCCCTCATCTGTGAAGGCTTTCCCAATCCGGGAGGGAGCGACATCCCTATTATGGGAACGATGGACACTATCTATGCCATCGCAGAGTTCAATGACTACCAGGGCGGTTATAGTTGCTGTACGTCTAACACCAGCGTTTGCACACCTGATCCTCTTGACAGCTCTAGCACCGTAGGTGCGCTGCAGACTTACCTGTTCGTACACGATAGGCGTTCGCTTGTTAACCTGGACACCACTAAGTGCTGGTCGAAGCACGATGTGATATCCGATAGCTGCTCGGGTCTGATTAGGCAGATGACCAATACCGAACAGCAAAACATGGTAACGACCATCAACGGAATAAAATACTTTGTGGGCTATGCTCACTACAGCCCGAAAGCAACGTGTACGGGAACAGAAATGTTAAGTGGGTATTCTTGTGGAGACGTCGATCCATTTACCGACGGGAACCGCCTCATGGCGTGGGTATATCTGAATGATGCCACAAGAGGCTTTGCCGCAGGGACCAACGGCGTCTCAATCGAAGATACAACATTAGCTGGTTTCGCGAATGCGGGGCTTGCAGAAGACGAGGATGTCGGAGTCACGGCGTTTACCTTATTCCCGAGGTTCTTCTTGCTCAACGCCGACCCTGATACATTCAACTGGTGGATACTACTCCTTGGGAGGAATCAGTATAGCTGGCCCGGAGGCGAAGTGATGGAAAGGGGACTCGCCTGCTATGTTTGCGATGAGAAAGAGCACTGCATTTCGAGACCACCCATACCAATTCCTGACGAGTTCAACATCATCCATGTGGCAGACGTCCTGCCGCCAGGTCTGTTCCCTGGATTTCCGAAGGCCGGTTTTGCCTACTGTGATATCGTGGAATCAGGCTTTCTGCCAGGCCACACAGTAGGGACGACTATTACAGGAACATTATCCTTTACCGATGACTACGACGACTGTACTATCAATGGTATTGATTATACTAACTCACCCATCTGCAGCGACCCGGAGACGTACTCAGTCTTTGCCTGGGCCTATCAGAGGGGAGTCACCGCGGTTCCCCAGAAATTGGCGGCTCTGCACGAGATGCACAGGCGGTATTGTAGCCCTTATTACAACTTCGGACCTACAACCGCAGTCCCAGGCGCTACTGATGACCTTCCGCCGAGGTTCTGGGACGACGATAATGGTCAATGTTGTATCACCGGGCCGATCCCTGGCAGCAGCGCAAGCGACACGAACACATGGGCGACCTGTCCTTTTTAGGACTGATGGTTTAGGCTCGTCTTTAATGGCACAAAGAGGGATGGGATTAATTCCATCCCTCTTTTCTTGTGAAAAATCCTCGTTGATTAATTAAGGAGTATCGTTTTGGAGAGAATGTTGAGATACCTGATGATCGCTTTGGCGCTGTCACCTCTGCTTAATTGTGCGACGCCCGCACCGAGGGCCCCCGAGAGGGCGAATTCCCTTGCCCTTGTCGAGATATCGGGGGGCCTTCCACAGGTCGGCCAGTGGAGGGAGCATATAGCCCTCGCAGATATGGACGGCGACGGCTCGCTCGATATCGTTGCGCCCCCGCCGCGAAATGCGGAACCTGGAAAAAATGTGCCCCATATCTTTCTCCGGGACGAGAAGGAAAAAGTATGGAAAGAGGGTGTCTTCACCTTCCCTTCGCTCAAAGGCTACGGTTACGGAGGTATAGGGGTCGCGGACATAAACGAGGACAGTTACCCCGACATAATCCTCGCTGTCCATGAAGGAGAAATCATCCTTCTGGAGAACACCTTGAGCAGCGGCTTCGTCGAAAGGACATTCCCTGTGAAGGACATCTTCCATTCACGGATGGTTGAGGTAAACGATATAAATGGAGACGGCCGGCAGGATATCGTTGCCCTCTTGGAGGCGTCTTTTTCCCCTAAGTCTCGGTCTCGAGCGAAGAACGGGATACTTATAGGGCTGAACAAGGGTGGGAACGAATGGGATGTGGAGACCTTAGAGGGAAGCAGCGGACTCTTCGGCGACTCTATGGCGATGGGAGACATAAAAGGGGAGGGGAAGAAAGACATAATCATTGCTCCCTTAACAGGGGTTGACAAAGGGGTCGTCTGGTTCGGGGACGGAAAGGGCAATTTCAAAGCCTATGAAGGCAATCTCTTAGGTGATAAGGTGATGGCCTTTTCTGTCAGTTCGGGTGATCTGGACGGGGACGGAAAGGATGAGGTGGTCTTCAAAGTCTCAGGATACAGCGAGAACGCAAAGACGTTTCTCTCTGCCTACAAATGGGACGGAGCGGGTTTTACCGATATATCTAAAGGGCTCGAGACGGTGGAGAATCCGATTGTATTTGACCTTGCCGACGTGGATGGAAACGGGAAAAAGGAATTGATTGTCCTCTCAGACAAAGGCATAAGCATATATAAGTATACCGGAACGGGATGGGTTGAGAGCGGGTATTATCAATTGCCTTCAGCCGAAACGTTCGGCGCCTCTGACCTGAGGGCCGGAAGGAACAGAGACGGTTCGTTGCTCATCGTATATGCCCGGGGAAGTCAGGGGCCGGACAATGTCGGGATAAAGGCTTATCAGTTGAGATGACAGGATTTCTCTTGAGCAAAGGGAGGAAGGAGTTTTTTCAATATGTCTGAAATAGAGTCGATTAAGGTTAGAGATATCGGGGGAAAAGGGTGCGTACCACGAAGGGCTCACGCGCCTTTACTGCTGGCTGTTTTTCTTGCCCTCTTCATTTTCAATGGATGCGCGACGATTTCCGAGGTTGCGGATCGTGAAGAGTCTTTGAGAAGCGCTGCATCAAATTACTGGAAGATGAGAATGGAAGGGAAATACGAAGATACGTATAACATGGAAGATAAGGAATCGCTGACAAAGGGGAACACGAAAGGATTGCCTTTGTATGAATATTATCTGAGAAAGGCAAGGATAACATCGACAGCAACCTCTCATTCCATCAAGATAGTGAGGTTTCTGGACGACAAGGGGCTGGTAGATGTTGAGTTTGTTCTGACATTCCCCGAGATACCTCGCCCGGTCAATCAGACCTTTACGGATGAATGGATCTTTAAGAATGGAAAATGGCGGCATATATTCCCTCCTTAATGACATACTAATGAGACCATAAATAATGTTACATACTTATCGCTATTTTGTCATGCCGGCTTGTCCGGCATCTTTCTGAAGAACAACCCCCTGACCCCCTTTTCTAAGGGGGAATCAGAAGGATTCCCGACAAGCGGGAATGACAAGCAATGTAGTCTTACTTATGAACTCCTTAGTAAGTTGTTTTGGTTTGTTGACAAGAATTGACAAAAACATTTCTGGACCACAAGCCCTCCAAGTCTAAAGTTTTAAATTAAGTTTAATTTATAAATCTCAAAATTTAAACAAAAATTTCTTGACAAATGATTTATTTAGTGTTCTAATATTCAAAGGAATGATATGTTTTTAATCTGGCATGAAATATGCGAACTTTTAAGAAGAAGAATGTGACATGAATCACAGCAACTCTCATGAGAGAAGGAATATACTTAGTTAAGTTAGATAATAATTGAGAGGAGGTTTGGGATGAAAAGACTGTATTTCTTAGTGAGTATTTTGATGGGAGCTGTCTTATGTCTTGCTACCATGTCGTGGGCAGGAGAGGCCAGCGTCTTTGATAATGTAGAAAACATTATTATAAGGGCTTACGCTTCATGTACCGGCGGCGCTTGTTTCGATGGGACCATTAATCCGTCGACATATTCAGTTTATCTTGAAGTGAGGGATTCCACAGGCGCTCTTCTTGTTCCTGAGGATTTATCACTGGGAGTAACTGTTCTGGATGTCACAGGGACGACTCCTTCAACCCCCCCAGTTGATCTACTGAATAATCGCTATGTAATTCATAATAATACTGCGTTAAGTCCCGATATAAGCATGTCCTTAGACAACGAATTAGGTACATTGTATCTTTTTTGCACGGACGGGGAGTTGATGGTAATGAAATACAATATCAAGAATAACAACATTGTGACCGGAGCCTGCGGCGCAACCCTCAATACCTGTACAAGCGGTACGCTTGAAGACGTTACTGACTCAACTACCAATTATCTTTGGAACTGCAACGGCGCAAATGGAGGAACAAATGCATCGTGTTCACTTCCAAAACCGGTGAATGGAGTCTGCGGTACAACCCTCAATACCTGCACAACGGGTACGCTCGAAGACGTTACTGACTCACCTACCAATTATCTTTGGAACTGCAACGGCGCAAATGGAGGAGAAAACGCATCGTGTTCACTTCCAATACCGACCGGCTCGCCTGACCTTACAATATCGGCTTCAGGAGCACCGGGAAGCTTTGAGGCAGGCATGAACTATAGTTTTTCCGTAACTGCTCGTAACCAGGGCAACGCTCCGGCAGATAAGCCGTTTACGGTGAAATTCACTATGAACGCGAGCGGTACAGCGGGCACTGGCGGCACAACCGTATGGACTATCAACAGCCTGGCTGCGGGTGAAAGTGTGAGCAATTCAGTTCGAGTCGTAGCCACCGCGTCATGTGCTATCCATACTAAATGCTACTTTGTATTTAAGGTGGATGGAGACGATCAGATTAGCGAGAGCAAGGAAACCAATAACGTGTCGGCATCGGGTTCAGGGAGAGCGCGTTAGTATCTTTCCCCTTAGAAGGGTGCGGCAAAAGCCGCACCCTTCTAAACAAACATGAGAAGACATTATGGAAGCTTAATTCCTCCCCTTGTGAGCAGAGTGCTATCGGATTATATGACATTAGGGTCATTAGCATTTTACTCCGAAGGGATTACTATATATTTTTTGAGAACCTTTTGAGTTTCAGCATGCCTTTGACGAACAACCCGAACACGCCACCGCGACATCTTCTTTTATCGACCTTATGGTAGTTACTAATGACCTTATTAGTAAGTGACCTCTATTATCCGGGCTGGAAGGTGAAAGTCAATGGAAGGGATGAACGAGTGATAAAGGTATTCGGCCTTTTAAAGGGTGTGACGGTGGAGAAGGGGAGGAGCAAAGTTCTTTTCTCATCCTGCCCGTTGAGTTTTAATACCGGAACCGTTATCTCTGCGATAACCTTTATCGGATGGGCAGCACTGCTCGTAATTTCGAAACGGAGAAAGAGAGCCACTCATGACAGAACATGTCGATTGAGTGAAGCGATAAAAGAAGATCGGAAGGGATGCCATGACAGTCGAGTCTGAAAAGATTCTGAACATTTACATGGACCAGAATAACAAGTGTAACCTGAGGTGCATCATGTGCGGGTTCAGCGATCCCCGTGTAAAAACGATCCCTAAATATGATATGCCTTATTGGCTTTTTGAAAAGATTGCAAGAGAGATTTTCCCCCATGCAAAATATCTCGTACTTTCATGTCTTACCGAGCCCCTCATGACTAAAGATTTTCCTCAACGGCTCGATCTGCTGAAGAGATATACCGTTCCATTTACTGAAATTACAACTAATGGCATATTACTCAATGAGGCGGTCATAACCAAAATGATAGATGCACGCATTTCGAGATTAGCAGTATCGATAGACGGCGGCAAGCCTGCAACCTACGAATCTATTCGAGTGGGTGCTCGATTCGATAAGGTGATAAATAATATCAGGATGTTCAATGCATTGAGAAGAGAGAAGAAATCGGAATTGCCTAAACTTCGTATTAATCATGTAATATCAAATGTAAATATAGATGAATTTCGCTCATTTCTTGATCTGGCAGAATCCCTCGAAGTCCAGGCAATAGATGTACGCACGATATTACCATTTCGAAACGCTAAGTATCAAGGAAAGGAAGATGATTCATTTTTTCAGAAAATAGCGGCGATAAGGGACGAACTGAGGCAGTGGACGCAAAAAGCAGGAGTGGAAGATGCAGGGTATTTGAGATATCAAGCGGAAGAGATCCACTTGAAAAATGAATTTGGCGAAAAAATAAGCTGTCGACGTCCGTGGGATACTGTGGCTATACATGCAAACGGAGATGTGCTTCCCTGCATCACGTGGACTCGCCCTTCGATGGGAAATATGGCAGAACAAGACTTCCTGGCGATATGGAATGGACCGACGTACACTGCGATACGGAAGGAATTTGAAGAACGAAAGCCGGGGGTCGACTGTTTACATTGCACAATAAGGAAAAGAGACGATGGAAGCGAAGATGATTGTTTCTTTACTATGTTAAACAAACGCCCACCTAAAAAACCATATGCGGCAATCCTTGCTGAATTAACCAGGAAAATGCTTCGAGGATATAGATAACACAGTGGGGATACTCATTTCACATGGCAGATAAGATAGCGGTATTGAGCATAAAAGGAGAGGCCCTTAAGGGACTGGAGGGCGAGACGGCACAGAGGGTAATGAGGCATTTGCTCTCTGAAGGGAGAGGGAAGTCGGTTGATGTTTTTGAGGTTGATAGAGATAAATCTTTGACGATAAAGGATCTCTATGCGTACGGAAAATATGATGTCTTTGTCTTCATCAACGGTACCGTATTCATAACTCACGAAGGTATCCACATTCTTTCAGGAATAGCGTTAAAAAGGAAAGAATTATCGGTAATCGTCCCTGTCAGTAATGAAAGCAAAATATTGCAGCAGAGATATGCACCTCCTTTCATTTACCAGACAATATCGGTTTTCAAATGGGCTGCTCAGGAGATCTACAAAAAATTTAAAGATGGTGTGAGGGATGTTCCTGAGGTTGATAGTTTCTGTTTCGCGTTCAGAAAAGAACTGTTAAAAAGTCTGCCCGCAGACTGTAATCTTGTTGACCTGCCGCAGATTGTGAAAGATAGCAAGTTTAAATTCAGTGTTGCAAAAGGTGTTTATGCCCACCGCTACGGGAATGTTTATGAAAGTGGCAGAGATGACCTTCTTATGCATGTACCGTTAGACGCTAAAAAGGTACTTGACATTGGCTGTGCAAGAGGCTTCTTTGGTGAGTTACTAAAAAAAAGACAGAGGTGTATTATTACGGGTGTTGATATGGATGTAGAATTGCTCTCTGATGCAAAAGATAGGTTAGACAATATCATAAATGGAGATATTGAGAATATACTTGATAAAGGAGCATTGGGAATATATGATTGCATTGTTTGTGGTGATCTCGTGGAGCACCTGAATAACCCATGGGAGGTAGTAAAAAAGCTGAAAGATCACTTGAAGAAGGGAGGTCTTTTCATTGCAAGCACGCCGAATATAATGAACTGGGCCATTCTCTTTGAACTTCTCAATGGCAGATGGGATTATGTCCCCTTCAGTATCCTCTCAGGTACCCATATAAGGTTTTTCACCAAGAAGACGCTCATGGAGCTTTTTGAAGAGGGAGGATACAAGATAAAGGGGATATTCCTTCAGGGTTTTGAGATCCCGCCGCAGGGTATTGAATTCATAGCGGGTCTGAAAAATATTTTTTCGGAAATAAACGAGGAAGAAGTAAAGGCATCTGAGATCGTAGCAGTTGCTGAGAGGTAACCCAATAATCTGGGATAGAGCATACTATTGCATGGGTTTGACGCAGAGTACCACATACATCCTACCTTCCCCTCCGTGAGATCTGTCATAGAAGATCCTGCGGTCAATCCGGAAACGGGACAACAAGTGATCTACTTCGCCGAGCGAGAAATTGTGAGGCTCCATAGGGCGTTTTTCATGTTCGACATCAACGTTCACAAGGAAGAACCCGCCGGGTTTCAGCACCCTCCATATCTCATTTACAACTTTCTCGGGTTCGGCGACATGGTCAAGGCTATTCCGGGATACTGCTATATCAACGAAATCATCGACAAGCGGGATGGTTTCAGCGGCTGTATTTAGATAAATGACATCGCTGCCAGGCAGCAAAAGACCTTCGCGGCGAAAGGCATTCGCAAGAGGATCGATCCCGATCGCAATACGAGCTTCACAGGCCTCGAGGAAGCCAACAGGTCCGGGGCCTGTTTCCATGACTATCTTACCTTTGAAAAAGTCTCGAGCTTCGATCTGTGCCTCTTTAAGAATCCTGATTACCTGGGCCTTGGCCTCCATCCATCTTATTCCCTCATAGGAGGTATCAAATTCAGGGCCTAAATTCAGAAGCTCAGGGATATCAGGATTCCAGAATCGACCGTTTTTGAGGACCGGATTCCATATTTTGATCCACCACTGTAGTTCCTGGGCGAGCGGATCTTCCCGGTCAGATACACTCATTAGAAATACCTCCTCAGCGTAAAGATTCTTTATTTTGGTACAAACGTTCTATCTTTAAGAATAAAATAAATAGTAAAAAAATTATAAGAGATTCAATTCATCCGTTGACATCCCTTGTTCTTTGCACTTACGGGAGATTATATCCCCAAAGGCATTGATGAGTCTTGTCAAAAGTGCCTCGGAGGTAAATTTCTCAGCGACCGCAAGCCCCCTGTCCAATAGCCTGAGCCTTAAACTTGCATTCTCACACATATTCTGTATGGCCTCAGAAAGTGCCTCCGGTTGTGAGTCCACAAAGAGGGCATAGTCGAGAGGGTGATCAAAGTCGAGGTGAGAAGGTATCCTGCTGAGGATTGTGGGTACTCCGCAGGCCATCGCCTCTAATACGGGCAACCCGAAACCTTCTGCTTCGGTCGAAAGAGATATAAGCATATCAGACGACCTGTATATGTATCCCATGCGATGGTAGGAGACGCGGTAATGGTATTCAGCCGGTTTTATGATCTGCTCCTCTTCACGCGAAAGCGGGAGCTGCGAAATCCTTATGACATCTAATGGTTTTTTTAAGCTTTTATTGGCCAGTGCAACCCCTCTAAGTATTGTAGGGATATTTTTATAACTACCCTCGAAGGGCCCCACAACAAGCAATCTTGAGGGCCTGCCGGAATGCCTGAAGAGTCTCTTTAACGGATTCCTCTGCGGATAGAATATCTTTCTGTTGACCATCTGGCCAATATAGTATGTCTCTGCATTGAATCTTTCCTTGATGAGGTTGCCGAGATGACGTGAGACGGTTAATACGGGAAGACCCATAGTGTAAACTTCGTCTATCTTAGATTTAAAAGCAGCTAATTCCTTTAACGAGGCTTCATAACCCTGGCAGAGGTAGACGGGAATCCCCTTTTTAGATTCAATAATCTCTTTGACGATTCTCCATGAAGCAATGACAATGATATCTGCATCCGGGATAAGTGAAGGTTCTATACTCTTTATCGTGTATATGGGGACTTTAAGGGGATACCAATCCGGCCCGGATGTTGGAGTTGTGAGAAAGACATCATGTCCGGCCGCGGCAAGCATCTCCAGATGTTGGAATACAACACCTATCCCGCCCCAGAGCTCTGTATCCTCAGTTACATACGTTATTCGCATTTAAAGCCAGTTCATGCACCGCGAACAGATTGGTATCTTGTCATATTGAGATGTCAGATGCAGGTTCCTGATGTTCCTTAATAGAGGACCTCTCCATATTTCTTTGAGGCTTTGATTCAAGATGTGACCGATAATTAATTCACCCTCTGCATCATAGCAACATGGCGAAACCTGCCCATCATGATAGACTGTCAGGTTTTTCCATAGCATTCTACAGGGGTGACGGTTTGTTGGCTCTCGATTTTTCTGAACTCCTCGATATTTGACACTTCCAGCCCAATCGATACATTCCGAAACCTGGATTAGATCATCTTTGCCTATTTCTTTTTCCCAGGACGTGCGAAATGTCTCTATCTCTCTTTCGGTATCCTGCATCCTGATGATACGTATCACACAATGCGGACGCTCAGAATTTCGACGCATCCGTAATAAGTTCTTTATATTCTCAGTTACCCTTTCGAAACTGCTGTTAACTCTAACAGACTCATATGTTTTTGCATTACTTCCGTCAAGGGTCACCACAACAATATCAACGCTTTCAGTCATAGCTACCATTTTCTCCCCGCTGAGAAGCATGCCATTTGTTAAGACTGTAATGGGTTGTATCTCCATACTGCGGGCAAGATTTATTAATTGCGCCCATTGGGGATGGAGTAAAGATTCACCAAATCCCTGAGGGAGAAATATAAAGCCTGACTCTCCTATGAGATCTTCAACTATCTTTTTAAAAAGAAATTCGTCCATAAAACCGCGTTTTCGCTTCAGGTCTGGAACAGGACACATAACACATCTGAGGTTGCAATAATTTGAGAGTTCAACTGCAATTTCCAGGGGGAACTCAATTAAATCCCAACTTCCGGGATCAGGGGATGAAAGTATTTTTGTTCGCTTAAAATAAGTTTCCCAGTTACGGGCGCTAAAAACAGCTTTTAAAAAGACATCTTCTTTAGATACATCTTCTTCAGTCATAATTTAAAGTATAACAAAAACTTTCTTTACAGGAATACTATAGATGAAAGGACAAGCCTTTCATTTGTTATATGTAATTAAGTGAGAAGAAACAGTAAATGCATTGCTCAGAGAGATAAGACGAAACGGAGGACACTCCTGCTTAGCGTCCTCCTTATTCCGTATTCCGTATGCTTTTAACTTCAGAAGTTTAGGGCTTGGATTGTCCTTCTGAAGAGGATGCTGCAGGGGGCATTACAGTAATACTTATTGCGACATTCTTGCCGTTCATTTCCTCATATACGGCGACAGCTATATTGCCGGTTCTGATATCAGCAAAAGACTTTTTCTCGTTGTTCATTCTTATAACAGCCTTATCATTAACAGTGCATGTGAATTCGGGTGTTGTATCGTTTTGTAATGTGATAGTGCTTTCTTTTGTGTCTATTGCCTTAATTAAACCTGCAAACACTTGCATCTTCTTTTCCTTTTCGGACGAAAAGGTTATTCCTGTGAAAGAAAATACAAGAAATATCATGATAATGACAGGGACTACCTTATTCAATAAGATCACCTCCTTCCAAAAAGATTTGTGTGCTTTAATGTATATATACTAACAAAAAAGGAGAAAAATATTCTACCGAATTCCTCGGTGTATTAATATTAATAAAGAGTTACGTAAAAAACATCTATGGACATATGGAAGCGAATATTAACTCAATCACAATATGTTATTATATTTTAGCTGTTCTCAGAGATATGAGTTCAATAGCTGAATAGAAAAACATTCATGGTCAATACTCTGACAATAACTATTTAATCTTCACGTAAGGAGGGGAGTTATTAGATGAAGGCGCTACTATTAAATGTCTTTAATGGGCGGCATATTCTTAAGACTATGGTCATTAAAGATATAAAGTCGCGGTATGCCGGCTCTCTCTTCGGACCGCTCTGGATAATCGCAACTCCCCTGTACCAGATTCTCCTGTATACATTCCTCTTTTCTGTTATCTTGAGGATGCGCTTCGAAGAGGGTTCCGGAACCTCATCCTTTGTCGTCTACCTCCTGGCTGGACTTATACCCTGGCTTTTCTTCGCAGAGGCAACTGCGAGGGGAATATCTACCTTTATAGATAACGCACATATCATCAAGAAAGTGAAATTTCCCATGGAAGTTTGCGTCGCGACAGTGATCATATCCTCCGCGGTGACATTCCTTGTATATATGCTGTTCTATTTGATCATGCTCATTGCCATGGGAATCCTGAATTACCATACGCTCCCCCTTTTCATTCTGCCCATCATTATTGAGGTGTTGCTGATAGCAGGGCTTTCCTTTGGTTTGGGAAGCATCGCGGTATTTTTCAGGGATATCACGCAGGCAATCGTCATGATTTTAAACCTGGTATTCTTTCTCACGCCTATTGTTTATCCCGCGAGCGCCATTCCGGCAAAGCTGCGCTGGCTGTTCAACGTCAATCCTTTTTATTTTATCGTCGAGATATCCCGAAACGTGCTCGTGCGGGGTAAGATACCTGATTCCGTCTCGATTATTTACCCGTCCGTATGCGCACTGATGATATTCATTGCGGGGTATTACATTTTTAATCGTACAAAAGAGGCATTCAAGGATATTCTGTGAAGAGAAATCTTGCAGTTAAGACCCAGGGACTTCTGAAGGAATACCATATCTACGACCGCCCTTCGCAGAGGCTGAAGGAACTCCTTTTTAAGACCCGAAAACATAGAGTTTTCAGGGCCCTCGGGCCTTTGGACATCGAGGTGCCCGTGGGTGAGACGGTAGGTATCGTAGGCGAGAACGGAGCAGGCAAGAGTACATTCCTCAAGCTTGTTGCAGGCGTTATAGAGCCATCAGCAGGGGAAATCACGGTGAACGGAAAGGTCTCATCTATTCTTGAACTCGGGACCGGATTTAACTCTGAATTTACCGGAAGAGAAAATGTGCTTCTCAACGGCGCGCTCCATGGACTCTCATCGGCAGAGGTGAACAAGAGGATGGAACGGATTGCAGGGTTCGCAGACATTGGTGAGTTCTTCGATATGCCGGTAAAGACATACTCTTCAGGAATGTACATGAGACTGGCCTTTTCCCTCGCAGTTCACGTTGATGCGGACATCATTGTGATTGATGAGGCCCTTGCCGTGGGCGACGGCGCTTACGAAAAAAAGTGCATCGACAGGATATGGGAGATGAGGCGGAATGGAATTACGATTCTCTTCTGCTCCCACTCCCTTTATACCGTGTCGACCTTCTGTGACCGGGCGATCTGGCTCAGGGAAGGGAGAGCGCAGGCCATTGGTAACACAAAGGAGGTTGTCTCGAGATATGAAGACTATTTGAGGGAAAAGGAGAGTATAGAAAAAGTAGAAATGCCTTTTTCAAGCAATACCGTAGAAAGAAAAGTGGCAGAGGTGAAAGATATTAAGCTTATGACTGATGGAAATCCTGTAGGGACTTCATTACAGCATTTATCCAATCTTGAGGTCATTCTGGATTTTGAAATCTTTGAAGATACCGATGTTAAGGTTGGTTTTACAATAGACAGGAATGATGGTCTCTGTTGTTATGCAGATACCATGCATAACCAAGAAATCAAACCTTTTCACGGGCCTGGTCGGATGAGCACGTCCATCTCTTTTAAGAATCTTCCACTATTAGGTGGCGCATACAAAGTTGTTATTTTTCTGCTGGATGATACCGGGATATGTGTCTTTGATAGAGAAGAATCACCCATATTTAAAGTAGATACAAAGGAAAAGGAATGGGGTGTGTGCTATCTACATCATGAATGGAAGAAGTGATGCAGTAATTGCAATAAAACTAAGCTTACAAAATTGTTGACATCTCAAACCTTATGATCTCAGTAATTATCGTGAACTACAACTCTGCTCACTTAATAAAAAGGGCAGTCGAATCTGTTTTTCAGGAGACTGAAAATATAGAAGTATTTATCGTGGATAATACCGCCACCTCTGAAGAGCAGGAATATTTACGTAATATATTCAATGCACAGGAGGTTAACTTAATTTTTAATGAAAGTAACGTTGGGTTCGCTGTGGCCTGTAATCAGGCATTCTCCTCGTCTCGAGGCGAATTTATTTTTTTGCTCAATCCCGATGCATATGTCATCCCTCCCTGCCTTAGCATATTGAGGGAATTCATGGAGAACACGCCTCGGGTGAGTTGCGTGTCCCCGCTCATTTACTGGGATAATGCTATGACATATCTTTTCCCGAATTCCTTCCCTCCCTCACCTGTTCAAGATTTCTATATGAAATTATCCCAGATATTGCCTTCCTTTGGATACCTCTATTCTCACTGTGGAAAAAGAAAAAATCTTAAACTCTGGAGGTCATCTTTACCTGTGAAAGTGAAGAATCTTTCCGGCGGTACGGTTATGTTAAGGAGAAGTGCAATTGAAGGTGTAGGCGGTCTTTTTGATGAGCAATTCTTCCTATTTTATGAGGATAACGACCTGTTTCTCAGACTAAGAAGAGCAGGATACAGTCTCTATTTTGTTCCATACGCAAAAGCTGTACACAAGTATAAGCATTCGGCTTTAAAACTTGATATCATGGCTCAAAGCCGGGAGTTTTATTACAAGAAGCATTTCAGTAATCATCTTTTACGACGTATATCTGCTCACCTTCCTGACTATTCCCGAAAAATCGAATACACCGATTCTGGAACCTGGAACACTCCACCGTTATTTTCCGTACCGGTGGAGTTAAGAAAGGGGTATCTCTTTGAATGGAGCCCCAATCGTCTCTTTATTCCCTCGGTTGGCTATTTCGGGAAGGGTAAAACCTTTATTTTTTCTGAAGAGATATGGCATTCTTTAGACAAGGGCGATTATTACAGCAGATTCTCTGATGATCGAAAATTCTTTTGCAACGAGAGGATCCTTGTCTGGAGAAAAGGCTAAATCATGTAGAGCGACTGAGAATCTGACATTATTCCACATGAAAACTCTCTTAAAAGGCGAAGTTTATTATGCATAATGCAATGTATACTCATCTTCCTGAACCATTCTGCTATTACAAAGGAATCCTTAAGAGTGACCATCTTCATTTTGGGTTATGGCGGGAGGACAATTCTCAATTATCCATAGAAGAGGCACAACAAGCTATGTTTGAATATCTCCTCTCCTTTTTCCCGCCACCGCCTGCAAAGGTTCTTGATGTTGGTTGCGGTCTTGGACTGTCCGCATATTTATTAGCACAGAAAGGGTATAAGGTAACCGCCGTAGCCCCGTCTCAAGAGATGATACACTCTGCTCAACAGACATATGGAGGAAATGGAATCGATTTTGAAGTTCTCGGTTTTCTTGATAAGCATGAGGTTGTTTTTGCTCAAGAACAATATGATATCCTCTTCTTCCAGGAATCCTCACAATATATAAGTCCACTTGATGCTGTTATGAAAAAATCTCGGCAACTGCTTAAAGATAACGGTTTTCTGATCATCTGCGATGAGGTGTGTTATGACAAATCGATCAAACACGAGACGGCTGTTCATTTGTTCAATGATTTTCTCATTGCATTTGCTGAGAATGGTTTTCGGATCACCGAGAATAAGAAAATCGGTAAGATCATATTCCCGACCTATGATTTTGTTATCCAGGGACTGACAAAGCTGAATGACAGTATTGGAAATGAACATGCCGTGAAAGACGTCAAAGACAGAATTAAATTTTATATTAATGGGTGGAAGAAGCAGAAGGATTGGAATTTACAAGGAAGAATGGGATATGAAATATTTGTGGCAAGAAGGGATGCCTTTACAATCAAACCATATTCAGTAGGTGATGAGAATAAGATACTTTCCACATTTAATGAGGTGTTTGGAATAACAAGAAACATTGAACATTGGCACTGGAAATTCAAGGACAATCCATATGGTTCTTACAAGATTTCCGGAGTCTTTTCGGAGGACGGAAACCTTGTTGCTCATTATGCAGGATATCCTGTGCCTTTCTACTGGGACGTAAACGGTACACCTGAAACATTTCTCTCCATGCAGATAGGGGACACATTTACACGACCTGAAATCCGGCACATTGGTCGTGGCAAAACAAGCATTCTTTCCCGAGTAGCACAACATTTTTATGCAAAATACAGTGAGAAAGTGTCTTTTACCTACGGATTCAATACCGGTATAATAAAAAAGTTCGGAGAAAGGTTTCTCGGATATCAATATATTGATCCAATCCCTTATCGGGTAAAAGAGATCAGTAAATTTCCTTTAGGGCGGAACTCATTCCTGAAGAAAATGTTTTCAAAATACCATGTCAGAATAATCCAATCATTCAATGGCACCTTTGATAACCTCTTTGAGAGGACAGCCACATCGTACAGATTTTTAGTAAAAAGAGAATCGCGATACCTGACGTGGAGATACCGTGATTGTCCTGATAAAGATTATTTAATGGTAGCCATATATAATAAAATAGCGAAACTTATTGGATGGAGTGTTTTTCTTAAAAAAGAGAAATATTTAATATGGGGCGATGCACTCTTCGACAGAGAGTATCCCGATGCTGTTAAATACCTCTTAAACTATATCCTCAGCATGTCCCCCTGTAAAGACATTGTAAGGATTGAAGGATGGTTTTCAAAAAACCCTGTTTGGTGGAATAATATACTCGATCATCTTGGATTCGAGTTAACAAACGAACCCAACAATCTATTCCCTGGATTTTTTATCCTTACTGATAATGGTATGCTTGAAAAATTGCAGGATTATTTTTATTACACAATGGGAGATAGTGACCTTTTTTAATCAGCAAATCTCGATCCATCTCGATTTTTCGGCCCGGATTGTATACGTGAACGCTGATTAGACGGCTGTGACGAAGTAGGCGGCGGTGGCGCAGGCTGGAGTTGTTGTCTCCGTTGTTCTCGTGTAGCCTGTATTTGTTGTTTCTGTTGTGTACTTGATGCCGCAGCCGGCATCTGCTGGGGCGGCTTCTGAGTAGCTGCTGGGGCTGTAGTGACACCTGTCTCTTTTCTCTCTTTTGACCGTGACGGGTCGTTAACAAGGACGACTAACTGCTCCTCTCCTCTTAACATTACTACTTTATCAGTCTCTATCTCCTTAAGAGTAAAGCCGCTCATGCTATCGCCTTTTCTCATTGCTGTCTGTCTTTTCCCCCTTCCTGGCGTGCTGCGCGGTACTTTCAGGTCTTCGAGATATGCAAGACTCAAATCATCTGTTATCAACGTCCCGAATAGCACAAACTCCGGCTTTGGTAAGGGTTGTTCTGCTTTTTTCTCAACGGGAATTTTTCTTTCCGGATGAAATAGATTCTCCTCTGCTATTATCATGTAGTCAGAAGGGGATGGAATACGGCCCTCAGCAGGTTTTTCATCCGTATCACCTATAGTTTTTTTCCCAGCAGGCAGTGTATATCTAATATTCATGTTAAACATAGGTAAGACAGTATAGTTAGCCAATATGATGATGGATGTTATTAATATTATGTTCAGTAGGTTAATGTTTCTAAAAATGTTTTTCACTTTATGCATCTCATCTTCCAGCTGTTATAGCAGATATATCTAACTTTACCATAAGTTCCCTCGGATTCCTGAAGTCTCT
>JBGQLV010000017.1:0-36584 GCA_041500225.1 Thermodesulfovibrionia bacterium | reverse complement strand
TCAGCTACGGATGTCTCATTCCTCAAGCCTGCCAATACCATTTTCTGCTTCTCTTCTGCACTCCATTTCTTTCTTGCCATCTGCTTCCTCCTTCCGGAGGACTAACTTACCAGTTGTTCCTAATTTCGTTAAACCCTACACAATCAACTCAAGCGTTTCCGCTTTGTTCGTAATCATTTCATGGCTAAAACCACCCAATGTAGTGAGAGCATAGAAAGGCTGTCCGGTCTTCGTGTTAGTTCCAAGGCGTATAAATAAAGGCATGGTATCTCCATTTTCGGTCACCGCTCGCAGCTTACTGTTTGCGAAAGTAAAGGATGCACCCGTGCGATTTACAAGCTTACCACTTAAGGCCATAACAACTTGCTCACTGGTTCGGCTGATTTTTCCCCACACCGGTTCGAGATCGCCCATCTTGCCCGTTATATTGACAAGCACTTGAATGTCTTCGGTATCCGTAGATATCACCACTTTTTCTACCGAAAGATCAATACCACTATCTCCTAATAAGCTTCCAGATTCAGCACTCAATGAGTTACTACCACCAATGACTATCAAAAACATCCCAACGATACACAAAACCATAAATGCTATTTTTAGTTTTTGACTCATTTTCTCTCCTTTCTTAATTGTTTACTTCTTAGCTTTTTTAAGCTCCTGCGTAAAAATACCTTCTTTGAGTTGCACGCACTCAGTCTAATTTTAAAGTGTTTATGATGACACTGAAACACATCTTATCCATTTTGTCATACAAGTCAGCCTTGGAACTGAAGGTGATGGCTACTTCTCGCCCCCCTTTCCCAGTCCTAAGTTGCTTCTGGCGCAGACGGACCCCGTCCGGACGGGTCCACTCAAAGATGTACTCGAGCGAGGCCATGTCTAAGAGTCGGCCCACGTTGGCAGATACCTTCCTAAAGCCAGGGAAGTCTTGTGGGAATCTTCTGTCCAATACCTTTAGGAACTCCTTATAGCCTGCCTCGGTGAGATCCTGTGCTGCAACAGGAGACAGCACCTGCACGTTGACGTTCTGGGTCCAGTCCTTTGGGTCGTAGAGAACGATGGTCAGCCATTTTGACGTGATTGCTCCCATGACCTGTTTCGCCTCAGCCGGCGTCATTTGCTTCCATGAGGCTGGATAACTGAACGACAGTTTGTTCGTAGTATCAGAATACTTTTGCATTT
Source organism: Thermodesulfovibrionia bacterium (assembly GCA_041500225.1). Lineage (GTDB taxonomy): Bacteria > Nitrospirota > Thermodesulfovibrionia > Thermodesulfovibrionales > SM23-35 > 0-14-3-00-41-53. Next base: position 35,402 of record JBGQLV010000017.1, on the reverse strand, counting down.
TGTCGCCAGCCCAGAGTAGCCTTGCCGAGACGTCTACGAAAGTCATTAGAAAAATGGAGTAGAAGATCAGAAGAATCAAGAAAACTTTTATTTTTCTCATGATTAAACCTCCTCTCTCTGCCCGCAATTTCCGATATCGTTCTTGGCGGAAAAGAAGCCCAAAGGGTTGAACCTTAGTCTTTTGTGCCGCTTTATCTGTTGGTGCGGGCAATTAAAAATTAAACTATTCATATTATCTTTTAAATGTCCTTTCTATTAGCTTTCTCACCCCAAACTTTCAGAAGTGCACCAAAAGACTCCGGTGTATGAGGGTTTTTATATGTTTTTGCCTGCATAAAAATAAGCGGATTTCCATCCACTACTTTTTTCTCCGGGATAGTCCATGTAACGACTTTATCTTTTCCAGTGATTTTATACCTCAACTTAAGAGAGGGATACTTTACAAAACGCCCACTTTGCCCAATCTTTAGTTCAAGGATTTCATCAGGACAAATAGAAAGGGCAACTTTTTTTTCATCATATGTGCAATAGATTAATCTCTTAGTTGTTAGAACTATTTTACCTTCACGCCCGTATTCTGATAGAAGAAATCCCCTAAAGTTAAGATCACGAGTTTTGGCAAACATTTCACCAAGCCTCTCTTCGCCTGTTTCCAGTTTCAACATTTTTGTTTTGAGAGATTTTTCGAAAGATTTTCTTCCCAATATGATTATAAAAGCAACTATTCCCAAAGCAATTAGCAGGATAAATGGACTTGTCGATTCAAAAGGACCCATAGATTACCCCCTTTATATTTCTTAAGCAGCAGGCATTCTCTGAAAAAGAACCGTGCCATATTCTTTTTGGCTTCTCTCAATAGTAAGAATGGTTAACAAACAGCTACTTGCTTTCAATTAAAACGTTCCCGAGGTTGACAACTTCACCTTCTTTGACGTGAACAATAAAAGGACTTCCATCCTTAGTTTTTAAATGGCCACCACTAAAGCCATTCAAGTACTGGTCAATGAAATATTTTCCTTCTGGTAAATCACTAAAGGAAAATTCACCCAGTGCATTACTTGAAACGTCAAATCCTAACCAAATAAGATGTATCTTGTTGACTATAGTAGTATCTTTTATGCCGACTATAGACGAATCCTTTACAAGATAAGGTGTCAGTTGCAGATGCTGGATGGGTATACTGTTTTTGTTTACAAGAGTTCCCTTTATTTTGCCTGTTCCTTTTTGTAATGTTGTCATACTCCCTATCTTTGTGCTCCCAACAACTTTGTCTCCTTGTATTATGACCTCGACAATATCACCTCCCACAATAAAGGAGAGTTTCTGTTGCGGAGTAGCACAACCGATCGTAAGAAAAACTAAAACAAATGCTATAAAAAATAGTCTGTTCATTTTATATCTCCTTTCTACTGCCCACAGCGAGCAGATGTCGGACGCCGGGGTTGGCGTGGTAGACACAATGCGTATATCCCAACTCTGGGTGAAACCTTATAAATTTCCTTTTCTTTGACAGAATTTGTCAGATATTACTTCCTTTTTAAGATTTAGACTGTCCAACAGATTTATCATCTTCCTTACGTATCTCACCCTCTTTCTAAATAAAAAAGGCGTTTCCTGATTAACAGGAAACGCCTTTGGTTGTTAACAAAAAAATTTTTGTAAGGGGTTAACATTGAGTGAGTGCAAATTACAGGTTACTACCTTTATGACAGGAACTACTTCTTGCCCCTTGAACATCATCTTGCTCACATTGCACAACTAAAGTAACAAGTTTGTTCTTTCGCCCCTGAGATGACCCTCTATCATCTCTTCCCCCTTTATAGCTGTAGGCATGTAAGCAGTATTAGGGTTGTAAAGTCAAGGGAATAATGAATGTAAATAATTTTAATTAAAAATAAAACTAAATATTCAATTTGAACTCTTTGTTTGAAACTCCACTACCTTTGATTCGTCTTTATGCATAGAAGACCTGCCGTCAAACATACCACCTTCGATTATCGTTAACTTGTTTGTAGAGATATCTCCAGAGACCTGGCCCTTAGATTTTATCTCAACAATCTCTTTAGACCTCAGATTACCATCTACCCTGCCGCCGACAATGATACCTCTTGCTGTAACATCGCCTTTCAGACAGGCCTTTTCACCAAGGATTACCCAGTCAGCATTCACATTCCCTTCCATAGAGCCATCAATCCTCAGTGTTCCTTTTGTATCTATATCGCCCTTAAATTTTGAATTTGCTCCTATTAATGACTCCAGTTTTTCTGTATTCTTAGTAAACATTATGACTTTCCTTCAACATATTTTTTAGGATTAACATGCCTGCCATCTTTCCATATTTCATAATGAACGTGAGGCCCTGTAGAGTTACCGGTGGAACCAACATAACTGATTACATCACCCCTGTGAACCTTCTGTCCCACTTTCACAGCGTTTATCCTGTTATGAGCATAAAATGTCGAAAAACCATGCCCGTGTTCCAACCCAACAAGGTTTCCGCTACCTCCGCTCCACCCTGAGAAGCTTACTATCCCATCTGCTGTAGCCCTTACAGGATTTCCAGGATTTGTTGATATATCTATACCAGAATGAAATTCATTCTCTCCACTTCCCGGATGCTCCCTCCTGCCATAGTTAGAAGAAATGTTACCCCTCACAGGGAATCCCTTTGGAGTAGCTATATAAATGTCTCGCTGAATGTGTAAATAATCCTTTATTTCTCCGACTGTTTCCACTGTTATCTTAATCTGTTGCTTTATGTTTTCCATGTCAATTGAGCCGTTATCCGAGGTATCAATATTTTCGAGAACTTTCTCCTTAGAACCAAGAGAAAACAGTCTTCTGAACTCATTTTCAGCTTTTTTGAGTGCTGATATTGTTGCATTAAGTTCTAAGAACTGTTGGGAATAGTAATTTAACTTTTCCTTCATCTTATAATATTCAAATGTATCTACAGCAATCGAAAATATATAAACTGTACCGAAACACCATAAAATTATTGAGGTGAACATCCCTATGAATGGAACTTTAAGATTCAGCGGCCTGGTTTTACTATGGGGGACTAACATTATTGTTATAGGAGTGAATGCTTTTTTAAATAATGCTCTTATCTTGTGAATATTCAACACCTCTACCTCCTTTCTCAATATTACCGATTATAAAGGCATTGTATCCTGACTTTTTAAGTAATGAGACGGTCTCTTTGGCTGTACCCTTGGAGACTACCATAACATAACCCAACCCCATATTAAAAGTTTTTTTCATATCCTCCTCAGGTACATCTCCAATGTTTTTTATCAGACCAAAAATTTTTGGCACAGGCCATGAATCAACCCTAATATTCGCAAAAGTACCTTCAGGCAATATCCTTGGCAGGTTCCCCGGGATTCCTCCACCCGTAATATGCGCCATGCCCTTTATGTTTATATTGTCTTTCAGCTTCATAAATGCCTTTACATATATCCGTGTAGGCTTAAGAAGTTCCTCTCCGAGTGTTTTTCCGAGATCAGGTATGTACTTGTTTATATCCATCTTTTTCAAATCAAAAAAAAGTCTCCTCACAAGTGAGTATCCATTGCTGTGCAGACCATTTGATGCGATGCCTATGATTGCATCTCCTTCTCTGATCTTCGAGCCGTTTATAATCTTATCTCTATCTACAACACCTACGGCGAAACCTGAAAGATCATATTCACCTTCTGAGTAAAACCCCGGCATCTCTGCTGTCTCTCCCCCCACTAATGAGCAGCCTGCCTCTTTACAGCCATTTACTATGCCTTTGATAACTTCTGATGCTTTCTCCGGTTTAAGCTTACCCGTTGCAAAATAATCGAGGAAAAAGAGAGGTTCTGCTCCACTTGTAAGGATATCATTAACGCACATAGCAACAAGGTCTATGCCAACAGTATTATGCCTGTCCATCATAAAAGCGATCTTGAGTTTTGTGCCGACACCGTCTGTTCCACTCACAAGTACAGGTTCTTTATATTTTGTAATATCGAGTTTAAAAAGGGCGCTGAAAGAACCAATCTCTGTCATAACTTCTGGTCTGAAAGTCTTCTTAACTATGGGGGAGATGAGTCTTACAAATCTATCTCCCTCACCAATGTTAACACCGGCCTTTTTATAGGTAAGTTTACTCATTTCATATTCTTTTTTCTGTCATTCCGGGCCGCCTGAGGCGGATGAGCCGGAATCCAGATTTGGCTGTTTGTCACTCCACGAAGCACTGGATTCCCGCTTTCGCGGGAATGACAAAGGGGGCAGGAGTAACGATAATGATGCCTTACTTATGAACTTAGTAGTAACATGGTATATTTTGCATAAAGAGGTAGTTAAGGGCAAGTTTTTTATGATTAACACAAATCTCATATTCTGATAAAATAGGTATAATGTCAGTTATCCTTGTTACAAACGATGACGGAGTTCATTCACCTGGTCTGATTTCCCTGTTCAATGCAATGAAGGAACTCGGTAATGCATATATCGTTGCACCAGATAGGGAAAGAAGTGCGGTTAGCCATTCATTAACAATGCACCGGCCGCTTAAGGTCGAAGAGTTCAAGGAACATATATATAGCGTTAACGGTACGCCGACAGACTGTGTAGCAATTGGGATAAGTAAAATTCTCTCTGAAAGACCTGCACTTGTTGCCTCAGGCATCAACAAAGGCGCTAACCTCGGGGATGATATTACTTACTCTGGCACTGTTTCGGCTGCAATAGAGAGTACAATAATGGGTATACCATCATTTGCCATCTCTCTGGTTATTGAAAAACAACCTGCCCTACCCTTACACTTTGATACCGCATCAAGAATCGCTATTGTTATCGGAAGATATATCCTCGAAAAGTCTCTGCCGTATGACACGCTTTTAAATGTAAATATCCCGGATGTCCAGATTAATAACATCAAGGGTATTAAATTCACAAGACAGGGAAAACGCATCTATGACAATTCCATCCAGGAGACCTTCGACCCTAATGGGAAGAAACACTACTGGATTGGCGGAGGCGAACCATACTGGGAACATGGCGAAGATACAGATATTCAAGCTATTCAGGGAGGTTATATCTCTGTCACCCCTATCCATCTTGATCTTACAAATTATGAGGCATTGGAATTTCTAAAGCAAAGATGGCCATTTAATGTGTGAAGAATCGGTAATCTCCCTTTACGACTTGTACACCTTTAAGGGCAGTGAGACAGGTATTGTTCCCCTCTTTTTAGAGGGGAAATAAAAATGCATAGATCGAGGAAAAGTTCTGTGATATTAAGGTATATTTTTACATGAAACAATATGATGTCATAATAGTCGGTGCCGGCCCTGCCGGCATATTCTCTGCACTCGAACTACTCAAACAGAAAGAAAATACAAAAATACTTATCATTGAAAAAGGCAAGGATATTGACAAGAGGATATGTCCAATGAAGATAAAGGATATTTCATGTGCAACCTGCCCTGAATGCGCCCTTCTCAGTGGATGGGGTGGCGCAGGGGCCTTCAGTGATGGGAAATTAAATCTTTCTCCAGAGGTTGGAGGTTTTCTTTCCAGATATATAGACAGGATCACTCTTCAATCTCTGATAACCTCTGTGGATAAAATCTACGTAAACTACGGTGCGCCGAAAGAAACATATGGAGGTAATAAAGAAGAGGTATCTAAAATAAAAAGACTTACATCAGAAAACAATCTTCTATTTATACCTTCAAAGATAAGGCATATAGGTACCGATAGGTGTAAGACAGTGCTTAAGAATATTAAGGAATCTCTTAATAGGAAGGTAGAGACTATATTCAGTTCAGAGGCCGAAAGGGTCATTACAGAAAAAAAGAAGGCTGCCGGCATAAGGCTCAAGGACGGTACGAGGTTTTACTCTGAATTTGTTATACTTGCCCCAGGACGTGAAGGTTCGAGATGGCTCGAAAAAGAAACGAGAAGACTACATCTTACACTCCTGAAAAACCCTGTTGATATAGGGGTAAGGGTTGAAATACCTGCTGCTGTATTTGAGCCGCTTACAAAAATAACTTATGAACCCAAACTGATATTCCATTCAAGAAAATTCAATGATAAAGTAAGGACATTCTGTGTAAATCCATATGGTGAGGTTGTAAAGGAATACCTGAAGGGTATCTGGACAGTTAATGGTCACAGTTATGCAAATATGAAATCAAACAATACAAACTTTGCACTTTTAGTCAGCACCTTTTTTACAGAGCCATTTGATGAACCAATATTGTATGGAAGATATATAGCAGGGCTTGCAAACCTTCTTGGTAAAGGTGTGATTGTTCAGCGTCTTGGAGATTTACACCAGGGCAGGCGTTCGACACAAGATCGCATATTAAAAGGTGAGGTACAGCCAACTCTCAAGGATGCAATACCAGGTGATTTAAGTTTTGTCATGCCCTATCGTCACCTATCTGATATCCTTGAGATGCTTGAGGCACTGGATAATATCGCCCCTGGTGTAAATTCAGAACACACCCTGCTATACGGCGCTGAAGTGAAGTTTTACTCGATGCTCCCCAAACTGACAGAATCTCTTGAGACCGAGATAGATAACCTTTTTGCAGTTGGTGATGGGGCAGGGGTAAGCAGAGGTCTTATACAGGCATCTGTTTCAGGAGTAATAGCTGCGAGGACAATAAGTAAAAGGCTTGGCTGATGGATTTTAAAGAATTAAGAGATTTCATGGTAAGAACCCAGCTCATCCCGAGGGGTATCAAAGACGAGCGTGTGCTTAATGCAATGAAAAAAGTCCCAAGACATCTTTTCGTTGGCGACTCTATGCAATACATGGCTTACGATGATATGGCGCTTTCTATTGGTGAGGGGCAAACCATTTCACAGCCCTATATGGTCGCTGTCATGACCGAACTTCTTGAACTCAAAGGAAATGAAAAGGTATTAGAAATAGGGACAGGCTCAGGGTATCAGGCAGCAATCTTAGCTGAGCTCGCTAAAGATGTCTATACAGTTGAACGTGTTGCACTGCTTGCTAATCGTACAGAAGAAAGATTTCATTCCCTCGGATACAATAACATTCATATTAAGGTCGGTGACGGAACTTTAGGATGGTCAGAGGAAGCTCCGTTTGACAGGATTATAATAACAGCAGGTACTCCAGGAATCCCCAATCCCCTGATAGAACAGCTATCCGAAGGAGGCATAATCGTTGCCCCTGTTGGAGACCGTTTCTCACAACAACTTTTAAAGGTCAGAAAATCAAAGGGCAAGCTTTTGGAGGACTACCACACCCCGTGTGTATTCGTACCTTTAATTGGTGAGCATGGATGGAAGGGAGAAGGTTAAGGGTATTTCCCACTATCTTTGTCATAGCAGCAGTTGATATAATTTTAAGTTATTAGTAGGTTAAAATAGTAAATAAAAGATGAAAGATGAAAATAAGACAAAAAAACAATTAGTACATGAATTATTAGAACTGCGTCAACGAATTGCTGAACTGGAAACATTAGAGAAACAACACAAGCTTTTGGAACAAGTGCTAAATAAGAGAGAGCAGAAGATCAGGAACATCATCGAACATGGTAACGAGATCTTTTATGCTCATGACACCCATCATAAACTTACTTATATCAGCCCACAATCTATCCAGATTCTCGGGTACTCTCCTGATGAAATGATGACAGAGTGGACAAATCTAATCACTGAAAACCCAACTAACGAAATAGGCATAGAGATAACTAATAAAGCATTAAAGACAGGCGAAAAGCAGAAGCCTTACTTATTAGAGTTATATGGGAAAGATGGCAGTAAGGTTTTACTCGAAATCGAAGAGTCTCCTTTAAAGGATAAAGATGGCAACGTGATCGGTATTGTAGGTGCAGCAAGAGACATCACTGATCGCAAGCGAGCAGAAAAGGCACTCATAGATAGTGAAGAACACTATCGCCGGATGGTTAGCGCAATCACAGCGTATACTTATTCAGTGGAAGTTAAGAATGGACAGACAATTTTCACCCATCACAGTATTGGATGTCTGCCAGTCACAGGCTATAAACCTGAGGATTATGAATCAGAACCTTATTTGTGGTACACGATGATCCATCCGGAAGATCAGATATTGGTGGGGAATTCGCTTAATGAGATTCTTGCTGGGCGTGAGGTTCCCCCTATTGAACACCGGTTAATCCGCCGTGACGGCTCTATAGTTTGGGTACGTAATACCATGGTGCCCTATACAGATGAAGACGGCCGATTGATCAGATACGACGGTCTGATCGAAGATATCACCGAGCGCAAGCGAGCGGAGGAGGCTTTGCGAGAGAGCGAATTGAAGTTTCGCACACTGGCACAAACTAATGCTGCTGCAATATTCATCATCCAGGATAATAATTTCCAATATGTTAATCCTGCACTGGAGGCATTTACTGGTTACTCAGAAGAGGAACTTCTGACAATGAACTTTTGGGATGTTGTTCATCATGAGTTTCAAGAATTAGTAAAGGACCGGGGGCTGAGACGCCAGCGTGGAGAAAAGGTTCCTTTGCGTTATGAATTTAAGATTGTTACTAAAAGTGGTGAGACACGTTGGCTTGACACTACTGCAGGACTTATTGAGTACAATGGAAAGCCGGCTACAATAGCAGTAGCCTTTGAAACCACAGATCGCAAGCATGCAGAAGAAGCATTGCGCGAAAGTGAAGGGAAATTCCGTGCAATCAGCAACACTGCAGCTGACGCTATTCTTGTTATGGATAATGAGGGCAAAATATTGTACTGGAATCCTTCAGCTGAAAGGATGTTTGGATATACAGGTGAGGAAGCAATAGGCAAGGAATTACACTTATTCCTTGCTCCGGAGAGGTATCATGATGCCTACAAGAAAGGATTTAACAAGTTCAGAGAAACAGGGCAGGGCCCAGCTATAGGAAATACGTCGGAATTTTTCGCTATCAGGAAAGACGGAATTGAATTCCCGATAGAAGTTTCCACCTCGGCTATTCAGGTTAAAGGCAAGTGGCATTCTATTGGAATCGTTCGTGACATCGCCGAGCGCAAGATTGCTGAAAAGGCTCTGCAAGAATCTGAACAAAACTATCGTTCCCTGTTTGAGGAATCAAAAGACGTTGTTTACATTAGTACTCCTGAGGGAAAATTTCTTGACATCAATCCTGCCGGTGTCGAGTTGTTCGGCTACTCTTCCAAAGAGGAAATCCTCCAAATTGACATTATCCGGGATCTTTATGAAAATCCCGGAGATAGAGAAATTTTTCAACAGATACTCGCAAAGCAAGGGTATGCAAAAGATTATGAAGTGGTATTTAAAAGAAAAGATGGAGAGCAATTGATTGTGCTTTTGGCCACTACTGCTGTGCATGACGAGAATGGGAACACTATAGCCTATCGAGGAATTATGAAGGACATTACTGAGCGTAAACGTCTCGAACAACAGCTCCTTCAGGCGCAGAAGATGGAGGCTATTGGTCAACTTGCAGGAGGCGTTGCCCATGATTTTAACAATATCCTAACAGCAATAATAGGTTATGGAAGCCTCTTAAAATTAGAGACAAGTAAGGATGATCTCTTGAGGTCTTATGTAACACAGATATTAAACTCAGCAGAAAGGGCTACTAAACTAACTCAGGCCCTCCTTGCCTTCAGCAGAAGACAGATAATCAGACCTAGGCCTGTGAATCTGAATGAGATTATAACAGTATTAGAAAAACTCTTGTCCAGACTTATTGGTGAAGATATAGAACTTTCAACAGTTCTTACAGATAAAGATTTAACTGTAATGGCTGACAGTACTCAGATGGAGCAGGTATTGATGAACCTTGCTACAAACGCAAGGGACGCCATGCCTGATGGAGGAAGTTTAACAATCGGCACAGAACTTGTAGAATTAAACAATGAATTCATAAAGGCACATGGTTTTGGCAGGCCTGGGTTTTATGCCCTTATATCATTTGAGGACACGGGTCAAGGCATGGATGAGAAGACAAAAGATAGGATATTTGAGCCATTTTTCACAACCAAAGAGGTAGGAAAAGGCACGGGACTTGGTCTTGCAATGGTATACGGAATAATAAAGCAGCACAATGGATATATCAATGTGTATAGTGAGCCTGATAAAGGAACAACATTCAAGATATATCTGCCCCTGATTAAATCAAAGGTTGAAGAGGTAAGTTTATCAGATCTTCCTATCATAAAGGGAGGGATAGAAACAATCCTCATAGCAGAGGATGATGCTCAGGTCAGAGAACTCACAAAAGAAGTGCTTGAAGGTTTTGGTTATAAGGTTATGGAGGCAACGGATGGCGATGATGCAACAAAGATATTTAATGAGAATAAAGACAAAATCCAGCTTCTTTTTCTTGATGTTATAATGCCTAAAAAGAACGGGAAAGAGGTCTATGATGAGATAAAGAAAGTAAGACCTGATATCAAGGCCATTTTCACAAGTGGCTATAATGCAGACATTATTCATAAAAAAGGAATCTTAGAAGAAGGACTTGACTTTATTGCAAAACCTATTTCACCAGAAGAATTATTAAGAAAGGTGAGAGAGGTATTAGATAAATAATCATTTTTATGATTATTATCATTTATTAATTTCACGGATTAAGGCATCTATCTAAAAATCTTTTTAACCCTGTGTTATAAGTATTGCCTGAGATAAGAAATCCCTCATTATGTCCGCCTTTGATCTCGAGAAACTCTTTAGGTGGCGAAGCTTTTTCGTAAAGATATTTGCCGTGCTTAAAGGGAATTATCTCATCTTCAGGGCTGTGAATAATCAGCTTGGGACACTTAATTAAACCTATTTTGTCTATTGTTGAGTACCTGAATTTTGATATAAGTTTCACAGGGAACCATGGATAAAACTTTTTTCCGATGTCTGGCACTGATGTAAAACTTGACTCTATAATCAGCCCTGCGGGATTTTCTCTTAATGCAATCTCTGCTGCTACAGCACCTCCCAGTGAACGACCGAATAGTATAATCTTTTCAGGCAATTTCTGTTTAACATCCACCAGATAATCCCACGCTGCCTCTGCATCAAGATATGTCCCGCTTTCAGACGGCTTTCCGTTGCTTCTTCCATACCCTCTGTAATCGAAAATCAAAACGCTAAGATTTAAACTGTTAAAAATCTTTATAGAATCTAACCTGTGAGATATATTTCCTGCATTGCCGTGACAGAAGAGAAGCACCCCTTTTTCCTTGTATGCCGGGATATACCATCCTGAAATGTTAATACCGTCTTTTGTTCTAAAATTGATCTCAGTATATTCAAGATTTATATCCTTTGGTGTCTGCCATATCTCCTTTTCAGGAAAATAAAACATACCGTCCTGTTTAAAATATATTACGACTAAAATAACCAAATAGGATAATAATAGAATTATTCCTGTGTTGACCAACATCTTCCGCAATTTCTTATTCAAGGCTTGATAATTGTAACACAAAAATATAATGACTCAGGGAGATAAATCCTTTAAAATAGATATAGGAAACTGCTGACAAGATATATTAATACATTGCCTTAAGCTGTCCGCATGCTGCGAGTATATCCTGCCCTTTGCTCTCCCTTATCAAGGCTCTCATGTTGTTCTGTAAAAGTATTTTCTGAAATTCCAGGATTTTTTGATCTGACGGTCTTTTAAGATTAGTTCCATCATGCGGATTTAAAGGTATAAGATTTATCTTGCAGCGCAAGCCTCTCAGAAGATCGACAAGCCTGTGAGCATCTTCTATGGAATCATTTTTTCCGTCAATCAAAACATATTCAAAGGTGATTTTTCTTTTAGGTTGAAGCGGATATTTTTTGCAGGCATTGATCAGGGATTTTAAGGGATATTTCTTATTTACAGGCATCATTTCATTCCTTGTTACATCAGTTGTTGCATTCAGAGAAATGGCAAGATTGACTTCCGGAGCTTTTTCAGGAAGGAGTAATATCTTTGGAACTATCCCTGCTGTTGATAAAGTTATCTTTCTTTTGGAGATGCCGATAAACAGTACAACCCTCCAGAGTGCTTCGACTACATTATCGAAATTCGCGAGAGGCTCTCCCATGCCCATTAATACAATATTCGTTATCCTTTCTGGTCTGATAAGCCTGCTGACAGCGATTATCTGGTCCACTATCTCATAAGACTTCAGGTTTCTGATCAGTCCGAGTTTCCCTGTCAGGCAGAAACTACAACCCATTGCACATCCTGCCTGTGAAGATATGCATAAGGTAATCCGCCTAAGGCGGAGGCCTTTGTCAGGTATTAATACGCTTTCTATTGTCTGCCCATCTTCTAAAGAAAATAGGAATTTTTCTGTCCCGTCTAAGGATTTCAACCTTTTTACAAGTTCAAGGTTGCTGATAAATGCATTTTTATTAAGAGCATTACGGAGATCATTAGAAAATTCGGTGATTTCATCTATTTTAGTCGCATACTTTTTGTAAATCCAGCGTATAAGTTGGTCAGACCTGTATCGAGGCAGACCTTTGTCTTCTATGAAACGGAATATCTCATCTTTAGACAGTGATTTCAGATTTGTTTTTTTTGACATCGTTTTTATCCAAATTCTGCTTTGTAAAGGTTTTTATGCATATATGCCTGCTCTTAGTCATTAGACAAATGCAGTTTTCGGGTTAATTCAGGTTGTATGTTCAAAAAAGTCTGCCCTGTCCTTTGATCACTTTCCTCTCAACTTCCTCAAAAATTTTTATCTTTCCGTATTCACCATCAAAACCGGGAGAAATCTGTACATTTCCTGAACGCATCCTTGCTATTGCTTCCCTGATAATAGGCGAGCTTGCTCTTTCAATATCATTTAGCGGAATATCCATAAGAATTTTAAATTCATTACCGAGCTTCTCGATAATATGTAGATATTCGTTATTCACTGCCTTGCTGTTTACACCTACTTTAATGGCCTCAGCAATAATCTCGGGCAGGGGGACTAAGGAATAAAAAGGCGGTGCACCTGAAGGTCTGAAACCATTTTCTCTGTCAGCAAGTTTTTCAACCCTGTGCATAACACCAACCGTTACCCTCTTTCCGCAAACAGGGCAGAGATAATTATGTTTTACTGTCTCTTTTGGAGAAAGGCTTATACCACAAGTCCTATGACCGTCATAATGATACTTCCCCTCTTCAGGGAAAAATTCGATTGTTCCTTCAAAACCGTCTCTTGTCTTAATTGCATTTATCATTGCCTTATATGATATCTCTGTATCAAAGATATTTGCCTCACGTCCAATCTTTGCTGGTGAATGCGCATCTGAATTGGAAATAAGCGTTATCCTGTCGAGAGAAGAAAGCCTCCAATTCATGAGTGGGTCTGATGATAGTCCTGTCTCGATAGCAAATATATGTGGGGTTAATTCTTCAAAACACTCTTCAAGGGAATCAAAGCCTGAGCTTGCACCGAATACAGAGAAATGAGGTGTCCATGCATGTGCAGGGATCAATACAGCGTCATCAGAGATATCAAGGACTATCTTCAATAACTCTTTAGCATCAAGTCCAAGTATTGGTCTTCCATCAGATGAAAGGTTTCCAATCTTAGATAAAACCGCATTCATTCTTGCAGCTGTAGCAAGGTCCGGGACAAAGACAAGACTATGGATTTTTCTTACCTTGCCGTTCTTGCTGTAAATACAACTTATCTCCGCAGTGAGCATAAAATAGACCTCTGCACTGCACGATATCGGGATATCAATACTCTGGTAATTATTTTTTAATTTAAATATGTTATTACCAATAGTTTCAAGTTTATCTTTAATTTCCTGGAACCATTTCGGATGAGTGAAATCACCTGTGCCAATGACAGCTATACCTTTGAGTTGTGCCCATTTCCATAGGCTTTCTAAAGACATATCCTTGCTCGTAGCACGTGAATGTCTTGAATGGATATGCAGGTCAGCAATAAAACGCATGTTTGATCATACCAGGGTCTTCTGTTTCCTTTTATGCCGGAAAATATATATTAAAATCAGCAGTGCGCAACCGATTATGATATACAGACTCCACTGCCTGCTTACTTCCATAATCTTTTCTTTATTTTTTCCAACAAAATAACCTATGTACGCCAGCACACCTACCCACAAGCCGGCACCGAATGCAGTATAAAAACAAAATTTCCACAGATTCATTCTGCACAGCCCGGCAGGAAACGATATATAGTGTCGTACGCCTAATATAAGCCTTCCTATAAATGTGCTTATATTTCCGTGCTTGAGGAAAAAACTCTCTCCTTTTAAAAAATGCTTCTGTGTTATACCAAAATATTTTCCATACTTGAGTATAAACGGCCTTCCCACATATAAGGCAATGGCATAATTGAAAAGCGCACCTAACAAGCTACCGACTGTACCTGATACTATCACACCTGTCCAGCTCATCTGGTCCTGTGATATGAGATAACCTGCAGGTGGTACTACAAGTTCAGAGGGCAGAGGGATAAAAGTGCTCTCTACAAACATCAAGACCATAATACCAAGATAGCCCATAGAGCCAATTGCATCCACCAGCCAGTTTAAGAATGTATGCATCTCATACCCCATTTATGGTCGGGGCGAGCAGATTTGAACTGCCGACCACTCACACCCCAAGCGAGTGCGCTACCAGGCTGCGCTACGCCCCGATTTTTCAGATTTTTTAATGAAGTTGACTCAGTATATCCCTGAGTCTTTTCTTGACATGCTCGATTGCTCGGGCAGGCTGACGAATTTCTGTCTTCTGTAAATCTTTTTCAGGTCTGTGTTCGACATCGACAGGCCCGAGTCCGAGTCTTTTTCTGACGCCTTCTATCGTGTACCTTTCCTGATATAAAAGCCTTTTAATTTTAAGTAGAAGCTCCACATCCCTCTTAATATAAACCCTTTGGCCTGATTTGTTTTTCCTCGGTTTAAGAAAAGTAAATTCTGTCTCCCAGTACCTAAGGACATAGGGTTCAACGCCAACGATCTTGCTGACCTCTCCTATCTTATAGAAGAGTTTGTCAGGAAAAGGCATGTAAGCTTTCAGACTCTCAGAGGCAGATTTATACATTCCGTTTCTCTATGCCAAATTTTAATTGATTGCTGGCCTTGAATGTAATTACCTTTCTTGGGGTTATCTCGAGGTCATCACCAGTCTTAGGATTCCGGCCTCTTCTTGCCATTTTTTGTCTGACATTGAAGGTGCCAAACCCGGATATCTTCATAGACTCGCCTTCTACAAAGGTCTGCTTCATTGTATCGAAAAGGATTTCGATTATTTCCAGCGCCTCTTTTTTTGAAAGTCCTATTTTCTCAAATATTCTTTCTACCAAATCTGCTTTTGTCATCAGAACACCACCTTAATTTTGTTAATTATATTAAGGACATATGCACTTGTCAAGAAGAAATTAGTTGAAGACCGAAATTAGTTAGAAACTATCTTTTTTTGACATAGCCTTCAATTAAAAAATCTTCGCCAATTTTCTTTATTCTCAGGTCTGTTATTTTAACCGACTCTTCGATCTTTTTATAGGTTTCTCCTCCCACTGCTGGAAAGGATCTCCTTCCACCGATAATCTTGGGTGCAATAAAAAACATTACCTTATCAACAATCCCGTCTTCGAGGGCATGTGCATTTAATGACGAGCCGCCCTCTAATAAGACTGATGCAATCCCCATATTTCCAAGCCTTTTCATAAGCCAGTCAAGATTAACTTTTTTACCCTCATACGTGATAATTTGAACACCCTTACCTGATAATATCTTTTTCTTTCCCTCGACTTTTGATTTTTTCCGCCTCTGGCGGATGACTTCTGACTTCCTTGTTATTATTATTGTCTCTGGTGGTATCTGAAGAATCTTTGCATCTACCGGTATCTCAAGGTCAGGGTCAATAACAATCCTCCGTGGATTCTTCCCGCCTTTTATCCGGGCTGTAAGCCGAGGATCATCAGCCTTCACTGTGCCAATTGCTGTCATTATTGCGTCAACACGGCTCCTTAGACGATGAACTATTCTTCTTGCCTTTTCACCTGTTATCCATTTTGATTGACCTTCAGGGGTTGCGATTTTTCCATCGAGGGTCATGGCAGTCTTGAGTGTCACAAATGGTTTTCCGGAAGTTATATATTTAATATAAGCCTCATTTAGCCTCTTAGCCCCATCCTCAAGGATACCTGATTTGACTACTATGCCTGCCTTCTGTAGGTCCATGATTCCCCTGCCTGAAACCATAGGGTTTGGGTCTCTCATCCCGATAATTACTTTTTTTATGCCGGCATTAATAATAGCCTTGGTGCAGGGAGGGGTTCTTTTTTCTGTATGGCAGCATGGTTCAAGACTTACATAAAGAGTAGAACCCTTAGCATTTTTCCCTGCCTTTTCTATGGCAAGGGCTTCAGCATGAGAAGTTCCAGGTTTTCTATGAAAATCTTCAGATATTATTTCCCCGTTCTTAACAATTACAGCTCCAACCATAGGGTTTGGGCTTGTCATACCACGTGCTTTTGCTGCAAGCCTGATGGCACGCCTTATATAAAACTCGTCATTCATAAACATTTAGGATAACATAAAAGAAGCATTTAAATTACAACTTGAAATTTTTGATACTGTCAACAGAATTTCTTGCTTCTCACAACTTAATTAATTTGATATAATTTTGTTATAATTATTAAAGGAGGGATAATGAATCAGATATGGGTGGGATTAATAGTACTTGCAGTAGTTGTAACTGCTGGTTTTATCATTTCACTGATTATAGAGTTGAAAAAAACTGCCTGCTCATTGAGGGAGTTTTTAACAACAACAGAGGAGTCTATCAAACCTACACTGGAAGAATTACAGCAGACACTAAACAGCATCAGGAATGTATCTGACGATATAAATGATGTAACATCTGATATTAAGACTTTCTCAGGGACAGTGAGAGATGTGGGACAGAATATAAAGCATGTAAGTAACCTTATTGAAGATGTGACTTCGTCAACTACAGTAAAGGCTTCAGGGCTAAAGGTAGGTATAAAGACTGCTATGGGAGTTTTATTGAATAATCTTTTTTCGAGGAAAGGAGGCGGAAAATGAGAGAGGAATGCGGATACAGCACAGGTAGCATATTTCTTTCTTTTCTACTCGGAGGAATTGTGGGGGCCGGTTTTGCATTGCTTTTTGCTCCTAAATCCGGTCGTGATACAAGACAGAGTATAAAAGATTTTGCAGAAGATGTGAGGGACAAGACAAAGGATTATGTTGAAGATGTAAAAGGGAAAGTTACAGGCGGCCTTGATAAAGGTAAGGAATTTTATGAGGAGAAAAAGTCCATTTTAGCAACAGCTATTGAGGCAGGCAAAGAGGCTTACGAAAAAGAGAAAGAGAAAGAGAAATTATCCAAGGAATAGGATGCATGAGGTATCGATTGCCCTCAGTTTACTCGACATCGCTGAAAGGTATTGTGAGAAAGAAGGATATAAGGGCATAGAATCAATAGGAGTTAAAATAGGGAAGGCCTCGGGCGTTATGTCCGAGGCACTCCTTTTTGCATTCGATGCAGTAAAGATTGGTACTATCGCAGAGAAGGCACACCTTATAATAGATGAAATCCCTGTTAGCGGTTTCTGCAGCACTTGCAATAACAATTTCTCTGTAAAAGAAACATATGTTTTATGTTGTCCGAGGTGCGGAGATACTTCATTCCGGCTGGAGACCGGACGGGAATTAGATGTCTGCGAAATGGAGGTATTTGAGTGAAGGTTAAGGTAATAACACGTATACTGGAAGCAAATGACAGGATCGCCGCCGAAAATAGAAAGTTGTTTAACAAGGCAGGTGTTTATGTCATCAACCTCATGAGTGCACCCGGGGCAGGCAAGACATCTCTCATTGAACGAACAATTACGGAATTGCACAGAAAGCTGCGTATAGGTGTTATAGAGGGTGATATTGCCGGCACTGGTGACGCACAAAGGATAGAAAAACTCGGTATCCCTGTCATTCAGATAAACACAGGTAGTGCATGTCACCTTGATGCGAATATGATTAACGAGGCGATTGTTGCTTTACCGCTTAAAGACCTTGATCTTCTTATCGTTGAGAATGTTGGTAATCTCGTCTGTCCTGCTGAGTTCAAGATTGGCGAGGATATGAAGGCTATGATCCTCAGCATAACAGAGGGAGATGATAAGCCTCTCAAGTATCCACTGATGTTTCAGGAATCATCAGCTTTAATCCTTAATAAGATTGATCTCCTGCCTTATACAAATGCAGATTTAGAAAAGATAAAAAAGGATTCTTTATCACTTAACCCGAATTTAAAGATATTTGAGGTTTCATGTAAGACAGGCCAAGGGATAACTGAATGGACAGAATGGTTGCAGTCGCTGGTAACTTAATGAATGGATCGTATAAAAATATTAGTTAAAGGCATTGTCCAGGGAGTTGGTTTCAGACCCTTTGTTTATAGCCTCGCTAAATCTTTAAATCTCAAAGGTTTTGTGATGAACTCGTCTGAAGGTGTTGTCATTGATATCGAAGGTGACAATAGCCCTGCTTTTATCGAAAGGCTTAGCAAGGAAGCACCACCACTTTCACAGATAATGGGGGTTGACATAACTCCTGTGCCGTTTTATGGTTATCAGGATTTTCAGATAATTAAAAGCAGAGATGAAGGGAGTTTTACTCTCATTTCTTCAGATGTCTCTATCTGCGAAGATTGCTTTAGAGAACTATTGAATAAGAATGACAGACGTTATCTCTATCCATTCATCAATTGCACAAACTGCGGGCCAAGATACACAATAACAAAATCCATTCCTTATGACAGGCCAAATACTACAATGTCTGTGTTTAAGATGTGCCCTGATTGCGAAAAAGAATACCATAATCCGGAAGACAGGAGATTCCATGCCCAGCCAAATGCGTGCCATGTCTGCGGCCCACAAGTTGAGTTAATAGTTACAAATGAAACATTAAAGAAAGGTAATCCCCCCTCCCCCCCTTTAGTAAAGGGGGGTAAGGGGGGATTTTCTGATAAAAAAGAAAACCCTATAGAGGAGACTATAAGACTTTTAAAAGAAGGGCTTATTGTTGCTATTAAGGGGCTGGGTGGATTCCATATCGCATGTGATGCATCTAATGAAGAGGCGGTAAATAGGCTGAGGTTGAAAAAGAGAAAAAGCAATAAACCCTTTGCGCTGATGGCGCCTGATGTTGAAACAATTAGGAAATTCTGTGAGGCATCTAAAGAAGAAGAGAGTCTCTTAATTTCGAACAAAAGGCCGATTGTGCTGCTCAAAAAACTACAGAACTATCTCCCCGAAGCTATTGCACCAAATAACCCGTGCACCGGCTTTATGCTTCCTTATACCCCTTTGCATTATTTGCTTTTTTACTACCCTGTAACGTCCCTCGTCCCTCGTCCCTCATCCCTCGTTTCTAACTTCGATGCCCTTGTTATGACAAGTGGCAATATTTCAGAAGAACCTATAGTTATTGATAATGAAGAAGCTGTTTCCAGGCTTTCAGGAATTGCTGATGCATTTCTCATTCATAATAGAGATATCTTTATGCGGGTTGATGACTCAGTTGTAAGATTAATGAGTAATAACCCTTCAGTATCCTTCATACGTCGTTCAAGGGGATATGTGCCTGATCCTATCCTCCTTCACGAAGATGGCCCGGATGTTCTCGGATGCGGTGCTGATATTAAGAACACATTTACCCTTATAAAGGGAAGGTTTGCAATACCGAGTCAACATATAGGTGATATGGAAAACTATGAGACATTAAAATTTTTTGAAGAGAGTCTCAAAAACCTGAAAGATGTTTACAGGGTAAAACCTGAGGTACTCGCATACGACCTACACCCCGAATATCTGTCCACTCAATGGGCTTTAAAACAGGAAGGCATTAAAAAGATTGGCATTCAACACCATCACGCTCATATTGCATCTGTTATGGCTGAAAAAGGCATTAAAAAGAAGGTTATAGGTGTCTCCTTTGATGGAACCGGTTATGGCACTGATGGGAATCTCTGGGGTGGAGAATTTTTGATTGCTGATATAACGGGATTTAAGAGGGCAGGTCATTTTAAATACATTCCGCTGCCGGGCGGTGAAACTTCAGTAAAGGAACCATGGAGGACAGCTGTAAGCTATATCAAAGATATGGCTGGAGATGAAGCGATATCCTATCTTAAATCTATTGGCTTTATTGAAAAGTATGGCGATGACATGATTAAAGATATCTTGATGCTTATTGATAAAAAACAATTCTCGCCATTGTCATCAGGTGCCGGGAGGCTATTCGATGCTATCTCAGCTATACTCGGGGTATGTGATAAAAATACATTTGAGGGGGAAGCGGCAATTGCGTTAGAATCCTTGACAACACCTGATTTAGTCGATGATTACCCTGTAGATATAAAATTCAGAGAGACTATGGAGATTGATTTTTCCCATACTGTTTTAAGAATTATAGAGGATCTATTAGAAGGGAAAGATAAGGGTATTATTTCCTCTAAATTCCATAACACTCTGGTTACTGCTATTGAGGGGGTTGTTAAGAAGCTTTCTTCTCTATATATGATAGATGATGTTGTCTTATGCGGCGGAGTATTCCAGAACATTTACATACTCGAAAGAACTATTGCCAGACTTAAATCAATCGGCATGAAGGTTAACATACATAAAAAGGTGCCCGGCAATGATGCTGGCATATCCCTCGGCCAGGCATATATAATTAGAGAAAGTTTGAAGACAGGGATAGAAGTAGATTATGGAAAACATAGTTGAGAAGATAAAATTATTAATGGATTCCATCAACAGACCTGTGAAACTTATGGAGGTATGTGGGACGCATACTGTAGCAATATTCAGACACGGTATCAGGGATATTATCCCTAAAGATATCAGCCTCCTGAGCGGACCCGGATGTCCTGTCTGCGTCACACCAATAAAAGATGTAGATGCTGCTATTGCAATTTCAAGGCTTGACGGAGTTATCCTTTCCACATTTGGTGATATGATGAGGGTGCCTGGAAGTAAGCAATCTCTTTATCATGCGCAGGCAGAGGGTGCTCATATAAGTGTTGTCTATTCCCCAATGGATGCCTTAAAACTCGCATCAGAAAGTAGTAACACAAAGGTGGTATTCTTTGCAACCGGGTTTGAAACAACATCACCATCCGTTGCCGGAACCCTTTTTGAGGCAGAAAGGTTAGGGGTTGACAATTTTTTCATATACTCTGCGCATAAAATAGTACCTCCGGCACTTAAGGCACTTCTTGATTCTGGTGATATAAGAATTGATGGTTTTATTCTTCCCGGGCATGTGAGTACAATTATAGGGAGCAAGCCCTATAAATTTATTGCATCCGATTACAGAGTGCCCTCTGTTATAACAGGTTTTGAGGCAGAAGACATACTTCAAGCTATTATGATGCTCCTTGAACAGATCTCATCCAGCAGGGCAGATGTCGAGATCCAATATAAGAGAGTTGTAAAAGAGGAAGGTAATCAAAAAGCTATGTCTCTTCTAAATAAATACTTTGAACCATGCGATGCAAAATGGAGGGGACTCGGGACAATACCACAGAGTGGACTTAAACTAAGAGATAAGTTCAAACGTTGGGACGTCAAGCAGCTATTCGATATTAACGTTCCTGATTCACAGGAGCCTAAATCCTGTTTATGCGGGCAAGTCCTCAGAGGCGTTAAGATACCAACAGATTGCCTTTTGTTTGGAAAGTCCTGTACACCTGAACACCCTGTAGGTGCGTGTATGGTTAGTACTGAAGGAAGCTGCGCCGCGTATTATAAGTACTCAGGGATGCACAGATAATATTTAACCCGAAACATGCAATTCATTCATTGTGAAGTAGGCATATGTGCAGAAAAAGCTTTACCAGCAGCTCCTTTGTAAGACATTTGATATTCAGTTAACCCGCCTATGGCGGGTAAAGCTCATATTTTTATTTAGCACGAATTGATAACCATGAATATCCAAATTCTGCTTTGTAAAGGTTTTTCTGCATGTATGCCTACCATAATTTCCAGACAAATGCAGTTTTCGTATTAAATTATACAGGCACAGGAGAAATTTTCCATATCTTTTCCGCATATTCACGAATTGCCCTGTCACTTGAGAATTTTCCGGAACGTGCGACATTGAGTATGGCCATTTTAGTCCAGCGTTCTTCATCTCTGTAGACAGCTGTCACATTATCCTGACAATTGATGTAGGAAGCGTAATCAGCCAAAACGAAAAACCTGTCACTCTCTAAAAGAGATTTAACTATGGGATAAAACAATTCCGGCTCTATAGGCGAGAAATATCCATCGGAAAGCTGATTTATGATTTGCCGGAGGTCTTTATCCTCTTCATAATATTTACGGGGGTTATACGTTGGATGCATTTCCATTATTTCATGAACCTTAAGTCCGAAGAGGAAGAAATTTTCTTCACCCACCTCTTCACGAATTTCCACATTGGCTCCATCAAGTGTTCCAATAGTCAGGGCTCCGTTAAGTATGAACTTCATGTTGCCCGTACCTGATGCCTCATATCCAGCAGTAGAAATTTGTTCGGACAATTCTGCTGCTGGGGTAATGTGTTGTGACAGGGTAACACCATAGTCAGGCACAAAAATTACCTTTAACTTTTTATTTACTACCGGGTGTGCATTTATTGCATCGCTTATGCAGTGAATTAGTTTGATCATAAGCTTACATAAAAAATAGCCGGGAGCTGCCTTCCCTGCGAACAGGATAGTTCTTGGAACAAAAGCTTTATCTGTCTTTTTATCCTTGATCCTATTGTATAATGTAATGACATGTAAGATATTTAGAAGCTGACGCTTGTATTCATGGAATCGCTTTATCTGACAGTCTAAAAGAAAAGATGGCTGTAAAGACAAATTATTTTTTCTTTTCAAAAAGTCTGAAAGTGCAATCTTATTTGACATTTTAACTTCCCTGAAACGTTTTCGAAATTCTGTATCTTCTGCCAGAGACTCTAATTTTCTTAGCTCCTCAAGGTCTTTTGTCCATCCTTCTCCGATGGCTTCGGTTATAAGGCTTGAGAGTCCGGGATTAGCCTCAAGAAGCCAGCGTCTGGGTGTAACACCATTTGTAACATTTTGAAACCTCTCAGGAAACATTAAATAAAAATTTTTAAATACATTTTCTTTTAAAATGTCACTGTGAAGTCTGGATACGCCGTTGATGGTATGACTTCCCACCAATGCAAGACGTGCCATATGCACCCTTTTTTCACCATCTCCTGTAATGATAGCCATTTGCCATTTTCGTTCTGGTTCCCCGGAGAATCTCTCTGTAACCTGGATTAAAAATCTCCTGTCAATTTCCTGAATGATTTGAAGATGGCGAGGTAAAAGGTTTCCTATAAGTCCTTCAGACCATGTTTCAAGCGCTTCGGGAAGAACCGTATGGTTGGTATAAGCAAAAGTTTTTTTCGTTATATCCCAGGCGTCATCCCAGGCTATACTATCTTCATCTACAAGGATCCTCATAAGTTCTGCAACGGCAATGGCAGGATGAGTATCGTTAAGCTGTATTGCAACCTTTTCAGGAAACTCATTATATGTTGGGTGATATTTTCTGTACCTCCTGATGATATCCCTGATTGTTGCACTAACAAAAAAATATTGTTGTTTAAGTCGCAATTCTTTACCTGCAAGGGTATGGTCATCCGGATAAAGCACCTTGGAGATAGTCTCGCTGCTGCTCTTGTCTTCTACTGCTTTTATATAGTCGCCGCTGTAAAAATATTCCAGACGAAATTCCCTGGAGGACTTTGCCGACCACAGGCGAAGGGTATTAACAGTACCGGTATGAAACCCGGGGACCGGATAGTCATAAGCCATCGCCATAACTTCATCAGTATCAACCCATTCCATACGGAATCTACCGCTTTCACCTGTGATTGTGTTTACTCTGCCGTAAAAATGTACAGGATAAATAAGTTCAGGTCTGGGAAATTCCCATGGATTACCGTATCTGAGCCAGTTGTCAGGAGCTTCCATCTGATACCCGTTTTTAATTTTCTGTGAAAATATACCATACTCATAGCGTATACCATAGCCATAACCCGGATATTGGAGTGTTGCCATCGAATCAACAAAGCATGAAGCAAGCCGTCCCAGACCACCGTCGCCTAATCCCGCATCCCATTCATGCTCAAATATTTCCTCGTAAGTCATTCCGAGCACATCTACCGCCTTCCTATAATCATCAAGAAGATCAAGGTTGATTATGTAATTTTTTAAAAGCCTCCCCATGAGAAATTCAAGGGATAGGTAATATATTCTCTTTATATCCCTATAATAATACTGCTGCTGTGTCTTCATCCATTGCTCCACAAGATTTTCTCTCACAGACAAGACAACTGAATTGAATTTATCCCTTGGAGTGGCGGAATATTTATCTTTGGCAAATGAATAGGTGAGATGATCAAGCAGGGATTCATGAAATATCTTAATAAACCTTGTCACAAACGCACCTCCACTATCTGGTTATAAATTCCGTGAAATAGATTAATAATATCATTTTATAGGTACGCTTGACAAAGCCCGAATTATTAAGGAGTGCATAATAATATGGACACAGGGTATGCGTACTTTCAACGTGACCCTTCGACAGGCTCAGGGTGACTGTCATGGTGAGCTTGTCGAACTATGTCTATCCAATTATGCGCATGTTAATAATGTGGGTAGAGTAAACCTTCATATTTCATAAATATTTTAAAAAGAGTAATTCGTGTCTGTCCATAAAGTAGTATTTTGTCATTGTCCGGCTTGACCGGACAATCCAGAACCATATTGAAAAGGCTGGATTCCCCGATCAAGTCGGAGAATGACGGACTATTTGAATCGCAATTTATAAACAGACTCTAAATGAAAATTCTGCATGAGTACGTCAATTGTCTTGTTATGCTAAAATATCATCAAGTAATGGGTTGAAAATGATAGATAGGATTCTACTTGGCCATGGCAGTGGCGGAAGGATGATGTACCAGTTAATCAGGGAGTATTTTGTACCTGAATTCGGGCTTAAATCTCTGAATGATTCCGCTGTGCTTGAAGGGATAAATCATGGAAAAATTGCATTTACAACAGATTCTTATGTTGTGTCACCTATTTTTTTCCCGGGAGGCAATATAGGAGAACTTGCTGTTTATGGCACCGTGAATGATCTTTCTATGGTGGGGTCAAGGCCCCTTTATATTACAGCAGGTCTTATCCTTGAAGAAGGTTTCCCACTGGAAGATTTAAAGAGAATTCTCTCTTCCATGTCGGATGCTGCAGAAAAGTCAGGAGTAAAAATAGTCGCCGGAGATACGAAGGTAGTTAATAAAGGCAAGGCAGACGGAATATTCATAAATACTTCCGGAGTAGGAATAATTGAAGACGGTGTTGACATCTCACCCACCAGGATTATACCAGGTGATAAAGTTATTTTGAGCGGCCCTATTGGAAATCATGGAATTTCTATTATTGCAGAGAGAAATGGTATCCGGTTTAATCCACCAATATTGAGTGATACGGCACCTCTAAACAATCTTGTCGGAGAAATGTTGAAAACAACTAAAGAGATACATGCTATGAGAGACCCCACCAGGGGAGGTCTTGCAACGACACTTAAAGAGATCGTAATAGATTCCGCGTTATGTATTGTTATTGAAGAAGAATCTATACCTGTGCCCGCAGGTGTCAGAGGTGCATGTGAACTCCTCGGGTTTGATCCGCTTTATGTGGCCAATGAAGGAATACTTGTTGCAATAGTAAAATCAGATATGGCAGAATCTCTCATCAATACTATGAAAAAGCATCCGTTTGGCAAAGAAGCCCGGATAATCGGTGATGTACGGGAAACTCCATCAGAAATGGTTTTAATGAAAACATCTATAGGCGGTACCAGAATAGTAGAAATGCTTTCAGGTGACCAATTGCCGAGGATATGTTAATCTTAATTTATATAAAACAGAAGGTAGCATATCCAAAAACTTTACAAAGAAAATGTTAATTCAGCAATGGAAAATATTCATAGGGTTGTAGTTAGATTTAATAGTGGCGATATTCTTAAAGGCTATGTCAGGAATTTCATAGCTGATGAGGGTTTTGTCACCTTTGAAGAAGCTGGAACATGTAAAGAACAAAACGTCCCAATTGGTAAACTGAAAGCCATATTTTTTGTAAAGACATTTGAGGGTGTTAGTGGATACAGAGACAAAAAGGCCTACGGTATTCGGAAGAGTATTGGGCGTAAGGTTTATATTAGATTCAACGATGGAGAATCAATGATAGGGTTTCTGGAAGGCAATGTTCCGTGGAAGAAAGGATTCTTTCTCTCAAAGCCCGATAAGATAATTAAGGGGTTCTTTCTGATCCCTGTTGATAGTGATAGTAATAATATAAAGGTTTTTGTTGTTGGGTCAGCAATAAGAGATATAACTTTAATGCCCTAAAATATCCCGCTATGAGATCAACCATATAAAACTATTGTGAATTTCAAAATTAAGCTTGGAGGATCTCAATGATACTCGGTGTTAACATTGACCATGTGGCAACCATAAGGCAGGCGAGGAAGGGTATCGAGCCCGACCCTGTCATGGCTGCTGCTCTGGCAATAATCGGTAGAGCAGACGGAATCACAGTCCATCTGAGGGAAGACAGGCGTCATATCCAGGACAGGGATTTGAAGATATTAAAAGAATTTGTACCTGTTGAGCTGAACCTCGAAATGGCAGCTACAAAGGAGATGATAAGTATTGCTACAAAAATAAAGCCTGATATGGTCACACTTGTGCCAGAAAAAAGACAGGAGCTTACAACTGAGGGTGGACTTGGTGTAAAATCGCAGAAAAGAAGCATCGGTGAAGCGATGAAGAAAATTCATAATTGCGGAATTCCTGTGAGCTTATTTATAAATCCAGATATTGAAGATATCAGCATATCAAAACAATTAGGCGCAGATATGGTAGAGATACATACCGGAATGTATGCCAATACTAAGGGAAAAAGACAGGAAAAAGAATTGACCCGTGTTATTAATTCAGTTAGGCATGCGCTGGATATCGGTCTTATGGTCAATGCAGGGCATGGTCTTAATTATTTTAATGTTATAAAAATAGCCTCTATACAGGGAATAAGAGGACTCTATATCGGACACAGTATTGTATCAAGAGCAGTTCTTGTAGGCATGGAGAGGGCAGTGAAAGAGATGAAAGAGTTGATAAAAGAGGCAACGGTTGAAATGCGGTTGAAATAAAGCAGATGTTTTTCTATTAACTTCAATTCTTAACCTTCAATAATGCATCATCTCATGCAGTACATTTTCTAACTCTGAATAATCATAAAAACACCTGTCAGGTTGAAAACCATTATAATCAGTGCATTCCGACCTGAAGAGTATAAATTTCATACCTGTTTTTTTTGCCCCTGCAAGGTCTTTAAAAGGATTGTCACCAATATATACCGACTCTTTCGATGTAACACCCAGCCCCTCCATTGCATGATGAAACAACCTTGTATCAGGTTTTTTGAATCCAAACCTTGATGATAAAATTCTGAGCTTAAAGAATTTGTCAAGCCCAAGCATCGCTATTTCAGGTTCTGCAAAAACCCACTGGGCATCAGAGATTATTGCAATTTCATAGCTCTTACTGAGTAGATACAGTACATCATAAAGACCGGCAAATACTCCAAAGTGTCTAATTGTTAACGACCTGAAAAGCATAGCGATATCAATAACGATGTTCTTAGAATATCTTTTTTCCCCGTATTTATGCATGATGTCAGAAAATATTTTATATACATCAACATCCGGATATATTTCTTTGCTTTGACTTAAATGCTGTCGGATACCTTCAAAATATGCCTTTTTCAGTTCCTCTGCAGATATAGCAACTGAATGATAAGAGATATATCTGGAAATGGTCTCATAAACCCAGAGTTCATTTTCATCGGTCTTTATATCAATTAATGTCCCGTAAAGGTCAAAAAATATTGCCTTTTTCACTCGAGTTTAAGTCCCCATCTCAGACATTCAAAAGCCTCATAGACAAGCCGTTTCCTGTAATTCCAGTCAAGATAGTCATTCCTCGCTATCCTCAACTCAGTTATCGCCATATAAAATGGATTTCTCAAGGTAATTTTTTTAAATGCCTTTTTAGGCTCACGGAAATGATTTGAATAGCTCTTAAGAAAATATCTAATAAACGGTTCTGCTTCATAAGGATTTCCTGTCCTCCACATAAAAGCATGTTTTAATTCCCCGCATACCATACCCACATCAAATGCCATATCACCGTCTTTCATCCTCTCAAGGTCTATAGCAACCACATCGCCTCTTTCAGTAAATATAAAGTTGGTTGGTGTTGCGTCACCATGAACAATCACATTTTTTGCCTTTTGAAGTAAAGTCTTATTTAACCATTTGTCCATCAGCCTAAGATAAGCTTTGCTATCAGAATCTGATATTACCTTCTGTTTACATAATTTATTCAGAACCTTCTGAAAATAGGCACTCACAGAATCAAGCTCAATATTGTTTTCCATTTCTGTTTTTGAATGCAATGCATATAAAAAGGAAGCGAGCCTTGAAAGTCTATCCTTCAGGGATGTACATTTTCTCTCATAAACAGCCTTCTTTAAATAATAATCAAGGTCTTTCCCGTGAATAAATTCCTCTGTCAGGGCAAGACCAATCCTTTCTTCTTTGCTGAGTGGACGAACAACATAATTAGGAGAGGCATCAAACCCATAGCCCCTGATTTTCCTGAGATTATCATATTCACCCTTTATCCTGAGAATCCTTTCCTGTTTTGTATCATGCAGTTTAAAAAATTTGCCTATTATGGCAATTCTTGTTTTTTCTTCTGTGTATTTATACACCCTGCGTGAGGACATCTTGCTCACATGAAAAAGTGGTTCCTTAACATCAGAACATACCTGTGAAAAAAGTATCCCATAAAGAGGGTCGGCATAATCTAATTTTCCGAGGTACAGTTTATTCATAAAATAATTCTATCATTTGGGTAAATAAAGTCCACTTTTTTGTTATATATATCCATTGATAAGCAGGGGGTAGCTTGAGATCTATATATTCTCGTCGTAACTTGTTATAAAAACGCTGTATCCTTCATCTGCGAGGGTCTTTGAAAGATGATATACCTTATCTTTTGTATTGAACTTACCGATCCTGACCCTGTAAAATTTATTCCCCTTAATCTCTGCCTCAGCTATATACACCTTGCTATATTTAAGTTCAAGGGCTGTCCTCAGGCGTGCAGCATTTGAAAGCTCTTTAAAAAAACCAACTTGTATTGTAAATGGCCCTGTATTTGATATATATCTTACTTCTTTTATATAGCTGGTATCCCTTCCAATATATTCAATACTGACCTTACAGGTACCCTGTCCTATCAGACCTATCTCTTTTGCTGCAGCATAAGATAAGTCCAGATCCCTTCCTGCAACAAACGGCCCCCTGTCGTTCACCAAACAGTTAACTGCCTTATTATTTGAGACGTTTGTAACCTTCAACCTTGTCCCAAAAGGATAATCCCGATGAGCACAGGTCATTGCATTCATATCAAAAATTTCTCCTGATGATGTAGGCCTGCCATGAAAATCAGGGCCGTACCATGAGGCAATAGCATAACCAGACTCTGGATATGTCTTATAAAAGACAGAGGTACAGGAGGTGATTAAGACAGGAAAAATAAAAAGCAACCAATACAACTTCTCTAAAATGGCGAACCCTTTTAACATTTTCTTATCGCCATTCCTGTGCAAACAGGAATCCAGTTGCTTATATTTTCTTTCTGGATTCCCACTTTCGTGGGAATGACATTTAAAACCCTGTATTGGTTATTCTTATTTGGAATCTAATTATTAAAGTATATACCTGCTTAAGTCCTCATCCTTCACAATCTCATTCAGCTTTTCGTTGACATATTTTTTGTCTACCAGAAGTTTTCCATTCTTTTTCTCAGGCGCCTCGAAGGAAATGTCTTCGAGGAGCTTTTCGAGGACAGTATGCAGCCTTCTTGCACCAATATTCTCGGTCTTTTCGTTCACATGAGCTGCAATACCGGCAATCTCATCAATAGCGTCCTTTGTAAAGTTTAACGTTACTTCTTCCGTAAAAAGTAGTGCAGTATATTGTTTAATCAAAGCATTATATGGCTCTGTCAGTATCCTCACAAATTCATCCTTACCGAGTGCCTCGAGTTCAACCCTTATAGGAAATCTGCCTTGAAGCTCGGGAATCAGGTCAGAGGGTTTAGTCATGTGGAATGCTCCGGCAGCTATAAAAAGGATGTGTTCTGTTTTTACAGGCCCATGTTTTGTTGTTACTGTCGAGCCTTCAACTATTGGTAAAAGGTCTCTCTGAACACCTTCACGTGAAACATCAGGACCATGCGCATGCCCTCTGCTCGCTATCTTATCTATTTCGTCAATAAACACAATACCTGACTGCTCAACCCTTTCAATAGCTTCTTTCGTTACCTTATCCATATCAATGAGTTTACTTGCCTCTTCCTGTAATAGAACATTCAATGCCTCCGGTACCTTCACCTTTTTCCTCTTGGACTTTTCAGGTAAGAAATTGCCAAGCATTTCCTTGAGGTTTATCTCAAGATCTTCAAGCCCCACATTTGAAACAACACCAAAGGGCATTATCTTTTCTCTCACCTCTATATCTACATATCTATTGTCGAGTTTTCCATCCCTGAGCTGTGCCCTGAGCCTTTCTCTTGTTTCTTTATGCTTTTCCCTTTCTTCCTCTTCAGGTCCGGCTCCCTTCGCTATTCTTGGCTGAGGAAGAAGCAGATCAAGCAGACGTTCCTCGGCAAGACCCTTTGCCCTTTCCTGAACCTTTTCTACATGCTCTGACTTAACCATACTTAAGGATATTTCTGTAAGGTCTCGTATCATTGATTCCACATCCCGGCCCACGTAACCTACCTCTGTAAACTTTGAAGCCTCAACCTTTACAAATGCTGCATTTGCAAGTCTTGAGAGTCTTCTTGCAATCTCAGTTTTACCCACTCCTGTAGGGCCTATCATGATTATGTTTTTTGGTAAAACCTCATCCTTTAACTCAGGAGAAAGCCTCAGTCTTCTCCATCTGTTTCTTAGGGCAATGGCAACTGCCTTTTTCGCCTTATGCTGGCCGATTATATATTTATCCAGTTCCTCAACTATCTTTCTTGGTGTAAGGTTATCCATTTAGCTCCTCAATAGTTATATTTTCATTTGTGTAAATGCAGATATCTGCTGTAATCTTCATAGATTTATCCACGATCTCTCTTGCCGAAAGCGATGTATTTTCGTAAAGAGCCCTTGCTGCTGCCTGTGCATAAGGGCCTCCGGAACCAATAGCAGCAACTCCCTCCTCAGGCTCGATAACATCACCTGTGCCTGAGATTATAAAAGTGTGTTCTATGTCAGCTATAAGTAAAAGGGCCTCAAGTCTTCTCAAAATCTTATCAGTCCGCCAGTCTTTTGCAAGTTCAACAGCCGCCCTTGTTATATTCCCCCTGTAAGATTCGAGCTTACCCTCAAACTTTTCAAACAATGTAAGTGCATCTGCTGTCGCCCCTGAAAATCCGGTAAGGACTTTCTCACCGTACATCCTTCTGATTTTCCTGGCATTATGTTTCAATACAGTATTACCCATTGTAATCTGCCCATCTCCGCCTATAGCAACCTTTCCATCACGCCTTATACATAGTATAGTCGTTCCTCTGAACATCTCCAGCTCCTTTGCTTTTTTATGGTTTTAACTGCCCTCCTTAATAAGTAGGGGTAAGGGGAGGTCTTGATAAATTTATCATTACCCCACCGAGACTTCCCTTTAAAAGAGGAGGAATTTCAATTATTGCCCTCTTACTGATACATTACTTTACTCATCAGTTGCATTAAATTACGACAGGGCAGATGTGCTGAAAAAGGCCGTCCAGCGACTCCTTAGAGACCTTTTGTATGGTCATCCAGCCTCTATCCAAAATACACTTACTGTGAGATTTGCAGTTATGTGTATCATAATAAATTCCTGTCGCTTTGACGGGGTTTTTCAGCATGTCTGCCCTGTCTTTTTTGCAACGTTTAGGTTTATATTTCATTTTTCCCTTGCAAAGGGATGTGCCTTATCATATATATCCATCAGATGCGTTATATCCAGATGGGTATATTTCTGTGTTGTAGAAAGTGATGAATGACCCAGAAGCTCCTGTATCACCCTGAGGTCTGCACCACCCTGAAGCAGATGGGTTGCAAATGTATGCCTCAGTGTATGAGGTCCTATCTGCCCACTAATGGTTAAAGCCTTCGCATACTTTACTACTATACGTCTTACACCCCTGTCTGTCAATCTTGTGCCCATCCTGTTAAGAAACAATGCCCTATCCTTACTTTTAAGCAGCATCCTGTCTATCATATATGACTTTATAGCATCAATCGCCTTTGAACCTACAGGTACAATGCGTTCTTTTTTCCCTTTCCCTCTTATCTTTATCAGATTACCCTTTATATTAAGGTCGTCTATGTTGAGCCCTGAAAGTTCACTTACCCTCAGGCCGCTTGAATAAAGGAGTTCGAGTATAGCCTTGTCCCTTACAGGTATAAACCCTATTCCTTCAGGCTTTTCAACAAGGGAAAATACATCATCAACAGAAAGAAAGCGCGGAAGCAGTTTTGGAATCTTAGGGTTTGGAACAAGCTTTGCCGGGTTTGATTTTATGTAACCTTCCCTGCAAAGGAATTTGAAAAATGACCTTATACTGGCAAGCCTCCTGCTGACAGTAGTTTTATTAAGACCTTTCTTAATCTGCTCTGCAATAAAACCGCGCACATCTATCATGTCTATTTTATCCGGTTCTGTTTTTACATATTCAAAAAAATCTCCAAGGTCTTTTCTATAAGCCCTCAACGTATGAGCTGATACATCCCTTTCAACCTCAAGATATCTTATGAATTTATCAATGTAATTGTTCATCTATTTTAATGTATCATATTTTGTAGAAAATATGAAAATTGACATAAATAGTAAATTGATCAGCTGAGAATGCTAAGATTCTATGGGAGCAATGCAAGGCCGGCCGGAAACAAAAAAAACCAAAAAAGGAGGTGATATAATAGTAGATATGTCACGCAGACTTAAGCTTTTCATTGCAGCCTTTATATTGTTACTCCTCCTGATTATAAGCTATATCTTATATATGGAGGAGCAGGGCAATTTCCACCCAATTACTATCGGTGAAGCCTATAGATCTGCTCAACTCGATAGAGATGAGCTTGAATATTATATCAAAAAATATAATATCAAGAGCATCTTGAATCTGCGTGGTAAGAACGTAGATGCACCATGGTATATTGAGGAGATGAAGGTCAGTAAAGAGTACAATGTTATACATTATGACAGCTCTATACCAGCATCTTATGAACCGAGTAGAAAAGATATTCAGGAATTAATAGAAATTTTCAAACAAGCACCCCGCCCTATATTAATACACTGTCAAGCTGGTGCTGATAGGTCAGGGCTGGTTGCTGCAATGTGGAAGGTAATCGTTGATAAAGAGCCAAAATCAGAGGCAGGAAAAGAGCTATCTATTTTGTATGGGCATATTCCCATAGGCAGGACATCTGCCATAGACCGTTTTTTCGAAAACTGGGAACCAGAACTAAATTGAAGGTTATGCTTATTTGAGACAACTATAATTGTTCTGTATTTATTCATTTATTTGTTTTTAAAAACCGTCAAGCTAAGTAAAAGATAATATTTTTTCTAAACTTTTTACATCCTCAACATTAAGAACCCGTGTCTCCGGAACTATTCTTTTTATTAGTCCAGACAGAACTTTTCCCGGGCCGACTTCTACAAATGTATCTATTCCGGAATTTGCAATAGCTATTATGGAATCCTCCCATAAAAGCGGGCTGCTAATCTGTCGAACAAGCGATGTCTTTATGCTTTTTATATTATCGAGAAATTTGGCATCTGCATTATTTACAATGGGGATAACCGGTTTTTTAAATTCTAACTTATCAAGCAATTCTGAAAGCCTTTGGGATGCATTATTCATCAAAGCACAATGAGACGGTACACTGACTGAAAGTGGCATCGCCCTTTTTGCTCCTGCATCTTTACAAAGATTTATTGCCTCCTCAACAGCAGTTTTTTCGCCTGCAATCACTATTTGACCTGGACAATTGTAATTGGCAGGCAACGCGTATCCTGTTTTCAATAATCTGCATATCTCATCAACCTTATTCCTCTCTAAACCGAGGATTGCAGCCATAAGCCCCCTACCCTCTGGAACAGCCTCCTGCATAAACTGTCCTCTTTTTTCTGTAAGTTTTACAGTATCACCAAATGATAGTACCTCTGCTGCCACAAGTGCTGAATACTCGCCGAGGCTATGTCCAGCAACAACAGATGGTTTTATCCCTTTTGAAAACAATACTCTGTAGATTGCAATGCTCACCGTAAGGATACATGGCTG
Organism: Thermodesulfovibrionia bacterium; assembly: GCA_041500225.1. Classification (GTDB taxonomy): domain Bacteria; phylum Nitrospirota; class Thermodesulfovibrionia; order Thermodesulfovibrionales; family SM23-35; genus 0-14-3-00-41-53. The sequence goes on along the minus strand of JBGQLV010000017.1, from coordinate 922 downwards.
GGTCCTGAAGGTCTTATCAAGTTCTTCCTTTGGACCATTAAAGCATAGACCTGCAAGATCATACCCTAATGCATCAGAAGCCTCTTTAAATATCTCCTTTGCTTCAGGAAATTTCTCGAAGATTTCCTTTCCCATTCCAACATACTGCGAACCCTGTCCAGGGAAGACAAAGGCAATTTTCATTTATTAAAATCTCCTCCTCATGTCATTCTGGCTTGTCCAGAATCCTTCTTTTGTCACCCTGCCCTGAACTTGATTCAGGGTATTTCAAGGTCTTCCCGAACTTGCTTCGGGACTGAAACGAGTTCAGCATGACACTATACTAACGTTTTGTGAACCCTACTGATATTTATATACAATTTTGTAAGGAGTTTTTACAAGCATATAAATTTGAATACTTCATTATGATGAGTATTGTATCTTGATAAAAATTAGATTATATTTCATTCTTAGTTGTGATATGTGTAAATCATTGTGCTCTAAAGCCCGATTAAATTGGGTTCAGTAAATTGGTAAATTGAGTAAAAATGATCTGCTATAGATAGCAATCTGGCAAAACCATTGCGCAAGATTGCAGATTATTTGTGGATTCACTATACTACGGTTAGTAAGGCAATCAAGGAGATGGCGTATAAAAATGATTTTTCAAGACCTGACCCCAGAGAGCCAGCAGGAATCATCTCCTCCATGCGCACATAGTAAAACATCGGTTCTTTCCTCTGGCTCTCTCCTAACAATTGCACCTCCTTACATCAGAAGTTGCAATAGTCTATCACTTTTTTAAATGGCTTTAAACTGTTTTCAGTAAGAGTTTTTCAACAGCCTGTTTAATCTTGACATATTAAAAGAGATTGCAGTTACTTGGGGATTCACTATACTAAGGTTAGTAAAGTAATTAAGAAAATATCATAAAAAATGATAT
>JBGQLV010000016.1:0-38013 GCA_041500225.1 Thermodesulfovibrionia bacterium | reverse complement strand
CCTACAGGATAAAGTACAACACCTATAGGCCGCATGAGGCGCTGGGATATGATGTCCCGGTTAATTATTATAAACTTGAAAACCTGGTAGGACTAACTTTAAACTCGAGATAGTTGTTCCGAATTTGTCGAGCAGGACAGCTTTGGTTAATACTGTTAAAGCTGATAAGGAAAAGCTTACCGAAATATTAAAAAGGATTAACATTGAACAGGCTCCTTTAAATTTGTTGAGAAAGTTAGTTGATTTACCCAATGATATCCTTCGGGAAGTTCAAGAGGTAATGCTTAATCTATTAAAATCTGCAAATAATGACATTCGTTCCATCACTGTAGCATCTCTTAGCAAGGGATGGATAGATAAGGAAGAAGCGGATAAATTTGCTAAAGAAATGCTTCTGGATAAAGACCCAATAGTTCGCAATCAAGCTGTATTAGTTTTAAGGCAAATCATGTATCAGCAAATGAAAGAAGATTCAGATTATTTCTCTAAAATCTCAAAAGAAATTGAGTAAAATGTTCAGGAAGCTTTCATCACTTTCACGGAACCCCTCGGTATAATAAAAAATTGCGATTCAAGTGATAACGATTCTATTGATTAGTTAGTTTTAAATTCTTAAATTGCATTGATAAGGAAAAAAATGTATAATTTTTAAGGCGTTATTTTATTTTAAAGCCATTTCTTAGGAGGGTGGGATGAAAAGAATCAATCAAAAGTCCTCCGTAGTCCTCGTTGTAATTTTAATCCTTATAGCTTTCCTAATGATCTTTTTCTTTGGATGTGTGAAGAAAGAAGAAAAAGAGATTATGATAGGGGCTATTTTGCCCATGACAGGTGATGCCGCCAAATATGGTATTTGGGCAAAAAACGGAATGGAGATGGCCATTGACGAAATCAACAAAAGTGGAGGCATTAGTGGTAGAAAATTAAAGCTCGAAATTCAAGACAGTAAAACAAGCCCTACTGAGGCGGTAAATGCAATGCATTTTTTCTTAACTACTTCTCACCCCGTGGCTATTTTTACAACCTTGACTTCGGTTTCAAAGGCACTGATCCCAATTACAGAGAAGGAGAAGGTAATTTTATTTGCAAACTCGACTTTACCTGGAATAACAGAAAACGGGAGATATATTTTTCGTAATGTTGCAAATTTATCAGGCGATATACCAGTTGCAGTTGAATACTGTATAAACAAACTGGGCAAAAGACCTGTTGGGATCATTTGGAGGAATGATGACTTTGGTGTTTGGGGAAGCAAGAAATTTAAACAACTTTATGAAAGCAAAGGAGGACAAGTTACAGCATCAGAAGCTTTCGAACCAAAAACTGATGATTTCAAATCACATATTGCGAAATTAGCGGAAGGAAATCCCGAAAAATTATATGTTCTTGCATATAGCGAAGCAGGTATGATCATTAAACAGGCAAGAGAATTAGGACAAAAATGGCAATTCATCGGAATCACAACACTTGGTGATCCTGAAGTAAAAAGAATTGCAGGCAATGCATTAAATGGAGCAATATTTACGGAATCAGCTTTTGATCCAAATGCTGATAGCGAAATGATTAAAACTTATCAATCAGAATACCAGAAAAGATATGGTGGGAAAAGTGAGGTGTGGGCAGCTACATTCTATGACGCGGTGAAAATTTTTGCTTTAGCAGCACAAAAAGCAGGTATAGACTCTGACAGACTTAGAGAAGCATTAGTAAATATTAGAGATTACCCAGGCATAAGTGGCAATACAACATTCTTGCCAAATGGAGATGTGGTTAAACCAGTAAATCTGAAAACAATACGAAATGGCAACCCCGAACCGATAGAATGAAAAAATGAATTCAGTAGTAATTTCTGATAATGAACTTTGTAGATCAGTACGTTCTGTTCCTGATGCTCATTTTTTTAGAACGAAAGATGGTCAAACTACGGTTGTATACCTTTTGAATCAAGGTTCTTGTAATGCAAGATGTAGTCATTGTTATGTAAATAAATCTATAACTGAGAAGGCCGAGAAAAACATAGAAAGAGCATATGCAGATGTACTAAAATTTCAAAAGCTCGGCTATCGGGTCATCCTGCGAGGGACTGAAATTTTGCTTAATCCCGGTTACCTAAAACTTTTTAGTATTGTTAATCAGACCTATCTGCAAACAAACGGTTTAATAATCGCTGAAAATCCCTGGATTCTCTCCTCGATAGAAAATGCTGGGATTAATCAAATAATCTTAACCTATCCTTTTCTTGAGAATGGCATTACTGGCATTCCAAGAACGGTTGTTGAAAAGGCAGTGGATTACTGCCGTTACGATTTTAGCATCACATTATCGATCATCGTTACAAATGAGTTTGCTGAAAATACTCGCATGCTTGAACAGGCTTGTGAGAAAGCCTTGGTGCTCGGTGCACGTGCAATAAAATTTATTCGACTGATGCCAATTAATCCAGAACATATGCGTTTAACACTGAGTACTGAACAATCAAAACTAATTCTTTCAGAACTTCATCGCCTTAAACGTAAATATGACTATAATGACTTTGTTATTCAGACACCTGGATGCTTTGGAATGTTTTCGTATCGGAGATTTCTTAACAAAAAAAAATATTCAGAAATGGATTTGTCAGAAATTTATGATTGCCCAGCAGGAATAAAGCATTTTGTAATAGATGCTAAAAATGATATATACCCGTGTCTTTATTTAATGGGTCCAGATCATAAAATTGGTAGGTACGAGGACAACAAACTCGAATTAGTGCACAGCCATATAGGTTATGAGTTCTGGGGAAAACTTAGAACAGAAGAGTGTCCAGCTTTTAATTACTGGAATAAATAATTAAGGGTTATGAAAGCAAGAACTAAAGAAAAAGGAAAAATTTCGCTGAGTTTCTTAAGATTTGTTGAAAACTATTTTGAACTTTTTTACTTTTTCATATTTATATTAGGAATAATTGCTGCTATTTCTGTTATTTTGTATTTAATTCTTGAAATAAAAGGAGACTTTTTTAAAGATACTTTAAATATTTATAAAGTTAGAGAGACTTCACTGAAATTCTTTTCAATTTCTGCTGGTCTTGCGACTTTCGTTGGAGTATTACTTGCTATTGCCGAAATTCGTTTGAAATTTGAAAAAATAACAAAATGGAAAGATTTATTAAATCTACTTGAGAGAACAGTAAAAGAAGCAGAAAATTATATCATAATGTTAACATGGTATCCGACCATTGGAATGGCATCTATGAAAAAACATAACAGTGGCTATTTCCAATCATATAGGAATTATAAAAAAGCAATTTTTGAAAAATTTTCAGATGGAGATGAAATCCCAATAATTGGAATATTCTTACGTGAGGATCTTAGAACGGATAGGATTAAGAAAATCGCTCAACGGATGAATCTTGATTCCGATGAGATGGTAAACGAATGTAATAATATGATAAAGCAATTAGATATTAAAAGTGAGAAAGGTAAATTTGTAGCAACTTTAAATTGTTATGATTTAGGATTCCATTTATTTTTTAATGAAAAAGAGGGAGTGATTTTCGTACCAATAAATTTGGATCCCGATAGCCCGACAACCAGCGGGAAAGAAGTTGATTTTATAGGAAATTTCACGATGGACACAGAAATCGTAGAAGAGTTTCAAAAAGCTGTGAAATATTATAAGGATGCAAATAAGCTTGATATTTATCTACCCTTTGAATGAGTTTATCAAATAAAACATATGTTTTTGAAAAGGTATTTAAGAAAGGTATTTAAGATAGGTCATTCAACAGATTTGGTGAAGGCAACTGGATGCACTGTAATAATTTGCCTTGAAAAAACCGTGGGAGGTATAAGCATACAAGGTGGAGCTACTTGTACAAGAGAAACAGATTTGTTAAATAGCTTAAGTTTGAGAAGCGAAGTAAATGCCGTTCTCTTAACTGGAGGAAGTGTTTTTGGATTATCTACCGCGGAAGGAGTAATTAGTTTTTTACAAGAGAAAAATGGAACGAGAAAAATTCCCATTGTTCCCACGCTCTCTCTTTTTGACTTACGTATAGGAAAAGCAGAAGCGCCTGGCCCGGAGCAAGGATATGAAGCATGTTTAAATGCCAATAAAAGTGAACTATTAAAGGGAAATGTAGGGGCGGGGACCGGTGCAACTGTAGGAAAAATTAGAGGCATTAAATGGGCAACGAAAGGTGGATTAGGCCATTCGAGCTTCAAATTTAAAAATGATGTGTTTGTTCGCGCTCTGGTGGCCGTGAATGCCTTTGGCGATATTATTGATGATAAAACAGGACAAATTATCGCTGGAGCACGTACGAGGACAGGATTTCTAAATACGATAAAGTTCATAGAAGAAAAGGGAATGAAATATCTTGATTATAGAGAAAATACCACTTTAGGAGTTGTGATGACAAATGCAAAGCTTAATAAGGCTGAGATTAACAAAGTTGCACAAATGGCACAAGCTGGCTTTACACGCGTGATTAAGCCATGTTGGACAGTAAATGATGGAGACATTATCATTGCTCTGTCTTCGGGCAAGAGGCAATGCGATTTTAATCTTATAGGAATCATTGCTGCAGAAGTTGTTAAGAATGCAATTATTGATGCAATTAAGTCCGCTAAGAGTATTTATGGAATTATCTCATTCTCTGATTTTTTTAAAAGATGGAAATTATAAATGTTTAACCAACTTCTTTTAAATGGCTTAATTGTAGGTTTAATCTACATAAGAGCATATAAAAGGGGTCAAATCTTTAATTGTGACAAAATTGAAAAATGAAATTTGCAAGGACATAGCTTTTGTATTTGCTCACAGGCGTGAAGCATTTTTTACTGGAGATAAGATTTGTTAAAATTTGATATCGAGAAGACAGTTCAATACTGGCTGGATGGTGCAGAGTATGATATGGGTGTTGCAGAGGTTTTTATATGGTTGACAGAGAAATTATAGATAAAATAAAAGACTTTGTTAAAGAGTTAAAAAGACAGAAGATTAAGGTAAGCAAGGTAATTTTATACGGTTCAAGGGTCTCAGGAAAGGCACATCAATATAGCGATATAGATGTCGCCATAATATCCCCAGATTTCGGAAGAGACAGCTATAAGGAGGGATCAAAACTTTTTGAAATAGCTAGTAAAATAGACCCAAGAATCGAGCCCGTTCCTATATCTGTAAAGTCTTATAAGAACGATACATGGATTCCTCTAATATATGAAATAAGGAAAAACGGTTTAGAATTGAAAGCGGCATAATGAAATAGTAACATGTTTAATCAACTTCTTTTAAACGGTATTATTGCAGGTTCAATCTATGCCCTGATTGCTTTAGGGTTTACGGTTATTTATAAAACTGTCCGCTTCTTTCACTTTGCCCACGGCGTTGTCTATACAGCAGGGGCATATTTCGCCTATAGCCTTTCGATATCCTTAGGCATTAATCCTATCCTGTCTTTTTTTTTGCCTCGATCCTGGCAGCCATCCTCGGCATAGCCATTGACAGGACTGTCTATTTCCCGCTAAGAAAGAACAACGCCCCTGGTCTTGTCTTTCTCATTGCCTCTTTCGGTGTATTCATATTCATACAAAATCTCCTTCAGCTTCTCTATGGCGCACAAATACTCACATTGAGAACTGGTCCTGTGAGAGAAGGACATCAAATTATGGGTGGTGCTGTAATCACGGACATACAAATATTGATTTTAGCTGCCAGTGCTTTGTTATTGGCTATCCTCTGGTTGCTTGTGGATAAGACCAAGATGGGAAAAGCAATCAGGGCAGTGGCGGATGATCCAATTGGCGCGAGTGTGTCGGGGATTTATTCTGAGAAGGTTATTCTTTATACCTTCGGAATTGGTTCTGCAGTTGCAGGAATGGCGGGTGTCCTGATCTCCCTTGAGACGAACATAGAGCCAACAATGGGCATGAATGCAGTCCTGAAAGGTATCATCGCCTCGATAATCGGAGGCATCGGAAGCATCCCTGGTGCAGTCTTGGGAGGGTTCTTTCTCGGTATTGTTGAGAATCTTGGAATCTGGAAAATCCAGGCAGGATGGAAGGATACGATAGCATTTGTTGTATTAATAATTTTTCTCCTGTTTAGACCTCAGGGAATTTTAGGCAGAAAGAGTGAAAAGGAAAGATTGTAATGGAATATTTTCTTCATATATTAATTATCGCTGGCATCTATATAATCTTAACCCTGAGTCTTAATCTGATCGTAGGCTATACAGGGCTTGCAGCACTCGGACATATAGCCTTTGCATGTGTCGGGGCATATACATCGAGTCTTCTTGCTTTAAACTACGGAATATCTCCCTGGGTTGGTCTTCTTGTTGGAGCCTTTGTTGCCTCTCTGCTCGGACTGATTATCGGGTTCCCTTCTATGAGGCTGAAAGGAGATTACCTTGCTCTTGCAACGTTCGGATTTGGAGTAATTGTATATTCCATTTCGAAAAACTGGGTTGATTTAACAAGAGGGCCAATGGGTCTGCCGGGTATACCAAAATTTACTGTATTTGGTTTTGAGCTTCAGCCTGTCTGGTCATATCTAATCCTGGTTCTTGTATTTGTATTCCTTACGGCATTTGTAATCAACAGGCTTGTTGATTCTCCATTTGGAAGAATCCTTAAAAGCATCAGGGATGATGAGATTGTAAGCCTCTCAATCGGAAAGAATGTCAACAAATATAAATTGTTTGTCTTCGTTATAGGTGCTTTTTTTGCAGGTATTGCAGGAAGCCTTTATGCCCATTACATAACTTTCATTGATCCTTCAAGCTTTACAGTAATGGAATCCATAGCAGTTCTTTTAATGGTCGTTTTCGGCGGGATGGGCAGTATCAAAGGTTCTTTTATCGGCGCGCTGGTTCTTGTGATCTTTCCTGAGATGCTTCGGTTTCTGGGTATGCCGAGTTCGGTGGCAGCACCCTTGAGGCAAATGATTTATGGACTGCTTTTGATTATTCTGATGGTTAAACGGCCACAGGGCATTATAGGGGAATATAGGTTCAAATAATGCGGAAATTAGACCTTAGACAATGGACAATAGACTATAAGCTAAAAAAAGACCTTAGACCTTTGACTATGGACTTTAAATTAAGAATAGGCAGGATTGTCTCATGTCAATAGTCCAGAGTCTCCTGTCTGTAAACAACCTCAGCAAGACATTTGACGGTATAAAAGCTGTCGATGCTCTTTCATTCGGCGTGGAAAAGGGAACGATCACTGCTCTCATAGGCCCTAATGGTTCAGGGAAGACGGTAACATTTAACCTTATAACCGGTTTTTACAGGCCGGCAGCAGGCGGAATATTTTTTAAAGAAAAAGACATCACAAATCTTCAACCGTATAAAATCTTCAACCTCGGTATCGGCAGGACATTCCAGAACATCAGGCTATTTCCCCAGATGACGGTTCTTGAAAATGTGTTACTTGGGCTCAAATATAACAAAGGCGAAAGCCTTGCGGCAGCCATATTTAGAACTTCAACTATGGTAAAAGAGGAAAAGGAAAATACAGAGAAAGCTATGGGGTTGCTTAAAACTGTTGGCATCGAAGAAAAGAGAGATGAACTTGCCGAGAATCTGTCGCACGGTCAAAGGAGATTACTTGAGATAGCAAGAGCTCTTGGAACCGACTCTGAATGTTATCTCTTCGATGAACCAACAGCGGGCGTCTTTCCGAATACAATCCCAAAGCTGCTTGGTATTATTGAGAATCTGAAATCTTCCGGCAAGACAATTCTTTTTATCGAACATAATATGCAAGTCGTCATGGATATCGCGGACAAGATTATTGTCCTGAATCACGGGAAGAAAATAGCCGAGGGCACTCCATCTGAAATACAGAACAATCAAGAAGTTCTTGATGCCTATATAGGGAAGAGGAGAATACTTGCTGCTTGAAGCAAAAAACATAAGCGTTTACTATGGTGCTGTCAAAGCAATTGAAGATGCGTCATTTCATGTCAATTCAAGTGAGATTGTTGCAATGATCGGGCCTAACGGTGCCGGAAAATCTACAGCGTTAAAGGCCGTATTTGGATTAGTTGATATGAATTCAGGAGATATTCTTTTCAACGGAGAAAATGTTAAAGGATTAAGACCGGACGAACATGTCTCAAAAGGCATATCCCTCATCCCGGAAGGCAGAAGATTATTTCCCTCAATGACAGTTGTTGAAAACCTTGAAATGGGAGCATTCACAATAGACAATAGACCTTGGACTATGGACATGGAAACAAACAGAAAACGAAAGTCTAAAGTCCAGGGTCTAATGTCTGAAGTCTTTGAGATGTTTCCTCCTCTCTATGAAAAGCGGAGTCATAAGGCAGGTGTGCTTTCTACCGGTGAACAGCAGATGCTTGCTCTGGGCAGGGCATTGATGCAAAAGCCAAAACTGCTACTTGCAGATGAGCCCTCATTAGGATTGTCGCCTTCATATGTGGATATATTTTTCGAAAAGCTTATCGAGATAAATAAATCAGGAACAAGCATTCTTCTTGTTGAACAAAATGCACGCATGGCCCTCGAGATAGCACATAGGGGATATGTTTTTAAAATAGGTAAGATATTTCTCGAAGATACAGGCAAAAACCTCCTTGAGAGTGAAGAAGTAAAGAGGGCATTTCTTGGAGTTTGACGTATCCAGTAAATTCCCATCCTGAAAAGTTTGACAAAGTTTTATATTTCTTTTATTTTTAATGTCTATAGTTAAACCAAAGAAAGCGGAAGAACTAAAGAAACTAAATGAACTATATGAACAAAGGGAGTTTGAGACTGCCGGAATGGATAAGGGCAAAAAATCATGGAGGACTCCATGATACAAAACAAGTATTGAGGAGTTATGGACTCGCGACTGTTTGCGAGGAGGCAAGATGTCCTAATATCGGCGAATGTTTTTCCAGGCCAACTGCTACTTTCATGATACTCGGTTCAAAATGCACAAGAAACTGCGGGTTCTGCTCAGTTGAATCTTCAATCCCGGAACCTCTCGACCCTGAAGAGCCGGAGAGGGTTGCAATGGCTGCAAAAGAGATGGGACTGCGATATGTTGTTATTACTTCTGTAACAAGGGATGACCTCTATGATGGTGGTGCAGAACATTTTGCAAAAACTGTTTATGCTGTCAAAAAATATTTGCCGGATACAAGGGTCGAGGTGCTCACACCTGATTTTAAAGGTAATCTAAATGCCCTGAATAGAGTTCTGCATTCAAGACCTGATGTTTATAACCACAATGTCGAGACAGTTCCGCGGCTCTATCCTGTTGTCAGGCCGGGAGCAGATTACAGGCGGTCACTTAATATATTGAAATACGCTAAAAAGATAGCCCCACAAATAAATATAAAGTCAGGAATTATGCTTGGTCTTGGAGAAACGTTAGATGAGGTTATAGATGTTTTGAGAGATTTGCGTAACGCAGGCTGTGAACTTGTTACGATAGGTCAGTATCTGAGGCCTTCGAGGTTAAACCTGCCTGTTGTTGAATATATAAGGCCCGGGGTATTTGAAAGACTTCGTCTTAAAGCCCTGAATATGGGTTTTAAGTATGTAGCTTCAGCGCCACTTGTAAGAAGCTCAATGAATGCTGAGGAGATGTATAATAATTAATAATTGGAAACAGTTACTATTTAGGTAAATAAACATGCAACTTTTATGTCATTCCTGCGAAAGCAGGAATCCAGAATAGAAAGACTGGATTCCGGGTCAAGCCCGGAATGACAAAAACTAATAATATTTTATTAACTGATAGGAGAAATAAAAAGTGTTTGAGTTTAACAGGATAAAGAGGCTTCCACCGTATGTTTTCAGTATTGTAAATGCCCTTAAGATAGAGGCAAGACACCGCGGGGAAGATATTATTGACCTCGGTATGGGAAACCCTGATGGCGCAACACCAAGGCACATTGTAGACAAGCTCTGTGAGGCTGCGAAAAACCAAAAAAACCACAGGTATTCTGCATCAAAGGGAATAACCCAGTTGAGGAATGCGATATGTGAATGGTATGTGAGGCGCTATGATGTTATCCTTGATCCCGAGTTGGAGGCTGTTGTAACAATAGGTTCCAAAGAAGGTCTTTCTCATCTTGTGCTTGCAACTGTTGGCCCTGGTGATGTAGTAATGACACCTGCCCCCGCTTATCCCATACATCCATACAGTGTCATAATAGCAGGTGGAGAGGTTAGGAGTATCCCGATAGGTCCGGGCATAGACTTTTTTGGAGAGATGGAGAAAGCCTATAAGTCTTCCTGGCCGAGACCAAAAATGCTTATAATAAACTTTCCTCACAACCCTACAACACAGGTTGTGGAAGGGCTTGATTTTTTTAAAAAGGTTGTAGATTTTGCAAAAGAAAATAATATTATTGTTCTGCACGACCTGGCCTATGCAGACCTTGTCTTTGATGGATATAAAGCGCCGAGTTTCCTTCAGGTCCCGGGTGCAATGGATGTAGGTGTTGAGTTTTTCTCTATGACAAAGAGTTATTCAATGGCAGGGTGGAGGGTTGGTTTCTGTGTGGGAAATCAGGAGATTGTTGGAGCGCTGACAAAGATAAAGAGCTATCTTGACTATGGCATGTTTCAGCCGATACAGATTGCAAGCATTATAGCTTTGCGGGGCCCTCAGAACTGTGTTGAAGAAATAAGGAAGATATACGAGTCGAGGCGCAATGTACTTGTAAAGGGGCTTCACAAGGCTGGTTGGCATATAGAACCACCGAAGGCAACAATGTTTGCATGGGCAGAGATACCAGAGCCGTTTAAGAAAATGGGTTCTCTTGAATTTACCAAACTGCTTATAAAAGAGGGAGGTGTTGCAGTATCCCCTGGTATAGGATTTGGCGAGGGTGGGGATAACTATGTGAGGTTTGCCCTCGTAGAAAATGAACAAAGAATCAGACAGGCAACGAAAGGTATAAAAAAGGTGCTTAACACATGATAAACGTCGGTATAATCGGTTTTGGTACGGTAGGTACAGGGACTGTAAGGATTCTTCTTGGAAATAAGGATGTCCTGAAAGAAAGGCTGGGGTTTGAAATAAACCTCAGAAAGATTGCTGTCCGTGATATTGTGCGAGACAGAGGTATAAAAGTCCCTGAAGGTGTTCTGACCACGGATGTAGATGCAGTTCTGAATGATCCTCATATTGATATAGTAGTAGAAGTCATAGGAGGAATCAGACCTGCAAAAGACTTTATACTAAAGGCGATCAATAATGGTAAACATGTTGTTACAGCTAATAAGGCCCTCCTTGCTACTGACGGTAACGAAATATTCACTGCTGCCCAGGAGGCTGGAATTGAGATAGGTTTTGAGGCCTCTGTGGCAGGGGGCATTCCCATTATAAAAGTAATAAGGGAAGGCCTTGTTGCAAACAGGATAAAGGCTGTATACGGAATAATAAATGGCACGTCAAACTATATACTTACAAAGATGACAGATGGAAATGTTGAATTTTCAGTTGCATTAAAAGAGGCACAAGACCTCGGCTATGCTGAAGCTGATCCGACTCTGGACATTGAAGGCATAGATTCTGCTCATAAACTCGCAATACTTGCTTATCTTTCGTATGGCATACCAATCCTTTATAAAAATATCTATACAGAAGGTATTTCTAAAATATCTTCACAAGATATAGATTTTGCATCCGAGCTGGGCTATAAGGTAAAACTTCTTGCTATTGCAAAGGAGAAAGATAACGAGGTGGAGCTCAGGGTTCATCCAACGATGATTCCAAAGGACTATCTCATATCCAAAGTAGATGGCCCTTTTAATGCAGTATATGTTGAGGGAGATGCTACAGGTTCTACTTTATATTATGGCAGAGGCGCCGGTGCTATGCCGACAGGGAGCGCTGTGGTCAGCGACATTGTAGATATAGCAAGGGATATTAAAAAGAATGCAACAGGAAGGATACCTGTAATGGTAAAGACTATCAGGGATGTCAGGATAAAAAAGATTGATGATGTGATATCTATGTACTATTTCAGGTTTTCTGCACTTGACAAACCAGGTGTCCTTTCAAAGATTTCCGGGATACTCGGCAATTATAATATCAGTATTGCCTCAGTGATACAGAAAGGCAGAAGGGTTGGCGAGGCTGTTCCACTCGTTGTCCTCACCCATGAGGCAAAAGAAAAGGATGTGAGGCAGGCAATTGAAGAAATAGACCATTTACCTGTTGTAATGAATAAAACTGTGTTTATAAGGGTAGAGGGAAAAGAAGAAGGGTAACCCGAAAACTCTATTTATCTGATGACACAAGGTAGACATATATGCATAAAAACCTTTACAAAGCAGAATTGGGTTATTCAATGTTATCAATCGTTACTGATGAAAATATTCAGGCTCTCTGAATATCATGTGTCTCACAAAGGTGCTGCTGGTAAAGCTTTTTCTGCATATATGCCAGCCTTAAAATGAATGAATTGCATTTTTTGGGTTAAGGAGGATTAAAGGTTTCATGGAATTTACAGAAGACCAGCTCCAGCGTTATAGCAGACATATTATCCTGCCTGAAGTTGGAGAGAAGGGACAGATAAAGCTTTTAAAGGCAAAGGTATTTATTGTAGGCGCCGGAGGTCTTGGTTCCCCTGTTGGTTATTACCTGACAGCAGCAGGTGTCGGGACAATTGCAATAGTTGACAATGACAATGTTGAGCTGAGTAATCTTCAGCGTCAGATAGCGCATAGTACAAAGACTCTCGGAGAACCAAAGGTAGAATCTGCAAAGAATACATTTGAATCCTTGAATCCTGATGTTCATGTTATTCCTATAAAACAGAGGTTAACTAAACACAATATCCTCGACTTGATACGTGATTATGATATTGTTGTTGATTGCAGTGATAACTATGCAACAAGGTTTCTGGTAAATGATGCCTGTGTTATGTCAAAGAAACCACTTGTAACTGGTGCGATTTTCAAATTTGAAGGCCAGTTGACAGTTGTTGTCCCTGGCGTTGGCCCATGTTACAGATGTCTGTTTGAAGAACCCCCTCCACATGGTGTTCTTCCTTCTCCCCAGGGAGTAGGACTCCTTGGCTTTCTTCCAGGCGTAATAGGTACTTTACAAGCAGCAGAGGTATTAAAACTTATTATTGGTACAGGAGAGATACTAAAAGGAGAGCTTCTTATATATCATGCACTCAAGCCGTCCTTCAGAAAGGTGAAAATACCCAAAAACCCTGACTGTCCTATCTGTAGCGACCATCCAACAATAACCGAGCTTATAGATTATAGCTAAAGACTCTATCGGAATTTGAATTATTAGTTAGACTAATTGAACTACAAATAAATCAATAATGCAATTAGTTATACCACGTCATTTAGTTTCTGAAATAATTTTACACTGTAAAGAGGTCTATCCAAATGAGGCCTGTGGTATTCTTGCAGGAAAAGGCAGGGTTGTACAAAAAGTTTATAAGATGACGAATATCGAAAACTCCAGCGTCAGTTATATGATGGAGCCCGGGGAACAGTTTACTGTCATGAAGGAAATGAGAGAGCAAGGGCTTGAGATGTCGGCGATTTATCATTCTCATCCGCAATCGGATGTCCATCCATCTCCAAAAGACATAAATCTTGCATTTTATCCGGATTCATTGTATGTAATACTGAGCCTTATCTATGAGGAGCCTGCAATAAAGGCATTTGAAATAAAAAACGGACTAATCAGAGAAGTAGAAATATTTATAATTTAGCCCAAAAACCCAAATATCTATCTCCTCTTTAAATTATTATCCATTTTGAAGTAAAATGGTTAATAATTTTTTGTTTCTATGGTCATAGGCTGATGCGAACAGACAGGAGGTGTTGGAATGGGATATGTTAAAGATCTTAAGTGCAGGGAGTGCGGCAGAGAATATCCTGTAGCTCCTATCTATGTCTGTGAGTTCTGTTTCGGCCCGCTTGAAGTGGTGTATGACTATAAAAGTATAAAAAAAGTACTGACAAGAAAGGTAATAGAAAGGCGTGAAAAGAATTTATGGAGATACAAGGAGCTGCTTCCTATAGACGGTGAGCCCCTGGTAGGTTTAAATTCAGGATATACTCCTCTTTTAAAGGCCGATAACCTTGCAAAAGAATTGGGTGTAGAAGAGCTTTACATAAAAGATGATACCGTTGTACATCCTACCCTTTCATTTAAGGACAGGGTTGTAGCAATTGCCCTAACTAAGGCGAGGGAATTTGGCTTTGATACAGTTGCATGCGCCTCAACAGGAAACCTGGCGCATTCTGTCTCTGCACATGGCGCAAAGGCTGGGTTCGAAAGATTTATATTTATCCCTGCGACACTCGAGGCGAGCAAGATAGTTGCCTCCCTCATATATGAGCCTAACCTTATTGCAGTAGACGGTAATTATGACGATGTGAACAGACTGTGCAGTGAGATAGCAAACAAATACAGATGGGCCTTTGTGAATATAAATATAAGGCCATTCTATGCTGAGGGTTCAAAGACACATGGATTTGAGATTATAGAGCAGCTTGGGTGGAAGGCTCCGGACAATGTTATTATCCCGTGTGCAAGCGGCTCACTCCTGACAAAGATATGGAAGAGCTTCAAAGAATTTAAGGATATAGGGATAATAAAAGAGCTTAATACAAAGGTATTTGCCTCTCAGGCAACAGGATGTTCTCCTATATCTACAGCAATAAAGCAAGGTACAGACGTTATCAGACCGGTTAAACCCAATACAATTGCTAAATCTCTTGCAATAGGTAATCCGGCCGACGGCTATTACGCAACTCAGGTTGTAAATGAGACTGGAGGCACTGGTGAAGATGTGTCTGATCAGGAGATTATCGACGGTATAAAACTACTTGCAAGGACGGAGGGTGTTTTTGCAGAGACGGCAGGTGGGGTTACTGTTGCTGTAACAAAAAAACTTATTGAGTCAGGTAAAATCGGCAGAGATGAAACTACGGTAATTTGCGTGACAGGGAATGGATTAAAGACTCAGGAGGCATTGAATGGCCAGACCATTTCACCATATTACATAAAACCCAATATTGGTTCTTTTGAAGAGGTTTTAGTGAAAATAAAGAATCGTTGCGACTCGATCCGGATAGGAGGTAAATAGATGGCAGTAAAAGTCAGGATACCAACCCCACTTCAAAAGCTTACAGACGGGAAAGATGAAGTAGAAGGAGAGCCAGGCACGGTTATAAGTCTTGTCAATAACCTTGATAAGAGATTCCCCGGGATAGGAGAAAGAATATCTGAAGGGGGAAAGATAAGAAGGTTTATAAATATTTACCTGAACGACGAAGATATAAGATTTCTCAAGAATGAAGGAACAGTGGTAAAAGACGGTGATGAGGTCTCAATTGTACCTGCAATCGCAGGGGGATAATATAAGGAGGGAACAATGAAGCAAAGGGTAAAGCTGACCTTTCCCCAGCATCTTATTAAAGAGCCTGTTATATTTACTATGGCTAAAAGGTATGATGTTATGCCCAATATAAGGCGGGCGAGGGTTAGTGAAACAGTGGGAGAGATGGTTCTTGAACTTGAGGGCACAGAAGAGAACCTTAAGAAAGGTATTAAGGACCTCAAGGAGCAAGGGGTTGATGTGGAACTCGTTGAAGGAGACGTAATAGAGTAAAATGCCAAATATCAAAGCTCAAATGTCAAATGGAACCTAAATCTAATTTTAGAAATTTAGACATTTGAAATTGATTTGTTATTTTGATTTTGACATTTAGATTTTTGGAGATGATATGGAAATAGGAGAGTGTAAAAGTCCAAAAATTTTATGGAGAGGCGTCATTGAAGAATATCGAGATTTTCTTCCTGTTAGTGATAATACACCAATTATAACCCTGAATGAGGGAAATACTCCGCTTATCAAGGTTCAGAACATTAAGAAGAAGCTATCCCTTGATCTTGAACTCTATTTCAAATTTGACGGTGCAAACCCAACCGGCTCTTTTAAGGATAGAGGTATGACCCTTGCAATTTCAAAAGCCCTGGAGAGCGGAGCAAAGGCAGTAATCTGTGCATCAACAGGAAATACTTCGGCATCTGCAGCAGCTTATGCTGCAAAGGCTAATATCAGGGCTATAGTTCTGATACCGGAAGGCAAGATTGCCCTCGGAAAACTTGCGCAGGCACTTGTGCACGGCGCACATGTCCTTCAGGTAAAGGGTAATTTTGATGAGGCATTGAGTATAGTAAAAGCCCTTGTGGAAAAAAAACCCATAACGCTGGTAAATTCTATAAACCCGTTCAGGCTTGAAGGCCAGAAATCTGCCGCATTCGAGGTTTGTGACCAGCTCGGCTTTGCACCCGACTACCATGCGCTTCCTGTGGGGAATGCAGGGAATATTACTGCGTACTGGAAAGGTTACAAGGAATATAACAATGCTAAAAGAATTTCTTCTCTGCCTGTAATGCTTGGGTTTCAGGCAGCAGGGGCGGCGCCGATTGTACTCGGCAGACCTGTAAAAAACCCGGAGACGGTTGCTACAGCGATCAGGATAGGGAATCCGGCAAGCTGGGAAAGAGCGGTTGCAGCGCGGGATGAATCAGGCGGGAGAATCGATGCGGTAACCGATGAGGAGATATTGAACGCTTACAAACTTATTGCGTCTACAGAAGGGATTTTTTGCGAGCCTGCCTCCGCAGCATCTTTTGCCGGCGTGGTAAAATTATATAAAGAGAATTACTTTAGACCTGGCGTCAGTGTCGTATGTACACTTACAGGTAGTGGTCTTAAGGACCCCGATACTGTCTTCAGGGTGGCTGAGGAACCTTTAAAGGTTAAGGCTGACATAAAGGCTGTCGAAAAGGCTATAGAAGGTATTATATGAAATATGTTGTCATCATTGGTGACGGGATGGCTGACAGGCCTATAAAAGAACTCGGCAGTAAAACGCCATTACAGAAGGCATTTAAACCAAATATGGACAAACTTGTTCTTGAGGGAATAATAGGAAAGGTCAGGACTATACCGGCAGGGTTTCATCCAGGCTCAGACATTGCTAATCTGAACATCCTCGGCTATAACCCCATGGAGTTTTATTCAGGCAGGGCCCCGCTTGAAGCAGCCAGTGTAGGAATCAAATTAGAAAGAGATGATGTGGCATACAGATGTAACCTGGTTACCCTCAAATTTAACAAAGACAAGACAAAGGCTGTTATGGAGGATTACAGCGGTGGTCATATAACAACAGAAGATGCAAGGGAGCTTATTAATGACATTAACAGGGAAATTGGTACAGAGCAGATCAGGTTCTATCCAGGTGTGAGCTACAGGCATATTATGGTCTGGTCTTCCGGTGCATTGGATAATGAATGCATTCCACCTCATGATATTACTGGTAAGGATGTGACTGACTATCTTCCTGTTGGAGATGGAGAAGATGTGTTGAGGGGTTTAATGCTTAGATCAACAGACATCCTTGAAAGCCATATTATTAACAGGGAAAGATTAAAAAGAGGTGATAAACCTGCGAATAGTATCTGGCTCTGGGGTCAGGGCAAAAAACTGAGTCTCCCGACCTTCAGGCAGAAATATTCGCTTGGTGGTGCACTTGTCTCTGCGGTTGACCTTATGAAAGGGATTGGCATATATGCTGGATTTGAGATCCTCGAGGTCCCCGGTATTACAGGGTATTTAGATACTAATTATGTCGGAAAGGCAGAGGCAGCTCTGAAGGCTCTCGATAAGGTTGACCTTGCCTATATTCATGTCGAGGCGCCCGATGAGGCAGGACATTCAGGTAATTATACAGATAAAATAAAGGCGATAGAAGATTTTGATGCACATGTGGTAGGTACTGTCCTTAGAGGTATAGAATCCTTTGATGAATACAGGATACTTCTTCTGCCTGACCATGCAACACCAATAGACGTCAGAACCCACACAGATGAACCTGTGCCTTTTGTAATATACGATAGCCGCGTTAAGAGGAAAAATGAAGGTGTTGCATTTGATGAATTAATTACAGAAAGAGAAGATATATTAGTTTTTGAGGAAGGGTATAAGCTAATGGAGTATTTCATTAAAGGGCACTGATGCCCTGGAAAATCTTCCTTCCCTGCCCGCGCGATGAACAAATAACGTCTGAGGCCAAAAGGATTTGTGCAGCAAGTTAGGCGAAACACATCGAAGCCGCTTAGCCTCTGTTATCTGCCGTTGTCTTCAAATGATGTATCGCTTGATGTTTTGCTATAAGTTCCCTAACGGTAGAGACTAATTGGACAGGGATTTCTATTATGGTCTGAGTTTTATCTTCATATGCTGCCTCATCTTCGGCCAAGGCTTCTTCTTCAGTCTGTTTTTCATAATGGGCAAGAACTCTCTTTACCCTTTTTTCATCCCATCCTTTTGGGAATCTACTTTTTTTCATTTCTTCTTCCGCCTCCTTCGTTTATATGCTATTAATGGTTTGCCGGACAACTCAAATGCAGTTATAACAAAAACACTTCCTGTCTCCGGATCAGGCACATAAATGACCCTGAGATAGCGTCCTGCATTTGTCTGCCCCATAGCTATTCGTGAACCTTCTTTGCCAAGACGGTCTTCTCCTGGTTTTAATAAAACATCTTCTACCTCGTTCTCAGATACATTGTGTCTATAGATATGAGGCAATCCTGTTTCTGGATCGATATAATAACGAGTATTCATAAACAAATCATAAACAAATTATTGTCTCAAAGACAATGGCATGCGCCCGCTGTTATGCCCGCTTATCACAGTGATTATGAATACAAATAATTGCAGCGACGCAACCCCGCGTTAAATGAAGTTTTGGGCATTCAGAATATACAACCGTCCCCGTTCTTTTTTTTCTATTCATTTTTTAATGTCTTCCCCTCTAAATATTGCTTTGGTAGTGCTTTTAATACGTGAATAAATGGAATCACGGAAATAGTAGTTAAAAACCATAAGATATAATGTTCAAGAGTAAACGGACGTGAAAAATATACGCCAGCAGAAGCAGAGCCAAGGGTTGGAAACATTGTGTAATATATGCCTTTTAGAATCTGATCTTTCAATTTCTTTCTTTTTTCAGATTTTAAGAAAAGCTCCAAAAGATTATCTGCATTTTCAAGGTTCGATTTTGGGATCTTTTCAATAAACTTTTCAAACCTTTCTAATATTTCAGGTTCTTGTGCTCCTATTTTATCTAGTATCCTTTCTTGTATATCAATTGATACATCTACTTCTTGAAAGGTGTTTTGAAGACTCTTTATTCGTTTATCACGCCACCAATATGATGGCCCGCCATCATCATCCATGTATTTACTCTGTAGTTCTTCCAGACCGTATTTACGCGATGGTTCATTCGAAACCCGGATAAGCATAAGTTGACAAATGGGGATATACGCAAATATTTTGATTGGATTTGGACTATAATTAAATAATTGAAGAGGCATATGCCCTCGGTATCCCGGATTTATAAAATCACCAGTGCAATGAATACCCAAACCCATTCTGGCAAAACTACTTCTGCCCTCGATTTTTCCGCCGCAATCAACCGGTATTGTGAATTTCTCATATATCCTGCCAAGCAATAGCCTTCCCGGTTTTAATGTAATACATTCGCCCTTTTGCAAAATCCTTTTCTTCCAATATCGTCTTGGGGAAAGATCAAGAAGTCGTGACCTTCTTAAATCTATTGACTTTACTCGCATAGGTTCCCAAAAAATATTTGAAAGTCGCAAATCTATTGAACAAGGCTGTACCTGTTCATCAGGGTTAAACGGATATTCAGAGTTATTGACTTCTATCTGCATTTCAGAAAGTTTTGCCCTGATATCTTTATCTGAAAGATACATTTATTATTTCTCCTAAAACCATGATTTTATGTCTTTCATTGCAAAAGATCTATCTGCCTTTTTCTCAATATCATGAGCATTAAGTAACCATTGTTCTTCAGGGTGCCACTCGGTTTTTCCGAACCAAATTTCTTTAGGTATTATTTTTCTTATTGCAGTTTCTCCACGATAATTTGTATAAAGTATGCTCACGGTTTTTTTTTTATTAAAACTCTCCTCAGAATTCATAAGTCACTCCTAATAATTTTTAGTCGCGCTGGCTTGCAGATAACGTCTGCTGCGGAAAAGAAGTCCTCAAAGGTTTGGACGTCAGTCTTTTCTGCTGTGTTATCTGTCGCTGCGGTCAAACTGTATAATCGTTTTCTACAGGATTGAACTCCAATACTCCTTTTAGGTATTTACTTATCTTTACTGCTCTATTGCTTCAATTCTTACCCAACTCTCTGGAGGAGATGCGAAAGTGTATTTTGTAAGCAAACCTATTAATGTTGCACGTGTAGGGGCATCTAGAATATCAACTATATTCTTTGATGTCCACTTAACATATTTTTCAGCAACATCTTTTGAATAACGTTTTGTTAACCATTCCTGCAACTTTTCACTGATTTCCTTAGTGCAGAGGGCAAATCCCGATATAGCCTTAAGGGCATCTTCGGAGTTTTTTGTACCTATGGCATTTCCTAAAGCTCCTAATTGCCCTGAACAGTGTGATGAAATAGTTTTAAACAATGGATCGATTGATTCTAAACCTACTTCTGTGGGAAGCACGATGGAATTATCAAAGGCATTGGGCGAAAGTTCTTTGTTGAATAGCCCTCGCATCATCAAATCTGTAGCAACAGCGGCCAAAAGTGATAGATTTGCAGGATCAAGCGCAGAGCCTTTAAGTCCGACCGGACTTCGAGCATCCAATTGTAAGAAATTTCCTTTTGAGAATTCAATAGTTCCCAATTCCTTATTGGTGAACGGTCCCAAAAGATAAGTATATGTCCCGGGTACAGGTATTTTTGCTGTTGAACTGGGATTAAGATTCTGCTGTACAAATATCCATGTACCGGTGGAGTTGGCAAGAGTTACATCAGCTTTTACTCTATCACTTTCTTGTATAGCATTCTTGTATGTGAGGGCAATAATATTTTCTTCAGTATTGCTACTGCTCCATAATCGTTTAATTTGGAGTTGGGTAGATTGCTCTATTCCTACTAATTTTTTGAATCTTGGGTCTTGTCTAAAATCCTCTGGTAAATCTGTATCTTTCTTTAAATAGATTACATCTTTAAATCCTCTATCAAGTGCATTTTTGAGAGATTCTATTGCACGTTCTTTATCCCCTTTTCTTGCATAAGCATAGACCATACATACATAAGGGTCTGGAGCTGCTGGTATAAGTTGATTTGCGTTGGATAGATATTGAATTGAAAGATCAAACTCATTCAGCATTGCATAAGCATTACCTATATTTACGTAAGTTGCGTAATTTTCAGGATCAATCTCAAGTAATTTTTTGTATGCTTGGACAGCATCATTCCAATCTCGTTTTTCCATGGCGTTTTTACCTTCAGTTATTAGTGAAGACATTCTTAATTTTTTAAATGTGCTTATTTTATTAAATCTTTCCCTTTCAGTTTGTAAAGCTGCCTCTAAGGTTAAGTCTTTGGGGGGCTGTTCTTTTGACTGTATTTCTCTTCCCTTTTCTTCTTTTTTAGAAGTCTTTTCTCTCTGCTTTAGAGAACCTCCAGAATACAATTCCTTAAAGCGCCATCCATCATCAAAAAGCTCAAACATTGCATAAGGTTTATTCAATAAGCTTTGAATATCAAAATAATCTTCAAAACACTGGTTAAAGGGATTATCATAATTTTTAATCGTAGCATCGAAAAAAACCTTTGCAATGGTATCTTCCTCTTTAAATTGAATGCCTGTGATTTTGTCGATATTAAGTGAAAGTTGAAATTGCGTATTATTGACCAAAGACTTTTGCCCTATTTCAGTTAAATGATATGGCTCACCAGAGCCAGTTGTTTCCAACCAGCTATCCCATGTAAAAGAACCTTTGCTTCCTCTTGTCTTGCCGGCATATTTAACAAGATTTCTATTTTCTAAACATGATAAATATGATGATAATGTTCCTCTACTAACTTTTATCCCTGCATCTGAACTTTCAAAAAAACTCCCAAATGAATTTTGTAGGTAGAATGCCTTATCTGGGCATTTCCCTGGAAATACACACCAGTCAATGGAGATTGCAAGATTTTTTGAAGTCAAGATATTCTTTGCTTCATCACGTGTTAATTTCTTTGACGCCTCAACCTCAGTTAAAATACCAAAAGTTGATGATGCTGTTACGAGAAATATTATCAAAGTAGAAATATACCTCTTCATGTAGTACCTCCCCAAAAAATATTTTTCATGCAATTGTACCCGATGAGCGGTCGAGCGAAGCGACGACCACTCATCGTTCGGGCTTTGCGAAACAAACAGGCAAAGGTCGAGGAATCTAATAATAGAGCCTGTTTGTTTGCCGAAGGCCTTTGCGCAAAGCTGTTGTTAAATGAAGTTTCGGGCATCCTTAAAAATAGAGCTGTCTCCAGCAATAAAGATCGTATTTCCTTTGTCCCCTTTTCTCCCTTTCTATCTTTTTCATTTTTTCTTATTCTATTGGAATTTCTCTCGAACATTTATCCATTAGCTTCAAAAGTTCCATTAATAATTTCTGGCTATCAAGATTTAAACCTTCCCTACTCGAAATTACTTTATCCTTCGCCCTTGACCAGTCCCATTGAGATGAATCAAAATATGGCGCTAAGTTGATTAATTTTTTAAATTCCTCCACTTTCAGTATGAACCTTGTAGTTTCCATCCCTTGAAGCATCATACCTAAAAGATTGAAGAACATACACCAAATTTTACCCGCTGGGTGCATGGCTTTATTGTATCCATCTTCCGCAGTTTTTGAAGCTTCATACCAATGACCTAAGGAAAGATATGTGGCTGCCAAAGCCATATAATTTTGGGGGTACGCAGGGTTATCCTGAATACTTCGTTTTCCTTCCTCAATTGCATCGTTGTTTAACCCTTTTTCGATATAAATCTGGCATAGCTTATTTCGAAAGACTGGTTTACTGCTTAAATGAACCAGTGACAACCCTTTTTGTAAATTTTGAATTGCTTCGTCAAGTAAACCATTAACTTCGACGCTATTTGCACCTTCAGCTTTTCTTTTTATTGCACAATCAAAAAGGAAAGATCCTTTATAAAGGCATAATTTAAAATCTCTTTTATTTATTCTTTCTGCTTGTTTAATATAATTTAGAGCTTCACCTAAATTATATTTTCCTTCCCAAAGCGCTTTAGATTTATATAGGTAAAAATTAGACCATGAAGGAATGGCTTCGATTGCCTTATCATATAAATCTATTGCTGCATCATATTTATTAAGTTGCATTAGTGCCAATCCTTTCGCTTCAATTGCTTTAGCATACTGAGGGTAAAGATTTAAGCATTTATCAAATGCCGCTATGGCTTCCTCATGCAAACGTTCACCATAATAAGCTTCCCCTATAAATGTTAATGTCTCTGCTTTATTTTCGAAACCAAAATCAATTGCCTTATTTAGTATTTCTCGTGCCTTCTTCCATCGCCCCGCATATAGATAAGAATGGCCAAGCTCAAAGAACTTGATAGGGTGAGGTGCATAATTAACTGCAATCTCGAAATCATCTATAGCTTCTTTAATACAATGTTTCCCCTTTTTTTTATAGGATAATCCACGATAATATCTTGCCTCTGGATTATTAGGTTCTTTTTCAATGACTTTAGATAACAAGTTAATGCTTTCATCATATCTTCGTTGATGATGCAAAAGTAAGCCTGTGGAAAGGAGTGAACCAATCTCTGCAGGTTGCAATATCGTATCTCTTAATTTGACCAGGTTGGATTCGATATTTTTCATAGCACTTGATACTTTATCATTAAAAGTTTCTCCTGCTTTTTCTGCTTCCTTATTCAGTTTTGATGCCCCTTCTTGCACAGTTTTCTTTATTGTTTTCATTTGTTTCCCAAAAAATAAAAATATAGCGCCAATAACAGTTATAACTGATAAGAACAGTCCAATGAGCAATTGCCAAAAACGATCGTCTAATTTATCTATATGTCGTTGAAGATTATCTAGTTTTTCTTCATATATTTTATGTGGCGGTTGTGATTGTTGTAAGGGAGCAACTTCTTCTTTGACTTTCACTTGCCTATTTAAACTATCTTTTGAAATTTCTTTTGTTGGCAGGGCATAGACAAAAAGAGCAGATAACGTGAAAATTATTGTTATTGCCGTTGAAATTGAAATGGCTTTTTTATTCATCAAAAATAAAAATAGGGCGGTTCTCTTTTCCATTTATTTACTTTCCTCTTTCTTGCCCGCAATGAACGGTTAACATTTAAGCTTCTTTCTGAAGTCATATGATCACAAGACGTGAGAGTATTGTGGAGAGGCGAGATTTCCGAAAGAAGCGAGTTGAACAAAGCCGCTGCGTACAGCCTATGGAGTTTCAATTTCCTCCTCCTGCTTCTTCTGTAAAATACGGCTACGGTTTTATTGAACCAAAGCTACCGATTGACTGGAATTGCCCGGCGTCAGCAATCTCAGCAATTGCCTTACCACCTAATATGTAAATAACTATACACAAAAAAGGCGGTTCAGGCAATAAGAAAGTGGGGCGATTACCGGTGAGGTTTTCGCAGGAGCTTTCAGAATTGCTTGCGCATGTGATTTCACTCTTTACCATATCTCATGGACTGTTGCATCTGGAAGGCTGAAGTACCCCTGCCACATGCATCCTGCCTTTCTGGCAGACAGGACATTTTACGACATCCATGCCCGATACCCGTAGTTCGTATGAAGAAGGTCCATATTCTCAAAAACATATGGTTCACCTTTAAAAAATTGCTAACAGAGAACGAAAGAGGGATTTGAGATTGCTATTTCCTACATGGTATATTACATTACAAAAATAGAAGAGGATTAGATTAATGCTGATTGTGCAGAAATATGGCGGCACATCTCTTGGGAACATAGAGAGGATAAGGGCAGTTGCAGAACGAGTTGCTGAAACAAAGAGGCAGGGTAATGATGTTGTTGTCATTGTCTCTGCAATGTCGGGAGAGACAGATAAGCTTATCGGGTTTGCAAATCAGATATCTCCGAATGCCGATGAGCGCGAAATGGATCTGCTGCTTTCATCCGGTGAACGGATAAGCGCTGCACTTACAGCAATCGCAATAAATGAACTCGGCTTTAAATCAATGTCTTTTACAGGAAGACAGGTGGGGATTATCACGGATGAAGTCCATACTAAGGCAAAGATAGAAAGAATAACCGGAGAACGGGTAAGAAAGACATTGGATAAAGGGATAATACCTGTTATTGCAGGATTTCAGGGTATAACAGAAACCTCTGAAGTCACAACCCTTGGAAGGGGCGGGTCTGACCTCACAGCAGTCGCTGTTGCAGCAGCGCTTGAGGCAGACCTCTGCGAGATTTATACGGATGTTGACGGCGTTTATACCACGGATCCCGGTATAGTGCCTGACGCAAGACAACTCGATAAGATTTCGTATGATGAGATGCTTGAGTTTGCAAGCCTTGGTGCAAAAGTGCTCCAGACGAGGTCAGTTGAATTTGCAAAGATATATGGGGTTCCGGTTGTTGTCAGGTCGAGTTTTAGTAATAATCCTGGTACACTTGTTGTTAAGGAGGACAGGGAGATGGAAAAGGTTGTAGTGTCAGGGGTTGCCTATGACAAAAATCAGGCGAAAATAACTGCGATAGCAGTTCATGACAAACCAGGTATTGCAGCAAAACTCTTCAATGCGATTGCGGGTGCAAATATCGTTGTTGATATGATTGTGCAGAATATAAGCAGTGACGGAAAATCAACTGATCTATCTTTTACAGTCCCTAAGACAGATAGCAAGAAAGCACTTAAAATTACTGAGGAGATTGTTGCAGAACTCGGTGCAAAAGATGTTGTCCTCAGAGAGAATATAGCAAAGGTCTCCATTATAGGTGTTGGCATGAGGACCCACTCAGGTGTCGCAGCAAAGATGTTTGAGACACTTGCGAAACATGGTATAAACATCATGATGATAAGCACATCAGAGATAAAGATTTCCTGTATTATTGATACAAAATATACTGAGCTTGCGGTAAGGGTGCTGCACGATGCATTTGAGCTTGGAGGGAACAGGAAGAAAAAGGTGGAAACGAAACGTAAAGTTATCTTGGTAAAAAATAAATCTTAAGTTCGGACAAAAAATATGACTATGCGGCAGATAGAAATCTATGATACGACATTGAGGGATGGGGCACAGACAGAAGATATCTCGTTTTCTGTCGAGGATAAACTCCGGATTACAGAGAAGCTCGATGAACTCGGGGTGCATTACATAGAAGGCGGCTGGCCCGGCTCTAACCCGAGGGATATGGAATACTTTAAGAAGGTAAGAAAACTCGGACTTGAAAACTCAAAGATAGTTGCATTCGGGAGTACACACAGGCCTAAACACAAAGCAGATGATGATGCTAATATAAAAGCCCTTCTCGATTCAAAGTCAAAGATTATTACTATTTTTGGAAAGACCTGGGATTTCCATGTGAAAGAGGCGCTGAAGATATCATGCGATGAGAACATTGATATTATTCATAATTCAGTTGCCTGTCTTAAAAAAAATGCCGAGAAGGTTTTTTTTGATGCGGAACATTTCTTTAATGGTTATAAGGATAACCCTCAGTATGCTTTAAAATGCCTTCTTGCAGCGCAGGATGCCGGTGCAGACTGCCTTATACTCTGTGATACAAATGGAGGAACACTTCCTGATGATGTAAAAAATATTATAAATGACATAATGAAAGATCTGCATACACCTCTCGGCATCCATGCACATAATGATTCAGAGTGTGCTGTTGCAAATTCAGTAATTGCAGTTGAAAACGGTGCATCACATGTGCAGGGTACGATCAATGGACTTGGTGAGAGATGCGGCAATGCAAACCTGTGTTCAGTGATTCCCAATCTCCAGGTTAAACTTGGAATGAGCTGTATTGGTGCTGAAAAACTAAGAAGGCTGAGGGATGTATCAAGGTTTGTGAATGAGATAGCCAACCTAAGACATTTCAAGAGACAGCCTTTTGTCGGAGACAGCGCCTTTGCGCATAAAGCCGGTATCCATGTCAGCGCGGTAATGAAAAGACCGGAAACATATGAACATATTAAGCCCGATCTTGTCGGTAATTCCCGGAGGGTCTTAATATCAGACCTTGCAGGCAGGAGCAACATATTAAGAAAGGCAGAGGAATTCGGAATCCACCTTGACCCTGATTCTCCACAGTTACAGGATA
Source organism: Thermodesulfovibrionia bacterium (assembly GCA_041500225.1). Lineage (GTDB taxonomy): Bacteria > Nitrospirota > Thermodesulfovibrionia > Thermodesulfovibrionales > SM23-35 > 0-14-3-00-41-53. The sequence goes on along the minus strand of JBGQLV010000016.1, from coordinate 10,836 downwards.
TTGTCACTACCTTGAAGAATCTTGAGAACGAGGGTTTTCAGTTTGAGGCGGCAGAGGCATCTTTTGAACTCTTGATGAAAAAAGCCCTCGGCCTGCACAAGAGATTCTTTGATCTTATAGGTTTCAGGATTATAGTTGAGAAGAGAAAAGAGGGAGAAGACCCTATCAGCGAGGCAACGATAATGGTAAAGGTTGGCGGTCGTATCGAACACACCGCAGCAACAGGAAACGGCCCTGTTAACGCAATTGATAATGCCATGAGAAAGGCACTCGATAAGTTCTATCCTGAACTTAAAAAAGTGAGTCTCCATGACTATAAGGTTCGTGTCCTTACAGCAGGGAAGGGCACTTCCGCAAGGGTGAGGGTACTTATTGAGTCAGGTGACGAAGAGAAAAGATGGAGCACTGTCGGGGTGTCAGAGAATATTATCGAGGCGTCCTATCAGGCGCTTGTTGATAGCATAGAATATAAATTACTTAAAGAGGAGGGTTAGTAAGACCATATTATATAGAGGCAGATTTAAGTGCATTTTGATAAAACTTATTTATATATTCTTTTACCATTCTGCGGGCACTGAATAACGGCGCAGTGCTTTTTATCGCCTCTTTCATAACCTTGACCCAATCACGTGGAATGCCATTATCATCTACTTTGTAATAAAGAGGGATCACTTCCTTCTCAAGGATGTTATAAATTGCCTCTGAATCCTTAACATCATCACCTGTGTCTCCACCAAAGGCCCAGCCGTTTTTACCATTAAACCCCTCTATCCACCAGCCGTCGAGAATGCTCAGGTGAGGGACACCGTTCAGTGAGGCTTTCATTCCACTTGTACCGCATGCTTCTGAGGGTGGTATTGGATTGTTGAGCCAGAGGTCAACTCCGTGAACCATGTATTGTGCCAGTTGTTCATCATAGTTTTCGACAAAAGCAATTCTTCCGCCCAGAGAAGGGTCTTGGGCAAGATTAAATATTCGCTGTAGTATTCTTTTACCGTCATCATCTGCCGGATGAGCCTTCCCGGCGAATATTATCTGTACAGGGTTCCACCGGGTGTTCAGGAGTTTTTTGAGGCGATCGAGGTCGTGAAATATTAGGTCTGCCCTTTTATAGGCAGCAAAGCGTCGGGCGAAGCCGATAGTAAGCGTCAGTGGGTCAAGCAATGAACCACCGGTAATAATGTTGATCGGATTAACACGATTTTCTATCCAGCGCCTGCGTGCCTGTTCTCGAATAAAGTTGATCAGTTTAATTTTCAACCAATAATGAAGCTGCCATAATTCCTGGTCTGGTATATCATTAACTCGTTCCCAGATAACTTGTTTGTCGTGATCTTCAAGCCAATCGGGTCCCATGTACTTATTAAAGAGGAGTTCCATTTTCGGTTCTGTCCAGGTAGGGATATGAATTCCGTTAGTGATTGAATCAATCGGCACATCCTCTTCTTTCCTGTCAGGCCAGAGTGCCTGCCACATGTGTCGTGTAACCTTGCCGTGCTTCCTGCTTACACCATTATGATAGTTTGACATCCTGAGTGAAAATGCAGTCATATTAAATCCTGCTGCAGGTTCTTCAGGGTTTATGCCAAGATGTAGAAAATCTTCACGGTTGAGACCAATAAGCTGGCAGTAATTACCGAAATATTTATCAATGAGATTAAAAGGAAAAACATCATGCCCGGCAGGTACAGGAGTATGAGTAGTAAAAATTGAGGTATTACGTACCTCTTCTGCCGCTTTTTCAAAACTCATCCCTTCTTCTGTCTTTTCCCTGATCCGTTCCAGCAGAGCAAATGCACAATGTCCTTCATTCAAGTGCAATACGGAATGCTTGATGCCAATGGTATTTAAAACCTCACTGCCGCCGATGCCAAGAACTATCTCCTGACGCAGACGCTGCTCAATGTCTCCGATATAAAGATGGTAAGCTATTGATCTGTTCCAGGGGTCGTTCATCTCAATGTCCGTATCAACTAAGTACAGGGATATACGGCCTACAGCTACCTTCCATACAGCTACATAGATTGGAGGATCAATAAAAGGGACCTTAACAACAAGCTGTTCACCTTTTTCATTGAGCACTCTTACAATCGGGGCAGCATCCCTGTCGAGGATTTCATCCGGATTTTCCTGCCAGCCGTCCATGCGAATTTTCTGATGCAAATAACCTTCCGGATACATAAAACCTACTGCTACCATAGGCACACCCAGGTCGCTGCACTCCTTGATATAATCACCGGCTAAAAAACCCAATCCACCCGCATAAAAAGGCAGGGAATGATGCAGCCCGTACTCTGCGGAAAAATAGGCAATCGGTAAACATTCACGATCAGTAATATTTTCCGAGAACCAGCATGCCTTTGACTCAATATCCTCGCGAAACCTTTTATGCACAACATCATGCTGATGTAAATACTCCGGGTCACTCGCAACTGATTTTAAAATTTCTACAGGGAGCTCTCTTAACATCTTTACAGGATTATGGCCGCTTTCCTTCCACGTAGCTCGATTCAATATTTTAAAGAGCATCCTTGCCGCCGGATGCCAGCTCCACCAGAGGTTATATGCCAGCTCCGAAAGGCCTGATATTCTGTCAGGTATATTAGAAAATTTGTCCATGAAGTCCTGTGATTGTAAATCTATTTTCTCTCAAGGATTGCATATTTTTCATCCTTCTCTAATAAATTAAACCCTAATTCCTTTAAAAATTCAACGTTCGTTGTCTTTGTAATGACAATAACATGTTTGCCATTTTTCATAAAAGTTATTAATTCATCCTTATCCCCTACATTTATTATCTTATGTTCTGAATAAAATACAATGCTTGGATTGTTTATCCTGTAAATAATTATTTTCTCATCATCATGAAGTCTTTCCTTTGCATACAAACTGTATTTATAAAGCGTACCTTGAAGATACTGGTTTGCAATGGGTAACCCTTTTGTCACAAGCAATAAAAGAAAAGCAACCATAAGGCTGGCCATAAAGCCATGAAGTTTCTTTTTGGTAAAAACAGAATAAAAACTCATGATTGCAATCACCATCATTGTCGCAGTTATTGCAAGCGTCCAGTCAGTATCAGGAATCCCAAATTTAGAAAGATACCTTTTTGAAATCAAAAAGATAACACCTATCAGTACTGACATAATTGCCATAAATAGGTTTGAGTATTGCCGCCATTTCTTATTTTGCACTGTCATGCCGGAGGCAATAAGTATAGATGCAGCAGGTATTGCAGGGAGGAGATAGTTAGGAAGCTTTGTTGTCGAAAGTGAGAAGAATATAAATATAGATGTAAACCATATAAAGGCAAACGAACTCAGTCTGTCCTTTTCTTTGAAAACATTTCTAATTCCGGCAGGCAGAAATGCAATCCAGGGGAATAACCCTATGATCAATACGGGGATGAAATAATACACAGGACCCTTATGCCCTGATATGACCCCTGTATATCTTTTGAAGTGGTGTTTTATAAAGAACTGCCGGATGAAATCTTCACCATTGATTATGTACTCTGCGATATACCATGGAGCTGCAATAATCAAAAAAAGGATAATACCTTTTAAACTGAATATTTTTTTAATGCCTGATAATCCTTCTGCAGTTAAGATATAGATTGCAGCAATACAAAATGGAAAAACTATCCCTATAAGCCCCTTTGTCAGACAAGCCAGCGCTGAAAATAGATAGAACCCATAAATATAATATCTTTTTTTGTTAACTGAAAGAAAAAAAGAAAATATGGAAATGGTGATAAATAGGGTCATAGTCATGTCAGTAACTGCTGCACGGGAATATGCAAGGAAATATATGGATAGAACCAGTGAAATTGCTGCGAAAAAAGCATCTTTTTCCACGCGGAACTGTCTTACAAAAAAGAAAACCGACAGGACGAGTAAAAGTGAAGCAGTCGCAGATGGGAACCTCGCTGCAAATTCATTTATACCAAAAACCTTATAAGAGGCTGCCATTAGCCAGTAAAATAATATAGGTTTATCATATCGGTTTTCTCCGTTATAGGTCGGCGTTATCCAGTTGCCGCTTTCTACCATCTCCTTTGCTGCCTCTGCAAACACAGCCTCATCAACATCGAAAAGCGTTACAGATCCGAGTCTGAAAAAAGACACAAATATAGTTATGGCAATTATAGGTATGAGATATCTTGTCTGCATGTCTATAGTTAGTTGTATATCACAAAAAGAAAATTATTGAAACCCTCAGACCAGAGCCCGGGTTTTTTAAGGTATTGTTAGAATTCGCTTATTCATGTTAAAAACTGTGCTTTTCTATATATTATCTTATCAAAAAGGAAGGCCGGGCATACTTATTAAAAGTCTCAAAATAGTATTTACAAAAGTCTGTCATGCCCGAGGACTTTAATCGGGCATCCAGAGACTATGAACTGCTGGATTCCCGCTTACGGACTGCGGGAATGACGACAAGATAATGTATATTCTATTATGAGAACCTTAATAAAAATACACTTTATAGAAGATCTAAAAATATTGGTGTCTTCAAGACCTGATATGTTAAAATGCAACACTGTGGAGGAGGTTGGCGTTATTAAAAGTATTGAAGGCCTGCTTGCAAAGGTTAGCGTACCACTAAAAAGTGCTTGCGAAGGTTGTTCTTTAGGAACGTGTAAACCAGAGGAGCAGTCTATGGAAATAGAGGCATTAAACCCTGTTAAAGCACGAGTTGGACAGAAGGTCAAGATAGTAATGAAACCATATACTTATCTGAGAGGCTCCATGATTGTTTATGGAGTTCCTGCCCTGGCCCTGATTTTGGGTGCAGTCCTTGGTAAGGAGATATTCAGCCATTATTTTAAAGAGCTTGACCCGGATACTGTCTCTGCCATCTTTGGATTTGGTGCGCTTGCTATCTCCTTTTTATCTATAAAGCTCTGGAGTAACAAGGCAGGGAAAAAGGTTGAATTAAAACCAGTTATCGAAGAGATATTAGAATAAGTTATAAAGTTTCTTGTGTTTATTAAAATCTAATTCAATAAACTCAATAAATAAAATAAAGGGGGATTTATGGCAAATCTTGAGGTAGACAAAATACGCAATATAGCTGTGATTGCACATGGAGGCGCCGGCAAAACCACACTTGTTGAAGCAATGCTTTTTGATTCCGCCTCAATAGAGAGGCTGGGCAATGTCGAGGACGGAACGACAACAACAGATTATGAGCCTGAGGAGATAGCACGGAAGATAACAATTACTTCTTCCATTGCTTTCTGCGACTGGAATGGTCACAGGATTAATCTGATAGACACCCCGGGGTTTATTAACTTTCTTGAGGATACGAGGGGGTGCTTACGCGCAGCTGATGGAGCAATTGTAATAGTCAGTGCAATCTCAGGTGTTAAGGCTGAAACGCAAAAGATATGGAAGTACGCATCCGAATTTGAGGTGCCAAGGGTTGTATTTATAAATAAAATGGACAAGGAAACTGCAAATTTTTTTATGGCGGTAGGAGAACTCGAAAAGGCTTTTGAAACAGAGGTATTACCCCTCCAGGTACCAATAGGCTCAGGGGATAGTTTTACAGGAATTGTTGACCTGATAAAGATGAAGGCATTTAAGTTTAATAATGGAAAGGCAGAAGAATCTGATATCCCTGCTGAAATACTTGCTGAGGTTGAGGAATACAGGAAAAAACTTGTAGAAAAAATTGCAGAGTCCGATGATGCGCTGCTTGAGAAGTACCTTGAAGGAGGCATGCTTTCGGACGATGAAATTATTAAAGGTGTAAGAGAAGGCTCATTAACAAAGAGGTTTATACCTGTCACGTGCGGCTCTGCGATCAGGAATATAGCAGTATCACAGCTTCTTGATACCGCGCTCCTCTGCCTTCCATCGCCAGCTGAAATGGTACGAATATCACCTATCAGGGGTAAAAACCCGAAGGATGGAAAAGAGATTGAGAGAAAGCCGTTGAAGACAGAACCGTTGTCAGCTTATGTATTTAAAACAATCGCAGATCCTTATGCAGGAAGGCTTTCTATATTCAGGGTATATTCCGGCATATTCAGGGCTGACTCGAATATCCTTAATGCAACAACTGGCGCAAAGGAGAGGATAGGCCAGGTCTTTTATCTTATGGGCAAAAAACAGGTGTCAGCGCAGACAATCGGCCCTGGCGAAATAGGTGTTGTTGCAAAACTCAAAGAGACATATACCGGGGATACACTCTCTGATGAGTCACGTCCAATTGTTTTTGAAAAGGTAAAATTTACTGACCCTATAATCTCTTATGCAATAGCGCCTAAGAGTAAAGGGGATGAGGACAAGGTGAGCACAAGTCTTCACAGGATACTCGAAGAGGATCCAACACTGAGGTTTCAAAGGGATGAAGAGACAAAGGAGATGCTGCTTTCCGGAATGGGACAGGTACATCTTGAGGTTACCCTCGAAAGGCTGAAAAGGAAATTTGGAGTCGAGGTTGTGATGAAAACCCCCAAGGTCCCTTATAAAGAGACAATCAAGGTTTTGACAAAGGCACAGGGAAGATATAAGAAGCAGTCAGGAGGCCGGGGACAGTATGGTGATTGCTATATAGAAATAGAGCCTCTTCCGCGGGGTGGAGGATATGAGTTTGTAGATAAGATTGTCGGAGGTTCGATACCGAGGCAGTATATCCCTGCTGTAGAAAAAGGGATTATAGAGACAATGCATGAAGGTGTAATTGCAGGCTATCCAATTGTTGATTTAAAGGTAAAACTTTATGACGGCTCCTATCATACAGTAGATTCGTCCGAGATGGCATTTAAGATAGCCGGTTCTATGGCCTTAAAAAAGGCAATCCAGGATGCGAAGCCTGTATTGCTTGAGCCAATAATGAAGGTTGAGGTTATAACCCCGGATGATACCCTTGGCTCTTTAATAGGAGACCTGAATTCCAAGAGGGGCAGAGTTCAGGGGGTTGAACCCCAGGCGGGAGGAAATCAAAAGATAACATCACTTGTACCCATGTCTGAAATGCTTACCTATGCAAACCAGTTACATAGTCTTACTTCAGGCAGAGGGCTTTATTCAATGGAATTTTCACATTATGATGAATTACCTGCCCATTTAACACAAAAAATAGTCGCAGAACGTGAAGCCCAGAAAAAAGAAAAAGCAGAGGAGAAGTAAGAGAGTAAATTGCAAGATAACCTAAACGTTGCAAAAAAGACAGGGCAGACATGCTGAAAAACCCCGTCAAAGCGACAAGAAATTATTATGATACACATGACTGCAAATCTCACGAAGTGTGTGTGGATAGAGGCTGGCTGGCCTTGCAAAAGGTCTCTAAGGAGTCGCTGGACGGCCTTTTTCAGCACATCTGCCCTGTCAATAATAACAAGTTAATGCAAGTGTTGAAATAATATGTTAACAGACTATAAAGATACACTGAATCTTCCAAAGACTGACTTTCCAATGAAGGCAAATCTTACCCATAAAGAGCCGGTGATAATGAAGTTCTGGGAAGAGAAAAAGGTATATGAAAAGCTGCAGGAAAATAGGAAAAACAGTGAGCATTACATCCTTCATGACGGCCCTCCTTATGCAAACGGTCACATACACATTGGCCATGCATTGAACAAGATACTCAAGGATATTATCGTAAAATACAAGTCAATGAGGGGCTTTTATTCTCCCTATGTTCCCGGCTGGGACTGCCACGGCTTGCCAATAGAACTGCAGGTTGACAAAAATCTGGGTGATAAGAAAGATAAGTTTGATATCCTCGAAAAGAGAAAACTCTGCAAGGAATACGCAACAAAGTTTGTTGACATTCAAAGAGATGAATTCAAAAGGTTGGGGGTTTTTGGTGACTGGCAGAATCCTTATCTGACCATGACATATACATATGAGGCAGCGATTGTAAGAGAGTTCTGTAAATTTGTAGAGGCTGGATACGTATATAAAGGTAAAAAGCCGGTGCATTGGTGCCCTTCATGTATTACAGCACTCGCTGAGGCTGAGGTTGAATATGGTGATAAAGAATCTCCATCTATATTTGTTAAATTTGCACTTGATGAAGAAAATACTAATAAGTTTTTCCCTACCCTTAAGGGGAAAAAAATGTTTGTACTCATATGGACTACTACTCCGTGGACCCTTCCTGCAAATCTGGCTATTGCTTTTCACCCGGATTTTGATTACGTAGCTTTTGAAAATAATAATGAAGTTTATATTGTTGCTGAAGGAAGGGTCGAAGCGCTAAAAGAGAAAATCGGCCTCAATGGAAACGTTATCGCAAAAAAAACAGGCAAAGACCTTGAAGGTTTGAATGCGCTCCATCCTTTTATTCAGAGGAAATCAAAGGCAGTATCAGGGGAATTTGTATCTCTTGATGAGGGAACCGGTATTGTCCACATTGCACCCGGTCATGGAGAAGATGACTATAAGATCGGATTGAAATACGGCCTTGATATTTATGCGCCGGTGGACGATCATGGGAAGTTTAAATTCGTTGGTGATGAGCAAGCCTCACCTCTGCAGGGGAAATTTGTATTTAAAGCAAATGCAGAAATCATAGATATACTTAAAAATAAAAATGCGCTGATAAAAGAAGAAAAGGTCACGCATTCTTACCCCCATTGCTGGCGGTGTAAAAAGCCTGTTATCTTCCGGGCGACTGAACAGTGGTTCATCTCAATGGAAAGGAATAACCTTCGGGAAAAATCACTCTCAGAGATAAATAATGTTATGTGGATTCCTAAATGGGGAAAGGATAGAATCCAGGGGATGGTTGCGAACAGGCCTGACTGGTGTGTATCAAGGCAGAGGGCATGGGGTGTGCCGATTACCCTTCTTAAATGCGAAACCTGTGAAGAATTCGTGACAGACCATGATGTGCTGTCAGGTATAGTCAGTTTAGTTGAAGCCCATGGCGCTGATATATGGTTTATGAAAAAGACGGAGGAATTATTACCACCAGGGTATAAATGCAAAAAATGCGGCAGCGCTTCATTTTTAAAGGAAACAGACATACTCGACGTCTGGTTTGACTCAGGGGTCAGCCACGCTGCTGTTATGGAGGTGGATGACAGACTTTCCTGGCCTGCTGACATGTATCTTGAGGGGAGTGACCAGCACAGGGGATGGTTTCAGAGTTCACTCCTTGCATCAGTAGGCACAAGGGGCAAGGCCCCTTACAGGACAGTGCTCACACACGGTTTTGTTGTTGATGGCCGGGGCAAGAAGATGTCCAAATCTCTCGGCAATGTTGTGGCACCTCAGGAGGTCATAAAAACTAATGGCGCAGAAATTTTGAGATTATGGGTTTCGGCAGAAGATTACAGGGATGATATACGGATATCAAAAGAGATAATCGACAGGCTTACAGAGGCATACAGAAAGATAAGGAACACATGCAGGTTTTTACTCGGAAACATTTATGACTTTTATGACAAGGACTACAGTAAGTGCCTGCTGGAAATAGACAGATGGGCCATGAGCAGATTACAGACATTTATAAAAAATGTCGTTTCAGCTTATGAAAATTTTGGTTTCCATGAGGTCTTTCATAACATTTACAATTTCTGTGTTGTTGATATGAGCTCTTTTTATCTTGATGTCCTGAAAGACAGACTTTATACATTCAAATCAGATTCTGCAGAGAGGCGCGCTGCCCAATGGGTCCTTTACCAGATCCTGTCAGCAATGACACGATTAATGGCGCCGATACTTTCATTCACTGCAGAAGAGGTATGGCAGAGCATACGAAACAGAGAGCGGAATGCAGAATACAGAACACAGAAGTCTGAGGATTCTGTATTCCTTGCTTCATTTCCGGAGTTCGATGAAGAATATTATGACCAGGAGCTTGAAAAAAAGTGGGATGACCTTTTTGTACTGAGAAACGAGGTTAATAAGGCACTTGAGATAAAGAGGGCAGAGAGGTTCATAGGAAATTCCCTTGAGGCAAAAATAATACTTTATTATCCTCAGAAATATAATACCCTTATTTCAGAATACAAAGATTTCTTAACCGGCTTTTTTATCGTCTCGGCAGTGGAGATTATGGATAAAAGCCCTGAAGACTCTTATAAAAGCACAGAGATGGAGGGACTTGAGATTAAGGTTGAGAAGGCACCGGGTACAAAATGTCAGAGGTGCTGGAACCGGAGTGAAAGTGTTGGTACATTTACAGAGGCACCTGAAATCTGCGAGAGGTGTTACAAGGTTATTTTTAATAAATAATGAGAAGGTCTGTTTACATATTGCTTATTGTCTTATCTATAATAGCGATAGACCAGATAACAAAATATTTTGTTATCAGCTATTTAACCCCCTCTGATTCTATAGAAATATTCCCTTTTCTGCATTTAGTGATTGTCAGAAATACAGGAGCTGCGTTCGGGATGTTTAGAAATTTTGGCAGCGTCTTCTTTATTGGAATATCTGTATTAGCCACAATCTTTGTGATATGGCTACTGATCAGAAGTAATTATAGCTATTTCGGACTTTCCCTCGTTCTCGGCGGTGCAATAGGAAATCTCATAGACAGGATACTTTACGGAAAGGTTGTTGATTTCATAGATTTCTCGATAGGTAAATTCCACTGGTACACATTCAATGTAGCTGACTCTTCTCTTACAGTCGGTATCATAGTTATCTTCCTCATATCTCTTTTCAGGAAGTAATGTTTCTCTTACCACTTTAGTAATATCTTGAATATCTTGGGGCCAAGTCTGAACATTTTGTTCAAGAAAAGAGAATTGAAGAATACACATATTAGGAATAAAAAGATAGCGGAGGCTGCGGAGAGGTATGGATACAGCCAGAAAGAAATTGCTGATTATCTAAAGATGCACTACTCCACGATAAGTAGGCTGAT
>JBGQLV010000015.1:0-38666 GCA_041500225.1 Thermodesulfovibrionia bacterium | reverse complement strand
TATATGCCTGCTTTGGTCATCAGATAAATGCAGTTTTCGGGTTAACGTTGCATATTTGTATCCCGTATCGAAAACAATTTTTACAACGTTTAGGTTTATTAGGGAGGAATTTGCTGCAACCCTACCATAGGTGTGATCTTATTTTCTATTATACACTGAAGCATTTCGAGTTCATCCATATCAAACCATGTAACACCGCAGATATTACACCTGTCTATCTCAATCAGATATGCAAGACTGTAAAAAGTTCTGAACATAGGATTTTTGCATTTTGAACAGGTTATACCGGATTTAGTTTTTATCTCAACACTTCTTAATTTTTTTATGGTGAGCTTTCTCTGATTATCTATTAACACTGCCTTTGCAAGTGATTTTACCCTGTCAGTGCATTTTTTTTCTCTCCTTGCAATTATCCTTGGAATTTTATTATTTTCAACCAGAATACCCCCGCAGAAATTGCATTGATAAACCTTTGTATTTTCATATGATACCGTAAACAAAGGATGCTTACAGAAAGGGCACGTAAACGCTGAAATTTCCTTTTCTATTTGACTAAGACGATCTGTAAATATTTTATTTATCAATGTGTTTTCAGACGCCCTTTCTACAGTCTGGGTTGGTCCAGCGCTGACCCAGGTAAGCGGAGAAAGCCATGACAGAGACGCAAGGTCTGCATAGCTGTACGGACCTTGCCACTGTTGCTTACTATCAAGTGCGTAATAAAGAGCTTCAGGGGTATCTGATATATCAAAGGCCTTTGTTTTTGAACTTGCCTTTGCCCCAAATTCTGATATGCTCACACGTGCCATTTTTAATAGTATCTCCATCCTCTTTCTTAGCGGAGGGTGTGTAGACATAAGGTCTGCCCACCATCCTTCAGATTCATCTAATTCGCTTGCCTGCGGATTAACAATACAGAGCATTTCAATCCCAGCGCTTATCAGCCCCACGCCTGCCCAGTTCTTTGAAAGTAAATGCAGTGCCTCTGCCATCGCCAGAGGATTACGGGTCATGCGTAAAGAAGCTGCATCTGCACGATATTCGCGCTCTCTGGAAATAAACATGCTGAGCAGACTGCTGAGCTTTAGCAAAAGCCAGAATAGTAAAAACGCTGGATGAAATCCTCTAAAGTCTTCATCACTAAAATTCTCAAGTTTTTCGAGCGCAGACGCATACATCCCGAAAAGGCTTGCGGCAATGGTGGTCTCCAGACAGTCTCCTGAAAGGATATGATAAGCTTCATGCGCTATCACAGCTTCAAGCTGGGGTCTTGTCAGCCTCGAAAGAAGCCCTTCTGTTATTGCTACAGCAACGTCGCCTTTTAGATCAGCCACTGCTAAAGCATTCATGGATAGACTCGGGATTACCATACATCTTATTTGTCTCTTATTCCCTGTTACAACGTGTATTTCTTCTATAATGTTTATCAGGCGCTTATGTATGCCGTCTTCAGGATCTGGTGGAGAGGCACTAAGATTATTCATTACGGATCGGACAGCACCGAAGGCTGAAAAACAGAAATGGATTATTGCCACTATAAGCGAGAAGGCCATTAATACTAAAAGATACGGCAGATTACTTTCTGACAAAATAAAGCCGGATTTTAGAATCAGCGCCGGGAATATTAATAAGAAGCCTTGAAACAGAGCGGCTGACACACAGAAATACATAAACAGGAGGAAAATAAAAAGAATACCTATTCTCCAGCTTTTCTGTTTTTCTATATCAATAAATGTTAACGGCATTGGCTACATTATTTATATTTTATTGTATAAATAGTGTCTGTCCATAAACTGTCATTTCCATAAAAAGTCGTCATTCTCGCGAAAGCGGGAATCCAGTGTTTTCAATACCTTCTGGATCCCCCGGTCAAGCCGGAGGATGACAAATACTGACTTTATGAACAGACACTAAATAATTTGGGACAGGCTATATATCATTATGTTTCATTTCGTACCTATGCTGATATCTGCTACTGGCAGGATCCGGTCAGCTTTTTCAGTAGAAAAATATTCTGCACCTCGAAAGGCAAATAGAGATGCGATAATGTTATCCGGGAAAACCTCACGCTTTATCATGTAGTTTGCGACGAGGTCATTATAAAGCTGCCGGGCAAAAGCGATACGATTTTCTGTGGATGTAAGTTCTTCCTGAAGCTGCATAACGTTTTCATTGCTTTTCAGTGAAGGGTAATTCTCTATAACCACAAAAAGCCTTCCAAGCGCCTGAGTGAGCATGTTTTCAGCAACAGCCTTTTCGCGCAGGCTGACCGCTGATAATGCCTTTGTTCTGGCAGATATTACCCTTTCAAGGGTATCACGCTCAAATTCCATATAACCCTTAACGACTGATACCAGGTTTGGAATAAGATCGTGCCTTCGTTTTAGCTGAACATCAATCTGGTACCACGCATTTTTAACCTCATTCCGAAGTGTAACAAGCCTGTTGTATATAAATATCATCCATAATATAAAAAGAACAATTACAGCAATTAAAATCCAAACGGTCATGTCACCGCCTCTTAAAATTTACTTGCAGATTATATCTTTTAATCAACCTTCTCTTTTCAACTTCTGAATTATTTCTGCAATCTGCTTATCTGCTTTTTCCGGCTTTAGCGGGCAGGCAGCAGCGCCTTTATGCCCTCCACCGCCAAACTCACTGCATATCTGTCCGCAATTAGCATGACTTATCCTGTTAAAAATATTGTGTCCGAGAGTTACAGCAACAAATTCTTTTTCAGGTCCCCATTGTATTCGGACAGAGACATTAGAATCAGGAAATAGTGTATATATAAGGAACCTGTTGCCGATCGGCACTTTATCCAGAGAACGGAAATCCGTAATCACAACATTCCCATCTTGTCTTGAGTTTTCTTTAAGAACATTTAGAAAGACCAAATTATTTTCTCTGAGCAGTTTCACCCTTTTTGCCACGACAGGCTGTGAGAGTATCTCTTCCATGGGCATGGATTTCAGCCATTTAACCAGAAGCATGAAATACTCTTTGAACCTTCCGATGCCGGAACGTGAATCTATAGTAAATCCCAGAAGTATTATTCCTTTTGGGTCAGTAACGTCCTTTATTCCAAGCTGTGCAGAATCGAAACGGTCTGTTTCCATTACAAGGTGTCCATATTTCTTAAGGTTATCCGAAGAATAATAGTCATAGATTACCCTTGAAACGCTTGGAGCTATTGCATGACTTCCCTTGAAATTTTCAGGCGGCTTTTCATTGCTTTCGGTAAGCTCATGATGATCAAACCACATTGCACTTTCAGGGGAATATGGGAGGTTTGCTATAACATCATTGCTTGTAATTTCAAATTTCTTATCAGTTATATCCTGTGGATGAATCAATTCAATCGAATCAATCCTCTCCATTGTCGTAAGAAGAACTGCTGAAGTCACACCATCAAGGTCTCCACGAGTTACAAGTCTCATTTTTTCCTCCTAAATTATTGAATAATACAAATTCTTCTATAGTATAAAACAAAAATTCTTTCAGTTGCGAGAATTGATGTGATATATAACTAATTTTGATAATATAGTGACGAGGGCATGTTATTATATGTATGGACACTTTGTCTATTAGGTAAACCTTTAGGAGGTAACCGTGATAGATTTAGTCGGAAAGATTGTTAATGTAGAAACACCGGGAATGACTTATACAGGCAAGCTTATTGAGGTCGGGGAGGACGAGGTCCACCTTGAAACAGAAAGTGGCTGGATTGTTATACCTGTTGACAGGATTATGATTATAAGAGAGAAAGACAGTTAGCCCATATCACCTAATAAGAACTGTACTAATGCAACTGCTGAGATTGCTGCAGTTTCAGCCCTGAGAATCCTTTCTCCGAGAGAAGTGACAAGGAGACCTTTTTCTTTTGCAAGGAAGACTTCTTCTTTTGTAAACCCGCCTTCTGGGCCGATAAAAATAAAAAGAGACGAAGGACGAGGGACGAAGGACGAAACTGCTTCCGATAGTTTCATACCTCCTTCTTCATAAAAGAGGAGGCCATTAACCTTGTTAGAAGGTCGTAAAAAATTAAGGATATCAAAGGATTTTATCGGATCATGGATGACAGGTATTATACTTCTTCCAGATTGCCTTGATGCCTCCTCGGCAATTTTTCTCCAGCGTGTAACCTTCCTGGTTTCTCTCATCTGGCTCCTTTCAGTAACAACAGGTATTATCTCTTTTACTCCAAGTTCTGTCGTTTTCTGTATAACCAAGTCCATTTTTTCACCTTTGAGAAGTCCCTGCACAAGAGTGATATTTATATGAGATTCGGTATCGCAGGGAAATTTTTCTATGACTTCAGTGATTACTTCTCTTCTGTCAGCCTTCAATATTCTTGTCTTTAGGCAGTTGCCCTTTCCATCAAAGACAATCAGGTCATCTCCCTTTCTGCATCTAAGAACGGATATTAGATAATGTGCTTTCTCGTCGGTAATTGATATCCGGTTATCTTTGATATCAGATATGGGGAAATATATTCTGGACATCCGAGCCTATTACTCTCTTGCTCCGGCACTTATTAATTCTTTTCGCACCTCAACCATTTCGTGCCCGATATAGGGTTTCATCAAACTAAGCACTGTTGCTCCGCTTTTTGTTCTTGCATTAACATCCGCCCCCTTTTCAATGAAAATTTTCACAACATCAGCGCGTCCATATACTGCGACTATCATTAATGGTGTTTTGCCGTCATTATCCTGGGCGTTGACGTCAGCACCCTTGTCAAGAAGTGGTCTCACAACCTCAATACCATACGAAGCTGCAACCGAGAGTGCCGGCTGGCCCTCTGCATTCTTAACATTGACATCAGCGCCTCTTTCAAGAAGCAACCTTAGTATATTGACTCTATCTTTTCTACAGGCAAAAAGAAGAATAGGGTTCCCGAGATCTTCCCTTGCATTAACATCTGCACCTCTCTCGATTAGCAATTTCGAAATCTCAATATTTCCGTCTGATACCGCCCTCATCAATGGCGTCCATCCTCCATATGCTCTGGCGTTGACATCAGCACCCTTTTCAAGCATTGATCTCGCCTTTTCAATCTCATTATTTATAACAGCATTCCATATTCCCCTGTTAAGTTCTTCTTTCTTTGATGCCTCTACCTGAACATTTTGCGTTTCCGCACCTTTGCTCGCACCCTGTTTTTCAGCCTCCTTCTGACATCCTGAAAAAAGAAACGCTGAAATAAATAACACTGATAAACCGTATTTCAAACTCCATGAAGCCTTCACAATTTATCTCCTTTTTAATAAAGAGGACCTTGTCAAAGGGTCGAACATCTTGTTGTTAAATAAAATTTCGGGCATATCGGTTTTACTCCCTGGACGTAATCCTGTAAGTAAATTGGCCGGCCTTTTTATATACCCAGCACTCTACATGCGATATAATATCCTGTTCCAGATGAGCATCGAAGCTGATAATGTATAATAGATTTTCTGCCTTTGTGGAAGGAGTTACCTCTATCAGTTTCACACTCTTAACACCGGAATAGCGGCCGTAGACAGTAATGCCTGATTTTATGGCATTTGTACAAAGCTGTATTGCTTTATTTTCATCTCCGGCATCAGAAATTCTCTGGCTATCGGAGCTTCCGCTTGTTGAATCAGAACTCCCTGAACCGTATTTCTGCAGATCACCATCTGTAAATACACGCTCTGCATAAATAGAATCCTCTGCCAGAAAGACTACAAAAAACAACACAATTAAAATCTTTAGTACCGATCTCATTTTATCCTCCTGATTAAGTTATTACCCAAATCCAGCGATAAACAGCATAGCCCTTCTATGTACTTGTCATTGCGAGTCCAGAATGCTTTCGTGGCGTGGCAATCTTTTTTCAAACATCAAGATTCCTCTCGGAGTTTATCCTGAACGAGATTCTTCACTCCCTTCGCTCCCTCAGAATGACAAGAATTTATCGTTGTGTCCGGGTATTAAATAAATTAAAGTCAGAGGGACGATTCTATTTTCAAATATTATTTTCCCTTCTTAATGCCCATTTTGTTCATTGGTTAAGCACAGACGAAACCCAAAGGGTTTGAATGTTAAACGTTTGTGCTCTGTTAGCAGATATATGACCAATTTTCATGCAACCGCTACTTTGTCTTCGTTTTGTATAGTGATTTTAGGATTTGGATTTGGTGGAGGTACAGGAAGCCCTTGTTCTTTTAATAAATTAATATGTTCTATCATTCCCCACTTTGCTTTGTATATGCAGTCCTCGATAGAATGCCCGATACCAGAAAAACCTTTTAAGTCTGGCGAATAGAATCCAAAATAGTCTGGTTCTTCTGTTGCCTCAATTATTAATGAATATTCTAATTCAATCATTTTAATTTCACCTCCGACTTTTTATTTCTTTATGCCTGCATCCTTTAATATGGCATGACAGGTGCCTTTAGGGACTTCCTTTGATCCATGATAATCCACTCGAATCAAGTTATTCCAACCAGGTTTCCCATAATATCTTATAGAACCCTTTTCTTTTACAATTCTAAATCCGTTTTCTTCCAATAATCTAACCAGTTCGCTAAATTTCATTTGGCCTTATCAATTCTATAAAAAATATTATACTCCTTCCTTCAAAAATTGGTCATATGTACGTTAACGTTCCCGTTGCAAAAGAAGCCTAAAAGGTTTAGACGTGAGTCTTTTGCAACGTGTTAGGCGACCATTGCAGGAAGCTGATATTACCCTTCTTTTTCATTGCTTAGCCCAACGGTTTATGTCCTATATTCCAAAACACCGGAAGTTTCCCTTAACATATTAATAATGTCGGTTTTTGATTTCCGACCTTCTATAATATCTTTCCAGAAATTATATAAATTAGCAGCTGTGACCAAGCATACATTAAATGGTGTTGGCGTTAATATCTTCACCGCTTCTTTCGTGAATGATTCCTTAGATCTTTCTGAAATAGGCTGATCTCGGAAAGTATTTGCAACAAGAATAACCTTCTCATCCTCTTTCTTTTCGCCACAATATGTAATGGCCTGGCCCACTTTTCTATCTTTATTATTAATATTCCCATTTGTACCGGTAACTTCGATGGCAAACCTTACTGCGTCACTCTCTGCAAACATATCAACGGGGAAAGATTTTTCAGCAAGTACTACTTTCATGCCCAAAAACTCAAAAAACTTTTTTACAGATAATTCCAATTCAGAACCCGATTGGAATAATAAAGCTGCAAAAGAGACATACTCATTCTTAAGTTTTTCAATTTTGCTAAGAATATCATTCTTGAGATCAATTTGAACTTCTGGTGCGACCTTTTCTATCCAAGTTGGCATACTAACTTTTGATTTCAAGAGTTCAGGGTCAATTTCAAAACTATAAGTAAAGGCAGGTATTCTCATGGGCCTTGGCGGAACGAGGTTATAAAGTGCAATCACATGGTCACAAATTGCTCCGAAATCTTCAGTAAATTTCTTAAACATAGCATGGGCATAATCGACTTCCCTATCGAACCAGTTCTCGTTGCCGTAGCCCCGCTGTGCAACAGCAAAAAAATGTGTATAAAAACATTCTGCACCACCGAAGAAATCACATCCGTGTGATTGTTGAAATCCGAGTGAGAGAATTACAGATTTTCTGTTATTTTTTGAAACAAAGTCGCTTGCAATACGAATGTGCAATGTAAATAATTGCTTGCTCTTATTGTAAACAAGAACAAATTGACCAATATTAGTATTGGCCTCATTGACCTTATAGTTAATCGTTGATGGTGAATGTAATTCGTCAATCATCTAAATCTCACTTGCCTTTGTTTGCAATGTGCAGTTAACGGTCCCGTTGCAAAAGAAGCCCTATAGGGTTTGGATGTCAGTCTTTTGCAACGTGTTAGCTGCAGTTGTGGGTGACTCCCTCTCATTTTAAATAGTTTCAAATGTTTTCCAAATTTCAGATGGAATTGTCAGTTTATCTTTCTTTCCAATTCCTGGCTTAGCAGGATTATTTACTAAATAGATTACCGGAGAATTGGGAATTGAAGCTACAACACAGAGGTAAAAGGTTTCTTTGTATGTATCTGCGGCATTTGCCTCATTTCCAGTGAGCTCAACATTTTGTTCGGAACTAACTCCTTTGACTTCAATCTGAACAGGCGAGCCAGCTACAGTTGTAGCTTGAATATCGTATCCATAATTCAGTTTATCAACCAATTGAACATTCCCGAACTTTTGACAGAGCTTATCTAAAGCATAGTTGATGGCAAGCTGCTCTACGCCGTTGTCGGGATTCTCCTTAATCCCTCCTGCCTTGAAGAATTCACGCCAAACCGTTAATTCCTCGTCGTCTGGATTAGTAGACAGATAGGTTGGACTAATAAAATTCAAACCGGGCACATACTGGCTCTTTGTCTCCCAATCTCTTATGGGTTTGAACTCCCGTGAGAATAAGACCTCTTTCGCAGGCTTTACATCACCTGCCTTGGTGACAATCCATAACTCAGCAGAGGGACCAAGTTCTGAGCCTATTATTTCTCTGGAGAGCCTTGTTAAATTAATCAGTTCGTCAGGTTCAGGGGCAGTTGTTTTTGTTGTTATCTTTGGTAAAATTGCTTCTTGGCAAATAGTCTTTACATTTAAAATTTGAACTCCTGTGAATCCTGTAAGAAATCCTTTCAGGGATTGGTTCTCTTTGTCAGACAACGCAGAAAGGATTTCAGAGTGAAGGATTGGTCTTGATATTTGCAGGATATGAGCCAGCTCTTTGATAGTTGAATCAGTTGAAGAAATCTCAGTGAGGTAAACCTCGCCACCTTTCTTGAGTTCATTTTGAGCCGTCAGAACAAACTCATACTTATGATACCCAAGTGTTCGATAGCGAGGGTTGCGTGCTCTAGAAGGATAATACTCTTCATAAACAGGATTATCTTGTAACCATTGGTAGAGTCTTAGAAACCAAGCTGCATCTTTAACTTTACTTTGCAAGGACTCAATATTTTCCAGAAGCGTCCAACGATCCACTTTTCTAATGGGTTGACTGTTTTTATCCCTGACTTCTGGATGAACTAACATAAGATTGGGTTTTCCTCCAAAGACAGAAGCAATTGCATCTTTTGAGAAAAGCTGTAACGTGCTTAAATTTTGAATCGCTTTCTCTTTTTCGCATAATCGAACGACATCTGAAAACTTAGCCCAAGAACCATCAATTGTGATGACACATTCATTCTCATTCAAATATTTCTCGATAGGTTCGATAAGTCTTGGGAAAAATAATTTTTCGTAAGATTCAAGACCTTTGCTCTTTGTGAATTCGAAGGCAGGCAAGAACTGATACTGCCAAATATTGTGGTTTTTAAAATATTCTATTGCTTCAATACAAAGACCCTTGACTTGATCAAGTAGCCAATGATTCCATTGTGCCTCGTAGTTTAAGGAATCACGACCCGGTTGGACAAGAAAATCTGCTTGAATTGGGAACTTAGCGCCACTTTTTGCTTCACCTAATGGAAGAAAGGAATAGACGCCGCCATACATTGCACCAGCTTCATCTGGAGCAAGATTGCCATCCTTGTCAAGTGCAAATCCTATGGCGATTTCTCTCTGTGTGACATTAGCCCTGTATTCTTGGGTAAGTCTGTCATGTTTTACAGGTTCTGGGACAGTTATCTGTCGGTGAAAGAATTTGAATCTGCGTTCTTCACTATCGCTTTTTAGGGTCGTTATGCCTTCAGAGTTTTCCCCTAAGTTTTCAAGGGTGTAATGCTCTCCTGACATCTCATCTATGATTTCAATTTTTCGTAACCAGCGAAGAAAAAGATAAAGCTCAAGTCTTAGCTTCTTAATCTCGTCTATGACTTTTGGGACAATAGACGCATCTCGGAAAGGGATAATGAAAGTGGTTTTGGCTGGGTCAATTTCCTCTGAAGGACTGTCTATCCAGATTGGAATGACGTGCCAAGGAGTAGCACTTGGATTTTGCCAGTATGTTCTATCAAACTTAAACTGATAGCCATTAGAGTATATCTCAGGACAGTCACTGACTTTAAGAACTGACTTGAACCCAATCCCAAGGTATCCAAGAAAACCTTTTTCCGGCTTCTTTGATGATCTAATACCAGATATAGCTTTGACATCATTTTCTTTGAATGGTCCACCGTTGTGTGCAATTTTAACACGGTATTGATTTATTCTTATTTGGAAACAACCTTTCTCTGGAACATCTATCCCTGCATCTTCCGCATTTTGAAGAAGTTCAAGTACAAATCCTGAACTTCTAGTGAAGACTACTTGGGATATCAATCTCAAGGCGTTAACGTAATCATCCCAAATATGAGTGCCTCTGGCATTCTCAATTTCCTTGTGAATATTATTGACAACTTCTTTTGGACTTCTTTTTGTAGTTTCATAATTCATAACTCTAATGGTTTTATAATTCGCCCACAATTGCAACTAACGTTCTTGGCGGAAAAGAAGCCCTACGGGTTTGGATATTAATCTTTTCCGCCATGTTATCTGACCGCCGCGGGCAAAGCAGAATTAATGAAGTCATTCTTTCCTTAGTCAATTACTTATTTCCCTTACTGCTGTTACAGCTCGAACAAAGCAACTGAGCATTTTCAATTTTTTTACTTGAACCACCTTTACTCCAAGGATGTTTATGGTCAACCTGAGCATCTTCATATGTTAAATATTTTTTGCATTTACTGTTATTTGTTGGATTGGAACATTTTGGCTTATCAGCCTTTTCTATAAGCTCGATCCAAAGAATATCTTTTACATTTTTGTCAAAATTTCTTTTTGAATCTTTAGTTTTGTAAAAAAACCCATCCTTCAGAACTGAGGATAAATATGTATCTCTTATTTCTCTATGTCTCTTGCTGTCCGTTGCTTGTCTTGAAGAATTAATATATGGAGCTAATTGTTTTTCATGCTCTGACAATTTAATATCTGTAATTATTTTCCCTGAATATTTGTTGTCCAATTTTTGTGTCTGCTTAGAAAAAGTTAAAAGAAATCTGCCAGCTATTTTATTGCTTTTTTTATCATCAATTACATAGCCTTTTTGCTCCAATTTATGTAAAACTCCGAATAGAGAATAAAAGTCGGATTTATTCTTAAATCTTGTAAATCGGATGCTGTCATCAGGAAAGATTTCCTTGGTCCACGAAATTACTTTATTAAAACGTTTGTGAATTCTATTGATTTCTTTCTTGCTCCATTTATGCTGCGATAATAATTCATCCAGTTTTTTCCTCCTATCTGAATAATTTCCCTCGAAACAGGTGGTACAAAGCTCCAAAATAAATTCGTGAAACAGATATCTATCTATGTCAGTTTTTGAAATGATTCTCCATTTCAGAAAAAGATTTTTATATTTTCTCTCCAATGCTGAGCCAAGTTCAAAAAAGGGGCCTGACCATAGTGCATGTCTAATCTCATGTTTTTTAAGTGGCGAACCGGTTGAGTTAATCCTAACAAAAACTTCTTTTGAGGCCACATTTCGGCCAAAAATATCAGATAAGTCACCTTCATATTCAATTATGGGTATTGGATACTGCCAGAATTTCTCAAGAATATTTTCATATTCCTTGTTAACCCTTTTCAAACGTAATTCATCAAAGTATAGGTAGTCTTCTTTATCTGTTTTTGGATTCTTAAATTCCACCCATAGCTCATCTTCATCTGGTATTGCTACTTCCCATATGAAATGAAGTATCGTTTCAAGTCTTTGTTTGCCATCTAAAACATCATATATGTCTTTATCGCGACGGAAATGCTTATGAAAAATTAAGGCAGGGATAGGAATCCCATTAAATAACGAGGAAAGCAGTAATCTTCTTTGTTTTGTTTTCCAAGCGGGTTTTCTTTGATAAGGAGGCTCGAGTTCAAGTTGTTTGTTCCTAAACATCATTCTAATTTCGGAAATTGTTTTTGTATAACATTTCATAAATGAATCACTCCTCTATTTCAGAAAATATTATGTTAACGTTCATTGGGTGTATTTTACAGTAATTCATTTCACTTTGCCCGCAGTGAGCAGATAACTCGTCCATAAATGACTTATGTCGCTTTTTGTCCCGATTTGGGATGATAGACGATATATTGCGGATATGCTGGCTCCGGCAGCAACCCGTTCATTTCCTCTTGTTGACAATAAATGTTACTCATCACTTCCCTTTGGAACACTTAGGCTGTCCAACGGACTCCGTATTTTCCCAAGACTCTTTGTGCTTACATGAGTATAAATCTTAGTTGGTTTGATGTTTTTGTACGATAAAATGCGGGTGAGAGGAAAGGCGACTGTTATCTCGGTACGAGTCGATTCCGACCTGCCTGAATCATTTTTACTGACTGTTACTACCCCATGACCGTTCACCCTCCCCATACCCTCCCATCAAGGGAGAGGAAGATATAATTAGATAAGTGTTTTATATGGGTTGATTATTGATTAAGACCCTTGTATTGTCAAGGGGAATTTCCAATAGAGATGCTGAACTAAATTCAGCATGACAGTTTAAGTGTTCGGCATGACATTGATAGAAGAAAAAAATACTCTTTTACTTTTCAGCTCCTGTAAAGAGGTCTTTGAGTTTTTCTTTAAACGATTTTGCTACCTCATCACCATTTATCCGTGCAAATTCTTCGAGGAGCTCTTTCTGCTTCTGGGTCAGTTTCCTTGGTACATCTATATACACTTTAAAAATCTGATCTCCCCTGGTATGACCGCCGAGTTTCTGAATACCCTTCCCTTTCAGATAGAATATCCTGCCTGAAGGTGTTCCCTGAGGAATTTTGATTTTAACTGTCCCTTCAATAGTTGGAACCTCAATTTCAGCTCCGAGGGCTGCCTGGGGAAACGACAATGGGACATCGCAAAAGAGGTCATTTCCATCTCTCTTGAAGAATGGATGCTCTTCAACATTAAGGATAATATATAGGTCACCTGGGGGACCGCCGTGAAAGCCCATATCTCCCTCGTTAGAGATTCTGAGTCTTGAACCTGTGTCTACACCTGCAGGTATCTTTATATTTATGCTTTTAGACTTTTTGACCTTGCCTTGCCCTTTGCAAAACTTGCATGGGTCTGTAATAATCCTTCCTGCACCGCCACACCTTCCACATGTTTTGGAGATGCTAAAAAAACCCTGCTGAAACCTTACCTGGCCCGCGCCCTTACAATTAGGGCATGTAACAGGTGCTTTCCCAGGGGTTGAACCTGTTCCACCGCATTCAGCACAGTTTTCCCATTTCGGTACTTCTATATTCTTTTCTGTGCCGAAGGCTGCCTCCATGAGTGTCATATCAAGATCATATCTAAGGTCATTGCCCTTCGTGGGTCTTGGTCTGTGGTGACCTGTAAATGATCCAAAGAAATCCCCAAAGATGTCTTCAAATATATCACCAAAGCCTGTTGTAAATGGACCATAACCGGCCCCGATACCTTCAGATGTACCGAACCTGTCATAATTAGCCCTTTTCTCAGGGTCAATCAGGCAGGAGTAAGCCTCGTTCTTCTCCTTGAATTTTTCTTCTGACTCTTTATCCCCCGGGTTTCTGTCAGGGTGGTATTTCAGGGCAAGCTGTCTGAAAGCCTTTTTAATATCAGCTTCGGATGCATCTTTTGATACACCAAGAATCTCATAATAATCCTTCATTTCTCTTTCTTATCAACATCCTCAAATTCAGCTTCTACAACCTCTTCCTCAGGCCCTTTTGTTCCTGCTTGTGTTCCACCAGTTCCTGAGGGACCAGCACCTGCTTGTGCACCAGCACCCTTGTAAATATGTTCTGCCAGTTTGTGAGATGCCCTTGTGAGATTTTCTATAGTGGATCTGATTTCAGATTGTTCATTACTCGTATCTTTTACCTTTTTACATCTTTCGAGAGCCTCCTGGATTTCCGTTTTCTCAGATTCGGTCAGCTTATCACCATAATCCTTTAGAGATTTCTCAACAGTATAGACTAGTGTATCAGCTTCATTCCTCGACTCAGCGAGCTGTTTCTTCCTTTTATCTTCATCTGCATGACCTTCGGCATCACGCATCATCTTTTTTATCTCTTCTTCATTAAGACCACTTGATGCCGTTATCCTTATAGACTGCTCTTTACCTGTGCCAAGGTCTTTAGCAGAGACATGGAGTATTCCGTTTGCATCAATATCAAATGTTACTTCTACCTGCGGTATTCCTCTCGGCGCAGGTGGAATGCCTATGAGTTCAAAATTACCGAGGAGCTTGTTGTCAGGAGCCATTTCCCTCTCTCCCTGACAAACCTTGATCGAAACAGCAGGCTGATTATCAGTTGCCGTCGAGAATATCTGACTCTTTTTTGTCGGGATAGTGGTGTTCCTCTCTATTATCTTTGTGAAGATTCCACCCAGTGTCTCTATACCAAGAGATAGAGGAGTAACATCAAGTAAAAGAACCTCTTTAACGTCACCTTTGAGAACCGCTCCCTGTATTGCTGCTCCTACACCAACTACCTCATCAGGGTTTACAGTCTTATTCGGTTCCTTACCAAAAAAATCCTGGACTGTCTGCTGAACCTTTGGTGTCCTGGTCTGGCCACCTACAAGCAGTACTTCATCTATGTTTGATGAAGAGAGGTTTGCATCAGATAGGGCATTTTTGCACGGACCTGTCGTGTTTTCAATGAGGTCTCCAACAAGCTGTTCAAGCTTTGCCCTGGAGAGTTTCATGAGCAGATGTTTTGGCCCTGTTGCATCAGCCGTTATAAACGGAAGGTTTATATCTGTCTCCATCGCTGTCGAAAGCTCTATCTTAGCCTTTTCAGCAGATTCCTTCAGCCTCTGTAATGCCATCTTGTCATTTTTAAGGTCTATACCCTGGTCCTTCTTAAATTCGTCAACCATCCAGTCTATAACCCTGAGATCAAAGTCATCCCCTCCCAAATAGGTATTACCATTTGTGGATTTTACTTCTATAACACCTTCTCCAATCTCTAAGATTGATACATCGAATGTCCCACCGCCAAGATCATAAACTGCGATTTTTTCCTCTTTCTTTTTATCCATACCATACGCAAGCGATGCAGCTGTTGGTTCGTTTATTATCCTCAGGACATTAAGTCCTGCAATTCTTCCAGCGTCTTTTGTAGCCTGTCTCTGGCTATCGTCAAAATAGGCAGGTACAGTGATAACTGCCTCTGTTACCGGTTCTCCGAGATAATCCTCAGCAGCCTGCTTAAGCTTTTGAAGGATCATTCCAGATATCTCTGGTGGAGAATAACGTTTACCCCTTATCTCCACATGGGCATCACCGTTAGAGGCTTCAACAATCTTATAAGGAAGTCTTTTCCTTGCATGCTCTACCTCTGACGTATTATATTTCCTTCCCATAAGCCTCTTTATAGAAAATATTGTGTTTTCAGGGTTTGTTATAGACTGCCTTTTTGCAATCTGTCCGACGAGTCTTTCACCCTTTTCAGTGATTGCCACAACAGATGGAGTTGTCCTGCTTCCTTCCTGGTTCGGAATTACCACGGGCTCCCCAGCCTGAACAACTGCTACAACAGAGTTTGTGGTTCCGAGATCAATTCCAATCGCCTTACCCATATTAAGATTCCTCCTCTATAATTTTGTTTACCTTTATTTCTTCTTCTGTCTCTTCTTTTTCCTGACTCTTGACTGTTTTTTTCGATACCGCAACAAGAGACGGCCTCAACACCTTATCTCTTAACATATATCCCTTCCTGAACTCCTCCACAACTATCTTTTCATCAATATCATCACGTTCATTCTGTGTCATTGCATGATGTACCAAAGGGTCAAAGGGTTTGTTGTTTGCTTCTATCGCAATCAGTCCGAATTTTTCAAGTATTTTCTGAAGTTCTTTTAGTGTAATTTCCACTCCTTGCACAAGTCCTGATGAAACGTTGTTCGAAGCATGCCTTAACGCCATCTCAAGGTTATCAATAACAGGCAGTAGCTCATAAAGAAGACTTTCATTGCCATATTTTACGAGTTCTTCTTTATCCTTATTAACCCTTTTCTTATAATTTTCAAATTCAGCATAAAGCCTTAGATATTTGTTATTCATCTCCTGAAGTTCAGCAGTTAGTCGGTCTTTTTCATCGATAGGCGCTTCTTCAATAACTTCGGAGCCTTCCACTTCAGTTTCTTCTTTATTCGAGATTAGTTGATTTTCATTCATTTCACGCTCTTGCAATATTCACCCTACCTGTTTGCAAACATTTTTGTAATGAATTTTGCTGTATTATCAACTATGTAAATCGCTTTTTCATAGTTCATCCTTGTAGGCCCGATTATCCCGACAACGCCGATCGATTTATCACCTTCCTTACACGTAGAGACTACCACGCTTAATTTTTTCATCTCATCCGTTGAATTTTCCGATCCGATAATTATCTGAACACCGTCACACCCCGAAAGCTTATCAAGCAGTTTGATTATAGTATGTTTGTCCTCAATAGCTCTTGATAACTCCCTTATTTTTTTGAGATCAGCAAAATCAGGTAATTCAAGCACCTCTGAGAGTCCTGATACAAAAAGATCACTATGAGGAAAAGAAAGTGCCTCACGGCATATCTTCATTGCCTTTGAGATAAGGCTATCGCATCTGGTCTTTTCTCTTGACATCTCTTTTATAACCTTCAGCCGTATCTCATCAAACGTATGTCCGGAGAATTCGGAGTTAAGGTAACCGGTAATCCTGTTCAGGTCCTTCTGGGAAACTTCAGAACCAAGCGATACAACCTTGTTTTTAATCAATCCTTCATCTGTGAATAATATTACAGCTAATTTATCAGCCTTGTACTTAAGAAGTTCAATCCTTTTCAGGGTTGTTATGTTAAGCTTTGGAGACATTGCAATCCCAAGGTAATGGGACAATATGGATAAGGTCCTTGTTGTCTCACTAAGGAATACATCTATGTTTTTCCTTAATGCCTCAAGTCTTTTATAGATTTCCTGCAGAACCTCTATGTTTATATAATAATCTCTTTCAGCTACGAGTGAATCCACATAGAATCTGTATCCTCTGTCCGTTGGTACCCTCCCTGCCGATGTATGGGGTTGTATGAGAAATCCCATCTCCTCAAGGTCTGCCATTACGTTCCTTATAGTAGCTGGAGAAAGTCCAAAAGAATACCTTTTCGTCACAACCCTTGATCCCACAGGATCAGGGAAGTTAATATAGCTCTGGATAACTGCACAAAGGACTTTTCTACTTCTTTCATCCATCATTTGCATGTTTAGCACTCTCAATGGTTAAGTGCTAATAATTTAACAATTAACCGCTTGATGTGTCAAGTGTACTTGCATCAGACTTTGAATTTCTGTATCTCGGTAAGGAGGGTTTTAGCATCCTTGCTTAAGGAACTAATGCTTCTGTCCATTTCCGTAGCAGAGGCTATCAGGTCTGCTGTCGTCTTTTGAATCTTTTCCATGGTACTGACGATCTCGGCACTCTTTTGTTTCTGACTATTTATTGCAAATGTGATCTGTTCGGCCTGTTTTGATACATTATCAGAAATAATTGAAATCTGTTTACTGCTCTTGAACTGTTCCTCGGTCGTCCTCTTAATCTGTTCAGATCCAGTCTTAACCTTTTCGACTGCTTCAACAATAAGATTGCTGCCTTTCTTCTGTTCTTGAGTAGCCCTTGATATATGTTCTATCTGACCGGTAATCTTCTTGATAGAATCTGTGATTTGCATTATAACGCTTACTTCTTCAGCAGTAGCTCCCTGTATAGATTTTGACATTTCGGTCGAAACCTTTGAGCTTTTAACTATACTGTTAAGGGCATCGTTCACCTCTTTTACAAGCCTTACACCTCTATCAACAGTTTTAATGCCTTTAGCAGCTATTTCTACACTTGACCGTGTTTCTGTCTGCACAGCGGTGATAAGCTCGGATATTTCCTTGGTAGAAGCTGACGTCCTTTCTGCAAGTCTCTTTATCTCGTCGGCCACTACTGTAAATGATTTACCGTATTCACCTGCTTGAGCCGCAAGTATTGCGGCATTCAGAGAAAGAAGGCTTGTCTGACCTGCAACCTCATCTATGACATTAAGTATGCTGCCTATCTCCTCTGATCTTTTCTCAAGACGGTTTATTGTTTCCGAAATCGCGTTCATATCCTCTTTTACATCCTCTATGCCTTTTATAGCCGTGGTGATTGAAGCTAATCCCTTTTCTGACGCCTCGATCGAGACTTTCTCAGCAAGCCTCACCGACTCTTCTGCGCTGTTCTGTATCTCTTTGACAGTGGCATTGATTTCAAAAAGAGCAGAGGCACTTTCCTCTGAAGAGGCGGAAAGGATTTCAAGACTACCTGCCGTCTCTTTTATAGAAGCAATCATCTCTTCTATAGATGCAGCAGCCTCATGGGAAGTTTCGTTAAAAATATTAGCATTTTCAGCTACTTGAGCTATAGATGCAGTCATTTCTGCTGCAGCAGAAGAGGCTTCCTCAGACATCTCATGAAGGTTTTCAGAACTCAGGGCTATGGAAGAAATAGATTTATTCATATCAGCAACATGCCGGGCATTCTCTTCTATCGCCATTTTTTGAAGATCAACTACCCTCAAAACACTTGCTGGAGACTCCGTAATAGTAGCTGTAACTGCAGAAACATTTTTAGACAAATCCCTTATCTTAAAGAGCACATCCCTCAGGTTTAAGGCCACGCTGTTTATCGCATCTGATAAGGACGCCATCTCATCCTTTCCAACTCTCTTTACTGTCTCAGTCAGATCACCTGATGAGACCCTGGTAGCCACCTTTTCCATATCCATTATAGGCCCTGTTATAAACCTTGAAACAGAAAAATAAATTATTGCTGCGAACAACAAAAAACCCACAGCAGAAATACTTACAGCCCAGACAAGAAGATTATAAAGTTCTTTCCTAATAAGCGCCGACCTCACTCCTATCCTCAGAATACCGGCATTTTTACCCTCCGCATCTAAAAGTGGGAAGGAAATATCATAAGAACTGCCCCAATTCTGTATAAGTGTTTTGTTTGAATCCAAGGCTTTCAATGTAACAGAATCTCTGAATACTTTTCCGACACTTGCCCCATCAGTGTGAAAGAGAATTTTACCCTCTTTGTTTAAAACCATCGAGTAAGCTATTGTTTTATTCTCTAATAGACCCTTTAGTTTTTCATTAAGTCCTTCTATGTTTTCAAGGGATATACCCAGCGCAAGTACCTTGCCTGTCTCCTTTATCATCGCCTCGCCAACCGTGGTAGCCTTTGCAAGAACAGCCTGTTTATAACGGTTATAGGCTATATAAGTCAGGACAGCAGTGTTGATACTGAGGGCCAGAAAAAGTATAAAGGCAATTATAAAGACAGATCTCTTCTGAAGGTTCATTTTCACTTGATAACCCTTGTTGCTGCGCTCAGTATATCGAAAGGTACCTTTAATCCTAAAGCAGAAGCTTCTTTGCCTTGTTCTACCGGGTCAGCAGACATCATCAGCACTATCCCCCTTTCTTTCCTTCCGCTACAACCTGAAAAAAAGAAATGAATAAAGAAATACAAGGAAGAAAATAGAGGAATCCTCTGAATGTTCTCATGGTGCCCTCCCTGATCAGTCAGCTTTTTTAAATTTAATATACTTACTTGAAAAATCCTACATTTAATGATTATAAAAGTCAATTATTTTCCCCCTCTGTGATAAAAAAGGACAGACGTCTCGGCTGTCAAGCTATTTAACTCTTTAGGACAGGCGAGACCCCTGTCCTACCAGCTAATGATTTTCCCATGCAGAATTTTACCTGTTAATTTCACTCCAGAGAATGCTGCGATTCCTACCGCCCCTCTTTGCTTGATACAATGCCTTGTCAGCCTTTTCGATAAGCTCCTCTTTTCTTTTAATACCCTTGGTGTAAGTGGATATGCCAATGCTTATTGTAACGTTAAAGGTGTTTTTATCTGCAGAAAATGTTTTATTCATCACAGCTTTTCTCAATCGTTCTGCCATGTTCATTGCACCACGTTCATCTGTACCTATAAGGATTACTGCAAATTCTTCACCACCGTATCTGGCAGAGATGTCTATATTTCTTATAGTCTTTCTGATTTTATCAGCAACTCCTTTAAGTACCGCGTCCCCTACCGGATGCCCGTATGTATCATTTATTTTTTTGAAATGGTCTATATCTATAATGAGCACTGAAAGTGGCTCCGAGAACCTGTCAATACGACTAAATTCCTGTGAGAGTCTTTCTTGGAAGTGTCTATGGTTGAAAAGTCCTGTGAGCCCGTCTGTTATGGCCAACCGCTCTATCTCTGCATGAAACCTCGCATTTGCAATAGATGTCGACGCCTGATTCCCAAGAACCTCCAAGAGTTCGATCTGGTAAGGGTTTAGTGCATTTATTTTCTCTGAAAGAAGAGCAAGCATTCCTAATATTTCCTTCTCATAAAGCATCGGTAGTACAAAAACAGAGCCTAAATTATCTGTCTTAAAAGGCATAACCGGAGAGCGATAGTGTCTGACATCTGAAAGATAGAATGGCTCTTTATTTTTTACTACCATATCGAGTAATGTACCTTTCAAGGTGAATATCTTTTTCTTTTGAGCTGGAATGCCTAACTGACGTAATACCTCGAATTCCTTTCCTTTTGCAATAAAAAAGACTATTTCTGATGGCGCGATCCTGTATGCACCGTCTGTCAAGCTTCGTGCAATAACATCCATATCTAATGATGACAGCAGTTTTGAACTCTCTTCATGCAGAACCTTTAAAGTGGTATGAGAACGATATATTTGTGGATAGACACGTTCTCTCTGGAGTATCCTCATGAGCTGTTTTGAAAACATTTGAAGTATATCGCTATCAGCACTGCTAAATGCATGAAACCTTGCGCTGTCAGCGGTTATAACTCCGAGCGGGAAGTTACCATCCATAACAGGCACTGCAACTAAAGAAGAAATTTTGTCTTTCTTTAAATAGCCAACTTCGAGTTTTTTCTCGATTATATCGGATGAAATAAGAGGTTTTTTCTCTTTAATGCAGAGATTTATAAGGCCACCATCTGAAGGTATGATACTCCCTGACTCTTCTGTAGAACATCTAAAACTCAGGATGCTGCCTGCACTCATAAAAAAGGTTACAGAATCTGCAAATATTATATTTTTTGCCGCCATGAGGAGTTCTTTTATTTCCTCATCTGGCTTAAACATTGATTCAAGGTAATGAGATATAACCTTTTCATCGTTAAAAGATTTTATTTCATCTATTCCCCCCGCCCCCGTTTTCCAAAGGGGAGTGTGGGGGGATTCGGGGGGGTTATTTTTGCTGCCATACAACATGTTTGTTTTTTTCATTTTGTCTTTAAGGAACAAAGATATGCCAGCAGTTGCAGCGAGGGATAAGATAAATGTTATTTCTTCGATAAGTCTTTCTCCATTTATAAAATTACCCAGCTCAAGAAACGGGATCAATAGCAATAAAGAGATTACAGTTTTTTGTCCATAGAATGCTGTTATAAATACCATGAATGGAAAATAGGCCATTCTGAGCCACGGTATGGCAAATGCATGGACTGAGCCTTCAATGAGTAGCGCAAGAGAGAAAAGAAATTCTATGGAATAGTTTTTTTCTTTTTTCAAGATATGCAAGACAGTATAGATAGAAACCGTGGCTGAGCTAAAGAGAAACCATAGACCTCTTCTCTTTAAAGGAAATTCTAAGAGAAGTCCAAGATAGGTGAGAAAAAGAAGAAGAAACGAAAGCCCCTTTTTTATCAAGAGGCCCTGCCTCTTTTTACCTCCTCTTCCCTGAAAAATTTTTTGTACAGGATTTCCCATTCAGGACTTCCTTCGACTATCTTTCTTGAAAATGACTGAAGTTTCTTCCTGACAGCAGAACCGATCTCTTCACCTATCTTCAGTTCTGATATGATAGCTTTTTTAATCTCCGCCCTTATTTTACCTTCTTCAACGGTCACTTCGATGAGCTTCTTCCCTATAAGCCCTTTAAGGATTATATGGCTAAGATGCAGGATCTTTTCATCAGAGAGCATCATAATTCGAGGTTTCTTTCCTTCACCAGTTTCTGCTTTGTAAGTTCAAAAAGCTTCCTGTAATCCAGGCGGCCTTGCTCTATTTCTGAGGTATGATTTTTTAACAGCTCCCTGACCTCTTCATTGAGCCTGTCTTCTATGCTAAGTTCATTCAGAATGAGTTCTTCTGTCTCTAACCGGAGTTTTTCGATAGATACGGTAGGCTTAATAAGTTCCTTTGATATAATATTGTCTACTATTTTTTTTGCTAAAAGAGGAACCCATGTCTTTGGGATCCTCATACTACTTTTCCGCAAAGGCAAGCAGTGCAATGCTCCTTGCTCGATTTATAGACTCGGTCAGTTCTCTCTGATGCTTTGCGCAGTTACCTGTCATCCTCCTGGGAAGGATCTTCCCTCGTTCGGTAAGGAAGCTCCTGAGGACCTTGATATTTTTATAATCTATGTACTCTACTTTTTCTGAACAAAACCTGCAAAACTTTCTTCTCTGAAATCTCTTCTGTTGCAAGCTAACTCCCTTCTCTCTACCCTGCGAACTATGACTTGTAAAGGTCGCAGACTAAAAATTAATATTTTATATTTCCTGGTTTTAAAATGGCTCCAAGTCAGTAGTTTCCTCAGGTGGAATAATATCACTTTCTCCGCCTAAGGCGTCCGCCTCAGCAGACTGGCTGCCTCCCTTTCTTGAAAGAAATCTTACAGATTGTGCAATGACCTCGAACTTACTCCTTTGTTGCCCGTTAGATTCCCATCTTCGTTCCTGAAGTCTGCCTTCTACAAGCACAGAGCTACCCTTATTAAGATATTTGCTGCACGATTCTGCTTGCTTCCCGAAAACTACATTGTCTATAAACATTGTCTCCTGCTTTGCCTCAGCAGACTGTTTATACCTGTAGTTTACCGCAAGCCTCAGGGTTGCCACAGGTGTTCCCTGTGGGGTGTATCTTAATTCAGGATCTTTTGTAAGGTTGCCTATAAGTATTATCTTGTTATACACCTAACCCTCAATTTTTTGCTCTGCACGCTCTGAAACAGCTTCAAACTTTTCAAGATCATGCACCTGTTTACCGCTGAGCTTTATGATTATATACTTTAGTACAGCGTCAAAGACTTTGTAGAATTCCTCTATCTTTTTTACTGTTGCGGGTGGTGTCTTATAAAACAAAAGTACATATAACCCCTTTTTCTGTTTTTTAATCTCATAAGCAAGTTTTTTCCTCCCCCAGATGTCTACCTTAAGTACCTCGCCCCCGTGGCCTGAAATGTGGTCTTTAATCTTTGTAATGGCTGCCTCGGCTTCTTCATCAGAAAGGGCTGCATCGAGGATAATAATATTTTCATATATGTTCATTCAAAATATCTCCTTATTATTATTTTCAGCCCTTTCTACAGAAAGGGCAAGAAATCTTATTTATATAACATAGCAAATAGAATAAAATCAACCCATTGTGCTCGTTCAATACATATGAGACTGAAAGAATGGTAAAGTAATCAAACAGGTCCATTTATTAAAACAGACAAAGCTTCGCCGAGTTCTCCAATTGTATAGGGTTTTGCGACAACACCGTGAAAACCGTATTTTCTAAAGTCAGCCATTACAGGATCATTAAAATAACCACTTGAAACAATTGCCTTAACTTCTGGGTCAACATCTAAAATTTTCTTAATAGCCTCTTTGCCACCCATCCCTCCAGGAACAGTTAAATCCATTATAACAGCATCAAATGGCTGGCCTAATTCCTTAGCTTTTTTATACAGCTCAATTGCTTCAGCGCCGTCATTGGCAAATTCAACCTCGTAGCCAATACGTTTCAGCATTGTCCTGGCAACTAACCTGACCATCTCCTCATCATCCATTACCAGAATCTTTCCTTTTATAATATCTGCTCTTTTTCCCTTTTTCTCTTTTTTTAGAGGCTTTTTCCTGGAAGCAGGAAGATAAATATGGAAAGTAGTCTCTACGCCCACTTCAGATTCTACAGCGATATGCCCGTTATTTTTTTT
The DNA here is from genome assembly GCA_041500225.1 of Thermodesulfovibrionia bacterium. GTDB lineage: Bacteria > Nitrospirota > Thermodesulfovibrionia > Thermodesulfovibrionales > SM23-35 > 0-14-3-00-41-53. The sequence continues at coordinate 14,669 of JBGQLV010000015.1, read as the reverse complement.
GATAATAGAGTACGTAGTCGCAAGCCCAAGGCCACTTCCTTTTTCTTTGGTAGTGAAATAAGGATCAAATATCTTTTCAATATTCTCCCCCGGTATCCCGACTCCGTGGTCTTTAATGGATATCATTACATATCTGCCTTCTTTTAACAATTTAATATCATCTTTATCAATGGTTACGTTTTTACAACTTACATGAATCGTCCCACCCTCAGGCATAGCCTGGTCAGCATTGATAATTAAATTCTGAATGGCCTGACTTATTTGTCCTTCATCAACCTCAACCGACCACAGGTCATCCGGGACAGAAAAATCACATTTGACATCTGAACCCCTCAATGCAAATGTGGCAGATTCCCTGATCAATTCATCGACCGAAACAACCTTTTTAACAGGCGCTCCGCCTTTGGAAAAGGTAAGCAATTGCTGAGTCAAATCCTTTGCCCTTAAAGAAGCTTCCTCAGCCTCGACCATTCTTTCATATATATCATCTTCAGGATCTACGCAGAGCCTTACAAGAGAAATATTCCCCAAAATAGCGGTCAATAAATTATTAAAATCATGGGCAATGCCGCCGGCAAGGATACCGATTGATTCAAGTTTTTCGGTCCTTAATAGTTCTTCTTCCATTTTCTTGCGCCCGGTTATATCAGTTACTATTCCAAGGATAGTGCCCTCTCCTTCATATCGTATCAATTCTGTTGTAAGTATCGCGTCAATTCTCTTACCTTCCCTGGTAATAAGTGTGTATTCGTATGGAGGAACCTTTTTACCTTCAAGATGCTCATTAAAGTGTTCTTTGACTAGGTCTAAAAATTCTGGGGCAATTAAGGTAAGGAAATCGAAATCAGGAGAGTAAAACTCTTCCTTCTTATATCCCATAATCTCTTCGCATTTCTTATTGACATATATTATCCTTCCTTTTTTGTTGATAAAAACCATATTTGGCAATTGTTCCGCAAGGCTCCTGAATTTCTCCTCAGATTCTCTCAGTACTTCTTCTGCCTGCTTGCGCTCCAATATTTCTCTCTGAAGTTGTTCATTAGCAGAAAACAGATCTGCAGTGCGCTCTTTAACCCTGAGTTCCAATTCTTCGTGGGCCTTCTGCAGTTCTCTCTCAGCCCGAATCCGCTCCTTAATATCTTCCAGCGCCTGATCGCGCATCGCCCTGTAGTCCTGTATACGGCGGGTCAGATCTGTCACATCCTGGATGGCAAAAATAGCGTAAAACCCTTCTCCGTACAAAGCTCGAGCAGGAGTAACTGTTGTATGCTGGATACGGATCTTGCCACCTCTCATTTGTGCTGGAATTATATATTTGTGAAGCTGTGAAGAAAAAATAGCAGGGGGACCACCTTTAAAAATATCTTGAAGCCTGATAGAATATTTTGGTTGATTCAGGTGCGGAAAATAGTTATAAATATTCTTGCCAACGATACTGCTCCTTGAGATTTTTGTCCAATCCTCGAGGCATCTGTTCCAGAAAAGGACGATAAAGTCATACCGCAGGACACAGACACCTAAAGGAACGTGGTCGAAAATACCAAATTCTTTTTCAGCTAACTCTAATTCGTTCAATCTTATATCCCAATATTTTGTTTTATCTTATCTATAGCAGCTATCAAAGCATTAAATGAGCCGACTTCGAAAAGCAGAATAATATCTCCTTCTACTTGTATTTGTTCGATTGTAAAACGAGTCCGAGCCAATATGACAATAGGGTTAATGGCAGCGCCATTTAATGCCACCAGGTTATCGATGGTATCCTCCACATATGTTGGGATGGAATACTCAATTTGCTCGTTAAGTACATTAACAATAGACCCCATAATACCATTTATAACAATATTACCAACTTCACTAAGTGTTCCTGCCCTCACTGAATCGAGGTCTGGCGTTCCTGGCTCCTCACCAGTAAGAACTGCTACAAGTTTTGAAGCACTGTCAGGTGGAAAAACCAGGGCTACTGTTCCGGAAAAGGGTCCTTTGAAACTAAGACGCACAGCAGCGACCCTAAAACTGCCGAGCTCCTCCACCTCTTTTTTTACCTCTTTATGAGATAGCACTTTAATAAATGGAACCTGAAGACGGATATGTAGATTTGTCATTTCATTTAATATACCAGCCGCCCGGCCAATACCTATATTGAATAGCTCTTTCAGGGTATCCATTTGGGCAGCCGTCAAGTAATCGGAGGGCTTTTCTATAAGAGAAAGTATATTATTCACTGCATTGCGGAGTTCATCCTTTTTCGGAGGTTTGTTTATAAAAGCATACGCTCCTAATTCCATGCATTTTTTTTGCATGCTTTCCTGTATGTCTGCTGTTATAACGATAACAGGGACCTTAGAACCACTCTCATGTAAGGACTTCAGGACTTTCAAACCGTCCATCTCGGGCATAATGAGGTCCAGCAGAATACAGTCCGGCTTGTTAGAATCAGCCATCTGCAGACCTCTGACCCCATCTTCTGCCTCCAGAATCTCATGCCCATCCTCTTTTAATATGCTGATCATCTTCTTGCGCATATACATCGAATCATCTATGGTCAGTATTAAAGCCATTATTTATTTCCTTTCTTAAAAAATAATCATGCTGTAAATTTAAAATAGAATCCTGCTGTGAAATAGAATTTAAGCGTCATATTTTGTAGTAATCATATGATAAAAATCAATAAGATTTTCCTAAAATGTTCCTATACGCAATTTAAGAATTATAGCCTTTACCAGAATACTGGTTTATAATATCTTGAAATGCCGTTGTTTGCATCTATCGATATAGGGTCTAACACTCTTAGACTTCTGATTGGTGAGGTTAAAAACAGCAGAATAGCTGATGTATGCTATGAACGGAAGATAACGCGGTTAGGCACCGGGGTTAATCAGACTGGAAGACTTCAGGATAAAAATATTGAAGCCTCATTAGCAGTACTCAGGGAATTCTCTTCTATTATTTCAAGACATGGGGTTAATTATGTCAGGGCAGTTGCTACAAGCGCCTTACGTGAGGCATCAAACTCAGCTATTTTTATAAAAAAGGTGTTTGCTGATACAGATATCTCAATAGAGGTAATCTCAGGCGAAAAGGAGGCAGAGCTTATACTTAAGGGTCTCCTTTTATCCCTTCCTGAATCATCACATTTAACTCACCACCCTTTGCTCATTATTGACATTGGAGGAGGAAGCACAGAATGGATTCTCTATAAAGATAATCAGCCAGTCGATACGACTCGATCCCGAGTTGATATAGGAAGTATCCCTGTCGGCGTTATAAAGCTTGCCGGGGGTTTTATTAAAACTGATCCTGTCTCAGCAGGAGATATTAAAAATATGAACAATGAAATTATCTCATTTATAGATGACCTTAAAATCAGGATTGGACAAAATATAGACAGGCACACACAATTTATAGGAACTGCCGGAACCTTTACAACTCTTGCCTCTATTAACCTTGGACTCGAGACATATTCAAGAGAAAAAATACATCTCTATAGATTACCTCTGAACAGACTGCAGGATATGAGCAAAACACTCTTATCACTTCCACTGGATGAAAGGAAAAACGTCAGAGGGCTGGAACCCGAGAGGGCAGACTTGATTATACCCGGCATACTCTTTACAATTAAAATAATGGAGATTTTTAAGTTTGGTGAATTAACTGTAAGCGATTATGGCCTTCTTGAAGGAGTGCTTTTCGACATTCTATCGGAGACCCGCTGCGGCTGAAAGGAGACGGATGGAAAAAATATTCCAGAGACCGACAAGCCTTAAACAGGTTCCATTCAGATACTGCCCCGGCTGCGGACACAGTCTTATCCACAGATTGATTGCAGAGTGTATTGACAATTTTGGCATCAGGGAAAAGGTGGTAGGGATTGCTCCGATTGGATGCGCTGTATTTGCCTACGACTACTTCAATTTCGATGTGCTTGAGGTCGCACACGGCAGGCCGCCTGCAGCAGCAACCGGCCTTAAACGTGCCATGCCTGACAGGATAGTCTTTTCTTATCAGGGTGACGGCGACCTCGCTGCAATCGGAACAGCCGAGATAATCCACGCTGCCAACAGAGGAGAAAATATCTCTGTATTTTTTATTAATAATGCGACATACGGGATGACCGGCGGCCAGATGGCACCCACTACGCTTCTCGGCCAGAAGACAACCACAACACCTTCAGGGAGAAAGATTAAAACATCTGGTTATCCCCTGCATGTATCAGAGCTCCTGGCAACAATTGAAGGCGCTTCTTACATTGCCAGAACTTCTTTAGATTCGTATAAGAATTTAATAAATACAAAAAAGGCTATAGAAAAGTCATTTAAATATCAGGTAGAAGGAAAAGGTTTCAGTCTTGTAGAGATACTCTCACCGTGTCCTGTAGACTGGAGACTTTCGCCTAAGGATTCGATAACATGGATTCAAAAAAAGATGATATCTGTATATCCACTCGGGACTTTTAAAGACACATTCAAGGAGACCGGATAACTGGAAAGCAGGATAATAATCGGAGGATTTGGCGGTCAGGGCATACTGTTTTTTGGGAAAATACTTGCTTATGCAGGTATGATTGAAGGCAAGGAGGTAACATGGTTTCCTTCTTATGGGGCAGAGGTAAGAGGAGGAACTGCAAACTGCACTGTAATTGTCTCGGATGAGTTAATAGGTTCTCCTGTTGTCACAAATCCGGATGTACTTATTCTAATGAGTGATGCATCGCTTAATAAATTCCAGCCAAGGCTTAAACAGAATGGACTACTCATATTCGATTCATCTCTTATCAAAGAGCCTGTGTTGCGTGCCGATATTGAAATCGCAGGAATTCCTGCAACAGAGATATCGAGTAAAATTGGTAACACAAAATCTGCCAACATGGTATTGCTTGGCGCAATTATTGCAAAAACGAAATTACTGAAGGAGACTTCTGCGTTTGAGGCCCTTGAGAGTTCGATGCCAAGCAGAAAAAAGAAAAGTATTGAAGTTAATAAAAAGGCTATTGTTGAAGGGATAAGATACATTGAAAATAAGAAAGGCTAAGATATCCGATCTAAAGCAGGTTCATAAACTTGTAAATGATTTTGCGAAGAAAGATGAGATGATTCCCAGATCCCTCAATGAACTCTATGAAACCCTTAGAGATTTTGTTATATGCGAAGACAATGTAAATGTATGCGGCGTATGTGCTCTTCACATTATGTGGGAAGACCTTGCAGAGATACGTTCACTTGCAGTAGATGAAAAATATCAGAAAAGAGGTATAGGTAAAAACCTTATTAAACAATGCCTCAAAGAGGCAAAAACATTAGGCATAAAAAAGATTTTTGCCTTGACATACCATCCGGAATTCTTTAAAAAGTTAGGGTTTGTTGACATTGACAAATCAAGCCTTCCTCAGAAGATATGGGGAGACTGCTTGCGATGTCATAAGTTTCCGGAATGTGATGAGCATGCAGTAATTTTTAATCTATAATATAAAAATAAGCAGGCAGGATATAGTGTTTAAGCGGATTCAAATTCTTTTGAAGAAAAGATTTACCTCGGAGGTCGGTACGACCGAGAATGAGCGAAAATACTATATCCTGCCTGATCTATCCGCATAATCTCAATTACTCGACCTTCTCAAACGAATCCTTGGGAGCCCCGCAAACAGGGCAAACCCAATCATCCGGCAATTTTTCAAAAGGTGTCCCTGGTTTTATGCCGGAATCCGGGTCTCCTTTTTCTGGTTCGTAGATATACCCGCAAACCGTGCATTTGTACTTATTCATTCTTTTCCCCTTTTACAATACTTCTGTAAAAACAGGTTCTATTACCTGTATGGCAAGCACCTGAGCCGTGTTGAATTACTTTAACAAGAAGTGTATCTTCATCACAATCATACAGAATTTCCCTGACCTCCTGAACATGGCCTGATGTCTCCCCTTTCTTCCAGTATTTCTGTCTCGAGCGTGACCAGAAATGCGTAAATCCTGTCTCAAGTGTCATTTCAAGGGACTTCCTGTTCATATAGGCCATCATCAAGACATCACCGTTTTCGGCGTCCTGTATAATAGCCGGAATTAATCCTTTATCGTCATATTTTAATTCAGGTATCATTATCCCGTCTCCATTTCTTTACCTACTATAGCTTATATCCAATTTTTCTCAGGAACTCTTTTCTCTGGGCTTTATCTTCAGCCCTCTCTACACCTTTAGGAGAAAACCCATCAATCACACCAAGAATACCATTGCCTTGTGATGTTACTGCAATAATTACTTCAATAGGGTTTGCAGTTGCACAGAAAACCCTGCACACCTCTGGACAGTTCTTTATCTGGTTGAGGACATTGATAGGAAAGGCATTCTTGAGGAGGATGCAAAAAACATGACCAGCGCCTAATTCCTGTAATTTCCTGACACAGAGATTAACAAGTTCAGTATCGTTACCCTCTGTCCTTATCAGGCAAGGCCCTGAAGCCTCTGTGAATGCAATGCCAAATTTTGCCTGAGGGACAGTCGTAGCTATGACCTCATAAAGATCCTCTGCAGTCTTTATAAAATGTGTCTGCCCTATGATGATATTACAGCCTTCGGGGATATCTAACTTTATCACCTTTAATTCCATACCTTCCTCCTTTTTTGTTTCTGCTGTCATTCTTATAAAATACCCCCTCACCCTTCCCCTCTCAAGAGGGGTGCAGGGGTGTGTTAATCCCTCCCTTGATGGGAGGTCCGTCTTACTTATGACGGAAGGGGATAAGGGGAGGGTGATTTGATTAATACATTTCAGGTCAACAACAATCATATGACTTATTCATTTTATTTTTACTAATATTTATCCATATATTACCTTGTCTGAAGACTCCCGACCTTCCCTGCTATGTTATAATGAAAATAAATTTTTATATAGATGTCAAGCTATAAATATCAAAACATAAGTGACGGGATAATAGTAACGAGTAATAACTTGAAAACTAAGAGTTATAAGTTGAGAGTAATAAGTAAAAGATTTTCAAAGCTTTTCACTTTTCACTTTTCACTTTTCACTTTTCATCTGCTACTTATTACCTGTTACCTGCTGCTTTCAATTTCGCTGTCAAGCGGTGCAGAAATAACAGGGCCTGAGGTGAAGTTACAGGACAATGAAATTTATGTCACAACTGCCCTTTCGCTTGATGAAAATCACATCCAGGAACTGAGAAATGGAATTGTAAAGGAGTTTAGATTTTATGTGGACATCTTCAGGGTTTGGAAAATGTGGCCTGATGAGTTTGTAATCGGAAAACTCTTTATAAGAACTTTGAAGAGTGACCCTGTAAAAATGGAATATATTGCAACCTCCGGTGACGGAAGCACCCTTATAGAAAAAAGGTTTAAATCATTTGAATCCATGGTAAGATGGGCTGTAAGCATCAACGACCTAAAGCTTGTAAATACACGGGAACTTGAACCCGGGGTATATTTTGTCAGGGTAACTGTTGAGTCTAAAATAAGGAAATTACCGCCTGTAATAGGATACTTTATGATTTTTTTATCCGAAAATGAATTTAAGATCAAAAAAGACTCTTCTCTTTTTAATATAGGACCAGCCAAGTGAAAAACCTCCGGTTTAGTATCTTTTTGGTAATTGTATCCCTTTTAGCCATTGTGTCTTTCGGGGTAGAACTTCATTATATGAGACTTAAGGCCGTGCCTTTTTTAACAAAGCTCATCCTCCTTTCACTCTTAAACCTGACCATTATCGCCTTACTGATTCTGATGTTCTTCGTAGGTAAAAGCCTTGTAAAACTCTACTTTGAGAGAAGGTATAAAGTACTCGGATACAAATTTAAAACAAAACTTGTAGTTATTCTTGTTGTCCTGACCTTAATACCTGCTACATTTTTATTTATTGTATCCAGCGGGCTTATTACAAATTATATAGACCGGTGGTTCGCCCCGCAATTAAGACAGCCTTTAGATATGTCAATAGAAATAGCAAAGGCTGTTTATGAGATTGAAAGACAGAAGACTCTTGATTATGCAAAGACTCTATCTGCAGGCAAAACAACTGCTGGTAATTACACTGTCAGACATCTTACAAAGATACCAAAAGACGCTACTGAAACAGTAAGGGCTGCATTTGAAGGCAAGGCAGATGTCGAGGTCATATCAGGCGGGAAAGGAGATACAGTTCGGGCAGTTGTGCCGGAATACAAAAAAGGCAAACAGACAGGCATAATAGTCGTAGAATCCTTTATCCCCGGGAAGATTACCAATAATGTAGAAAATATTAAGGATGCTTATGAAAAATATCTGATACTCGAATCATGGAAGGTGCCGATAAAAACAAATTATCTTTTGATCCTGGGCTTCCTTACCTTGATTGTTGTTTTCATGGCCCTGTGGGTTGCCCTAAGGATTGCGAGGGGGATAACAGATCCTATACAGAATCTCGCACAGGCAACAGAGCAGGTTGCTGCTGGGAACCTCGACATAAAAGTTGATTTGGACAGGGAGGATGAGATAGGACTTCTCGTGAATTCATTCAACGACATGGTAAAAAAGTTAAAAGTAGGGAAGGAATCGCTTCAATCTGCATATCTCTATATAAAGAATATACTCGATAACATAAACTCCGGCGTTATTATGCTTGACACTGCAGGGAATATATCTATGATAAATGATGCTGCATGTTCGATACTTAATATAAATCAAGAAAAGGTTAAGAACAAAAGTTATAAAGAGCTCATGTCAATGATAGATTCCAAAGAACTACAGAATCTTGTCATGGGGATTGAAGGACGGGAATTCAGACCTATCGTTAAAGAAATAAAGGCAATCATAGGTGAAAGGAAGGTTATCCTCAAGGTCTTCATAACCAGTCTCAAGGATTCTCAAAAATACATCGGCCTCCTCGTTGTCTTTGATGACCTTACCGAAATCATAAATGCTGAGATAAAGGCTCAGAAGGCACTTACATGGCAAGAGATCGCAAGAAGGGTCGCACATGAGATAAAAAATCCTCTGACCCCTATTAAACTCTCGACAGAACGCATGCTAAAAAAATGGGAGCATAGAGATGCTGACTTTGACCAGGTCTTTCACCGCTCTGCTAAAACCATAGTAAGGGAAGTAGACAGCCTGAGGAGGCTCGTCGACGAGTTTTCGAGATTCGGTAAAATGCCTGAGATAAATAAAACTCCGACCCATATTCCTACTATAATAGATGAAGTGGTTAATCTGTATAAAGGTTATAAAGGTGTAGAGATAAATGTATCAATACCGGATAATTCTCCCATGGTTGAACTGGATGGAGAGCAGTTTAGAAGGGTTATAATAAATATATTTGATAATGCAATACAGGCAATGGCTAACAGCGGCAGGATTTATGTTACACTCAAATTCGATATACCATCCAACTGGGCATATATAGAAATTGCAGATAATGGGCCGGGCATAAGAGATGAGGATAAAGATAAATTACTTCTTCCATATTTTTCAACCAGAAAAAATGGTACCGGTCTTGGTCTTGCAATAGCAAACAGAATCATCGCAGAGCATAGAGGGTATATCAGGGTCAGTGACAATGAACCAAATGGTACTGTTTTTACAATAGATATCCCAATAAAGGAGATTTAAATGGTGGAGTCCACAGTTCTTATCGTAGATGATGAAGAGGGAATCCGTGAAAGCCTTTCAGGTATATTCGAGGATGAGGGATATGAAGTCCTTACATCAAGTTCTGGTGAAGAGGCACTAAAGGCCCTAAAAGAGCAAAGCCCGGATTTGATACTGCTTGATGTTTGGCTTCCAGGTATTGACGGCATTAAAACACTTAAAGAAATTAAAGGGTTAAAACCAGACCTTCCTGTAATCATGATTTCAGGTCATGGAAATATAGAACTTGCAGTTAAGGCAACAAGGATGGGGGCATATGACTTTCTTGAAAAACCCCTTTCCCTTGAAAGGGTTTTATTGGCTGCAAAAAGGGCACTCGAAAAACGAACACTCGAGATGGAATATAAGGCCCTCAAACAGGATTTGATAAAAAAATGGAAACTTACCGGCGATTCTCAGAAGATGACCCAACTCAGAGAGCAGATAGATATGGCTGCACACAGTAACAGCAGGGTTTTGATACTCGGTGAGAGCGGCTCTGGCAAAGAGCTTGTTGCACATATCCTGCATGACAACAGTAACAGGGCAGAGAAAGCCTTTGTTGAGATGAATTGTGCTGCAATACCACAGGAACTTATAGAGAGCGAACTGTTCGGCCATGAAAAGGGTTCTTTTACCGGTGCATTCGAAAAAAAGAAAGGTAAATTTGAGCTTGCAGATGAAGGCACGTTATTTCTTGACGAGGTCGGTGATATGTCACTCTCTACTCAGTCAAAGGTGCTTCGAGTTTTGGAGACTCAGGAGTTCCAACGTGTTGGAGGCAGCAGGAATATAAAAGTAGACGTAAGGATTATTGCAGCTACAAACAAAGATCTCATAGAGGAGGTAAAGAAGGGTAATTTCAGAGAAGATCTGCTGTACAGACTTAATGTCATACCAATAGTCGTTCCTACATTAAGGAGTAGAAAAGAAGATATACCAGCACTCGTTGAATATTTCCTTGAGTATTTTGCCGCAGAATATGGCCAGAAGCCGAAGAAGATAACCCCTGAGGGATTAAAGATGCTCGAGGCTTATGACTGGCCCGGGAATATCAGGGAACTCAGGAACGTGATAGAAAGGCTCGTTATAATGACCCCGTCGAATATCATAACACCTAAAAATATTGTCATAGTGGAATCCCCGCGCTTGGACTATTTTGCTTTTAAGACACTGCGTGAGGCGAGGGAATCATTCGAAAAAGACTTTATTACAAAAAAGCTCGAGGAAAATAACTGGAACATCTCAAAGACCGCAGAAGTCCTTGACGTTGAACGAAGCAACCTCCACAGAAAAATCAAGGCATACGACATAAAAACGCCGTGACAATTTTTTAAACCACATCGTTCTGCATAAGATTTTTTAGAAGTTTCCTAACTGGAAGATTTCCGGTATCACTGGTAAAAAATGAGACAATATCAAAAAATAAGACTTGAACCCTATTCTATTTCTTTATTTTTTGGTTTAAAGTTATGAAAATATGGTATTGTATACTAACTCTAAAGTTAGAGAAGCCTCAAAGCTTCAAGGGCTTTGGGACTTTTTATTTTATCAAGTGAGGTTAAATTATGGGTAAGAAACTGTATGTAGGAAGTATCTCTTTCAATGCAACAGAGGAATCTCTCCGGGATCTCTTCTCAAGTATTGGAGAGGTTGAATCGGTGAAAATAATAACTGATATGGACACAGGGCGTTCTAAGGGTTTTGGCTTTATTGAAATGTCATCCGAAGAGGATGCTAAAAAAGCCATAGAACAATTAAACGGCAAAACATTTATGGAACGTGCTTTGATCGTTAATGAGGCAAGACCGCAGCAGCCAAGGGAAAGGCAAGGTTTCGGCGGCGGAGGCAGGGGCGGTTTTGGACAAGGAAGGGGATCAGGGTATGGAAGAGGCAGGAGATAAATTATCATAGAGATAAAAGTAGTTGGCAATGATATAGAAAAAGCCATTAAAACCCTAAAGCGCAAAGTTCAGATTGAAGGTCTTCTCAAAGAGATCAAGACGAGAAGTTCCTATGAAAAACCTTCAGTAAAAGAAAAACGAAAACGCGCAGAGGCACGCAAGAAAAGGGCAAAGGCTCAGAAATACAGAAGATTTTGATAAGATTCTGAAAAGACCTATACATAATCTTTTACTGTTAACATCTGATACTGCTGCGGATATTGTAGCCTTCAGGGTCTGTGGCATAGACTATTCGGGGCGCTGACCCTCAAAGAATACCAAGCAGAAAAGGAGAAACAAGCAATAGCTAATCGGAGACGAGTATTACCCGGCAGGGTTGTCGATCGAACCCGCGTAAACAACCAGATCCGGCTGATTAAAGCCAAACAAATACGGGTCATTGCCGATGAAGGGCAAATCGGCATTATGGATATTGAGTCGGCACTGAAGTTGGCCGGGGAACGAGATATGGATCTTGTAGAAATCAGCCCCGATGCCGATCCGCCGGTCTGTAAGATCATGGACTACCAGAAGTTCAAGTTCAATAAGGGCAAGAAACTTCAGAAGTCAAGAAAAAAACAGGCGACGCTAACCCTCAAAGAAATCAGGATGAGCCCGTTGATTGGCACCCATGATTACGAGTTCAAGAAGCTTAATGCTCGGAAGTTTATCGGTCATGGGGACAAGGTTAAAGTGACAATCCGTTTTAGAGGGCGGGAATTGAATCGCCAGGAACTGGGGGAGAAGATTCTGAACAGGTTAGCGTTGGAACTGGAAGATATCGCAAAAGTGGAATTCCAGCCGAAGATGGAAGGCCGCCAGATGGTGATGATTCTCATGGCCTTGTAAGTCCCCTGTCAGGTTTTTGGGATTCGCTAAGCCCACTATGCGCAAAAGGCTAAGGGTTTGGCTCGTCAAATCCGGGTCTTTTGAAACTTTTGGCCTGAGGAAACAGTTCTTCAGTCCTTCGGTGCAGTCTATCCAGATGTAAAAGAATATCCAGGATGCTATTCGTCTTTTCGGAAAAATATTCCTGAAGCCTTCCCTAGGCTCCGATGGAACGGTCCATCCCGATCAATGCGACTTTTACAGAACCGTCTGCGTCATTCCGTAATATTGTATTGTCTTCCCCTGCATCGAACAGATCATCCTGTGCGAGTGCCCTTTTAAGTTTTACTTCGATCTGATGCTGATACCAGCGAATAACCTCCACCGCATCTTGAATACTATCTGCATCAGCATGCAGGCTGTCTTTATCTAAACCGATTTTCAAAAGTGTATTCAATTCATCCTCTTTTTGTTCAAATGACGGATATTCCGATTCAAACCAGTTGTCAACCATTTTTCCATAACGACGGGCAACTATTACAAGCTCATGATTATCAGCTTTAGCCATTTGAAGGGATCTGTTGTCAGATGCGACGTCTATATCCAGAGAATTTAAATCGATCCCCATTTCCTCCGCCAATTCGTTTATCATCTCAGCCGTTTGTTCAAATATTGACTGCAACTTATTCCAGAATGCCTCATTGTTCAGATCGCGAATTGCTGGATTATCGTTATCCTCTGCTTCCATTGCGTAGGTCAGACAGCGAGAAGTAAAAGGACAGCGCTCGCACCACCTGTCGCAGTAGTTATATATCCCGGGAATAAACCTCGGATCTCCAGCCAACCTGAAAATGTCTTTCTTGTCCACAGAACTGTCTGCCTTTCTGCTTCGGATCTCAGAAGTGTAGTATAAACGATTAAAGAGATAAGGTGAGCGTGCTACAACGAGATAGGCGCGCCCGAACTTCTAACCTGTCGCGTCCGAAACCTGCCTGCTCTCGTTTTTCCGAACCCTGGCTAAGAAATGTTTCGACTCCTTTTTAAAAATAGGTGTTTATTTGATCGGCTTTGCCATTGCGTTCTCCCTCTTTATTTCTTTAAAACGTTATGACATAAAGCGATATTGAACGGCTGCCCGCCGAAATGCAATCTCAGTAATGTCCCCAAAGAGTTTTTTACAAATCGGAAATAACACAGGTGTTTATAACTTTGAAATGCGAATATGAGAATCGCAATGGTCAAGCCCTATTGACTTCTTATTGAATTTTATGCCACACAGACGTCTCCAAAAGTTTGTTATGAATGTGAACCATATTTATCAATCCGAGCCTGTCCTTTATGAGGTAGATTTCAGCTACCAAGGGTTTGAATGGATAGATTTTCGCAATACCGAAAATAGTGTCATATCATTCATGAGAAGGGCAAAGGATCCTGACAACTTTCTTATAATCGTCTGCAATTTTACGCCTGTCCCGAGAATGGGTTATCGTATCGGTGTTCCTGGGTATTGTTTCTATAAAGAGATACTGAATAGTGATTCACAAATATACTGGGGGAGCAACATGGGCAATTCCGGAGGCATAAATGCCGATAAAATCCCCTGTCACGGAAGACCTTATTCTATAAATATCACCCTGCCCCCTCTGTCAGTCTTGATATTTAAACCAGTTAAATAGTGCAGCCATTGTTAGGCCAGTCATTTATTGACCGTGAACTTCCACGAATCGACGAGTGTTCCATGTACCTCCAGGTGAACCACATAGGATCCTGCTGGCAGATCCGAGAACTGGAAATAGCTGACATGATCTCGGGGAATGTAGCCTGTTCTGGAATCGACAGTGCGTCCGGTCATCATGTCGATAACTTTTACGTGTACGGTTTCTCCACCGTAGCCCTCGACTGTGACAGCAACTACCTCACCCGGGCCAAAATTGTCCATACGTGGCGGATTGGAAATCGAGACGTCTTGCAATCGAGTTGTGTAAACGCTGTTCGTGGCGCATCCACAGATCACGAGAACTATGTATGCGCATAGTAAAAATCGGATAGCTTGCTTCATACTTAATCCTCCAGTTGCCTAATATTTATTTTAACCCATTTTGTTGCTTTGTGAGTATAAAGGATAATAAAAGGCTTGTCAAGAAAACGAATTGCCTCATCGAAAATCTATATGAAATCGATTCGTTGCCTCATTTAAAAATCTATACGAAAGAATCAGGTACTGTCTCTGTAAAAACAACAGGAGGCAGGGATGAGGCTAACGGTAAGTGAGAGGCGTAAGGCAAC
>JBGQLV010000014.1:0-39987 GCA_041500225.1 Thermodesulfovibrionia bacterium | reverse complement strand
TTGTCAAGTATTTTTTTTATTTAATATAAGAAGATTTAGCTCAAGTATTAAGAAATTAGTTTAACAATGTGACATAAATCACAAACATAGAATTTTCTGAAAAAAGAAGGTATTTTGAAAGAATATATTTTATTTATTGTTAAGATGTTATTTCACTTTCCTGCGAAAATCTGTTCAGAAGCCTCTCTATTTTTATATAGTTATGCTCTACCTTTCCTATCCCGAATAAAATATTCTCAGGGCTTTTAAGCCTAACATATTGATTCATATCTGGAAATTCCCCATCCCCCCCTTCCCTAATCCCGAAAGCTTTCGGGACGGGACTAAAGGGGAGCAAAGGGGGATTATTGGAAATTATCGGGATACCATTTTGTGCTTTATGATAAGAATCTTCATCGAGTATTATTTCATTTAGATGTGAGATTGCTGTATCTATTGAGCAGCGTGCATTTTTTTTGCTGATTAGCTCTTCTATAGATGCTGAATCTTCAATTCTGAACATGCCTATCCTTGTCCGCTCTAACGAAACCACATGAGCACCTACGCCGAGGGCATTCCCAATGTCATCGCAAAGAGTTCTAATATAAGTCCCTTTTGAACATGATATTTTCAGATCAAGATAAGGCAGGTTAAAACATACGGGGACTATTTTGTAAATATTTATTGTCCTCACAGGCCTTTTTATGTTCATCCCCAGCCTTGCAAGTTTATATAAGGGTTGCCCACCTATTTTTATTGCTGAGTACATTGGTGGTATCTGTTTTATCCTGCCTGTAAAATTATTCAGGACCTTATGAATATCAGCCTCATTTATAAAAAAGTAATCCGTCTTCTCAACTATCTTGCCTGTTAAATCATATGTATCTGTTTTTTCGCCAAATTTTAATCGTACAATATATTCCTTATCGAGGTCTGATATAAATCTCGTTATCTTTGTTGCCTCGTTCAGGCAGACAATCAGTATGCCGGTTGCTATTGGGTCGAGTGTTCCTGCATGGCCGGCCTTTTTGGCTGAAAAAAGATGCTTTACCTTTGTTACGGCCTTCTGTGAAGATATGTCTTTGGGTTTGTTAAGGTTTATAACTAATTTTTCGGGGTTCATTGAGTTTATTGAGTTTTTTAACACAAGAAACCGCGCAAACTCAAGAAACTGTGTTAACTGCCTTTAATAGGGCTTTCTTTGCAGATTCAAGACTCGCCTTTATCTTATAACCTGAAGCATTCCTATGTCCGCCACCTTCAAAAAGTGCAGCAATCCCGGCGACATTTATATCTCTCCTTGAACGCAGACTTACCTTCCAGTAATTATTACCTAGTTCTCTAAAAAATGCGGATATCCTAATATCCTTCATCATCCTCGGAAAATTGGAAAAATTCTCGGTATCCTCGGAACCTGTCCCTGTCTTTTTATACATCCCCTTTGTAACAACGGTTATAGCAATGCCGTCTCTTATCTCAAGGGTATTTAAGGCCATTATAAGTAAAGCAAATCTCTCTTTAGACCATGTTTCATAAAAGTGGTTCGATATGTATGCCGGGTTCGCTCCTGCTTCTATAAGTTCAGCGCCAACCTTTAAAACTTCAGCAGTCGTATTACTATATCTAAATGTCCCTGTATCAACAGCAATGGCAGAATACAGATTTATGGCAATATCTCTCGTTATCTTCAGACCAATTTCCTTTATTAGATAAAATATCATCATTCCGGTTGCTGCTGCCTCTGGTTCTACCCACCTTATATCGCCGAAGTTCTCTTCTGTCTCATGGTGGTCTATAACAGCAGAATACTCGAAACTCAACCCCTCAACCCCGGCCCTCTCTAAGCTGTTACAGTCAAGCAAAATAAGGTTGAAGGCTGAAGGTTGGAGGTCGAAGGTTGAATTTCTAAATCTTTCATGCCCTGGTAAAAACCTGTAAAACTCAGGCACAATATCACGGTCATAAACAACAGTCTTTTTGCCCCGGGATTCAAGTGCCATTGAAAGGGCAACGGCAGAACCAATTGCATCGCCTTCAGGATTGATATGGGTTGCTATAAAAAAATTATCTTTTTCCTTTAAAAATGCTAGGAGTTTACGAGGTACTTTCACCTTCTCCCTCAATCTTTTTTAGGAGTTTGTCTATCTTGTTTCCATACTCGATGGAGGTGTCAAGCCTGAAATCGATGCTTGGTATAGATTTCATCCGGAGTCTTTTTGATAGTTCAAAACGTATAAAGCTTTTTGCGAAATTTAATATTTCAAGTGTGGTCTTCTTATCTTCATCTTTAAAGATGCTTACATAAATCTTTGCGATTTTAAGATCATCCGTGACATCAACCCCGGTGATTGTTACAAATCCGATCCGGGGATCTTTAAGTCTGTGAATGACTATCTCTGCTATTTCTTCTCTCAGAAGATCGCCAACCCTCTGAGAACGTTTATAAGGAAGCATATTTAAAGTTAAAAGTGAAAAGTTGAAAGTTGAAAGTGGAAGTTGTTTTTAAATTCATAACTCTCAACTCTTAACTCTTAACTTTGTTTATAGTTTTGCGGCTATTTTTTCAACTATATAATTTTCGAATATATCTCCAACCTTTATGTCATTGAAATTTTCTATCATAATGCCACATTCGTATCCTACCTGTACTTCTCTTGCATCCTCCTTGAATCTTTTAAGGGAAGCAATCTTACCATCGTATACAACAATATTGTCCCTGATAACCCTTATGCCATCGCTTGAGCGGATTATAGAGCCATCAAGTACATAACATCCTGCAATAGTTCCTACTCTTGATATTGGAAATAATTGGCGGACTTCTGCCCTCCCGAGCGTTTTTTCCTTGAGTGTAGGTTCAAGGAGACCTTCAAGTGCCTTCTTAACATCATCGATTGCTTCATATATCACATTGTAGAGCCTGATATCAACACCTTCTTTTTCTGCTGTCTGTGAAGCATTAGGCTCAGGTCTTATATTGAAACCTATTATAATTGCGCTTGATGCAGCTGCAAGCATGACATCTGACTCAGTAATGCCGCCGGCAGATGAGTGAATAACCTTCACCTTTACCTGTGGGTGTGTAATACTTTCAAGGGCTTCTTTTATTGCTTCAACCGAGCCTTGAACATCACCCTTTATTATAATATTAAGTTCCCTTATCGCCCCCTCTTTTATCTTTGCGTAAAGTTCATCAAGCGTAAGTTTTCTCGTCTTTGCCATCTCAGCAAGCTTCATTTTCTGTTGCCTTGCAAGAGCTATCTGCCTCGCCCTCTTTTCGTCTTCAACGACTGTAAATATGTCTCCGGCTGAAGGGACCTCTTGAAACCCGATTACCTCAACAGGTGTTGACGGTACTGCTTCCATTATCCTTTTACCTGTGTCGTCGATCAATGCCCTGACCTTTCCTGCGTGGGTACCTGCAAGGAATGCATCGCTAATCTTCAGGGTACCAGATTGCACAAGTACAGTTGCAACAGGCCCTCTTCCCTTATCAAGCTTTGCCTCAATAATTGTACCCCGTGCTTTTTTATCAGGATTGGCCTTAAGCTCCATTACCTCTGCCTGAAGGAGTATCATCTCAAGCAGGCGTTCTATGCCTATGCGTTTTTTAGCAGAGACCTCTACAAAGATGTTCTGTCCACCCCATTCCTCTGAGATTATGCCGCGCTCTGATAGTTCATTCCTTACCTTGGAAAGATTTGCCTCAGGTTTGTCAATCTTGTTTATCGCTATGACAATTGGTACATTCGCTGCCTTTGCATGGTTAATGGCCTCAACAGTCTGCGGCATGACGCCGTCATCTGCTGCTACGACAAGGACTACTATATCTGTAACCTTTGCCCCCCTTGCCCTCATTGACGTAAATGCCTCATGACCAGGTGTATCGAGAAACACAATATCTTTGCCCCTCAGATTAACTTTATATGCACCTATATGCTGAGTGATACCACCAGCCTCGGTCTCTGTAACCTTTGTCTCTCTTATTGCATCAAGGAGTGATGTCTTACCATGGTCTACATGTCCCATTATGGTTATAACAGGAGGTCGTGGTAATAATTTGCTAACATCCTCGGGTGCCTCTATAACAACAGTATCTTCTTCAATAGGATAAAGTGTAAGCTTTGTCCCAAAATTCTCTGCAACTAACAAAGCGGCATCATTATCAACAGGCTGGTTTATTGTAGGCATATATCCTAATTCCATAAACTTCTTTATAACATCAGACAGCTTAACCCCTATTAGTTCTGCAAATTCTTTTACGGTTGCTCCTTCCGTGAGTTTAAGTGTTTTTTTCCTTACTACTACAAGCTGGTCCTGAGGTTTCCGTTCCTCCTTATAAAATGTCCTGGTCCTTCCAGCCCTCTTGCCCGGTCTTTGCTCATGCCATTTTTTGGGCTCTATCTTTCTGATAGTCTGAAAAGCCCTTTGCATTCCTGGTTTTGTCTTGAATTTTTCTATCTTTTCTGTTTCCATCTCTTTTTTGAATCTATCAGGGATCTTTAATTCTTCTTCCTCGGGTGGTAAGGGTTCCTCATGTTTCTCTGTCTCAGGCATTATTTCAGGTTCTTCTTCAATCTCAGGTTTGGCTGGCTTTACTTTTTCCTCAGGCAACTTCTCAATCGAAGGCTTAACAGTTTTCTCTGCAGCTATATCTTTTTGGGGAGCAAGTTTTTTTGATGGTTTAACATCTTTCTTTCGGAATGTGTCTTCTATTTTTTGAGCGACTTCTGTTTCTATGCTTGAAGTGTGGGTTTTACCCTCTATACCAAGTTTTGAAAGCTCACTAAGTATAACCTTGGTTGAAACCCCTATCCTCTTTGCCAGTTCATAAATTCTTATTTTTGACATTTATTTTCAACCTCAATCTTTAAACCTTTTTATACTTGTCATCGCGATGGCATACCGACCATGGCAACCTTTTTTTAAAAAACAAAATTGCTTTCGTTTCACTCGCAATGACAGTTTATTATTTTAAGTTATTCTTGCAACGATAACTTTTAAATGTTATCATAATAAACCTTTTTAATGCAATGAGTGAAGGGGGTAAATATAATGGCAAGTTGTGCTGTATGTGGAAAACAAAGGACAATCGGTAATAATGTCAGCCATGCAAACAATAAGACCAAAAGGCGGATAATGCCTAACTTGCAACGGATGCGTGTGATTACCGATAACGGGGTTAGAAGGCTTTATGTATGTACCAGGTGTCTCCGTTCCGGGAAGGTTAAAAAGGCTGTTTAGTGAAGAGGGCAGATTCCCTGCTTCTCCCTATCATCAAGGAACTCGGGATTAATGATGGTGTAAGATTAGCTGAGATTAAAAGGAACTGGTATAATCTTTTCAGTAAGCCCCTTTCGTACCATATGGCGCCATCTATGTTATCCAAAGACGAGATTCTTCTTAATGTTGACTCGCCTGTATGGCTCCAGGAATTAAATTTTTGCAAAGAGGATATAATAAAAAAGATGAGCTCTTATGGTGTCAGGGCTGTACGCTTCAAGCTCGGCAGGGTTTCAACAGACATAAAGTCAGAAGTCAAGAATCAGGCCCGCCCCGCTTCACGGAGCGAGACTGGGAAATCAAAAGTCAAACCACTGGCAGCCGAAGAACTATCCTATATAGAAGAGACCGTCTCTCAAATAAGTGATGAGGCCCTTAGGGAAACTGTCAGAAGGACAATAGAAAAGGCATTCATTTCAGGACGAACAAAACACTAAAACTTTTACTACTTGATGCAGTTTTTTTCTGTTTCTAACTCAAAACTCTGAACTATTTTATGCTGACTCTGCCTGTCTTTCGTAAATAAGTATAGGTTTCTCGTTTTTGACAATAGTATCTTCCTTTATCAGACATTCCTTGATGCCTGTCTGTGAAGGGATCTCATACATCACATCGAGCATTATGTCTTCGAGTATAGCCCTTAATCCTCGTGCACCAGTCTTTCGTTGTCTCGCCTTTTTTGCTATTGCTGATAGCGCACCATCTGAAAATCTGAGTCTGACATTATCAAAAGAGAGGAGCTTCTGATACTGTTTTATGAGGGCATTTTTAGGTTCAGTCAGTATCTTTATCAGGGCCGGCTCGTCAAGTTCGTCAAGGGCTGCTACAACAGGCATTCTTCCTACAAACTCGGGTATAAATCCATATTTTATCATATCTTCTGGTTCAACAAGGCTGAGTATTTCGCCTATCTTCCTTTCCTTTCTTATCGCCATATCAGAAACAAACCCAACTGTTTTCTGCCCTGTTTTCTGTTCTATGATGGCATCAAGGCCGATAAAGGCACCACCGCATATGAAGAGGATATTTGTTGTGTCCAACTGAATGAATTCCTGTTGCGGATGTTTCCTCCCACCCTGGGGCGGGATATTGGCTACAGTCCCTTCGATTATCTTCAAAAGGGCCTGCTGCACACCTTCGCCTGATACATCCCTTGTTATAGAGGGATTCTCTGATTTCCTGCTTATCTTGTCAATTTCATCGATATAAACTATGCCTCTTTGTGCCTTTTCAGTATCGTAACCTGCTGCCTGCAGTAGTTTCAGGATTATATTCTCGACATCTTCTCCAACATACCCTGCCTCTGTGAGGGTTGTCGCGTCAGCTATAGCGAATGGCACATTGAGTATTTTTGCTAAAGTCTGGGCAAACAGGGTCTTGCCGGTACCTGTGGGTCCTATCAGAAGTATATTACTTTTTTGTAGTTCTATATCTGATTCCGCAGGGCTGTATATCCTCTTATAGTGATTATGCACGGCAACCGAGAGTATCTTCTTTGCTCTCTCCTGCCCTATAACATAATCGTTAAGGAACTGATGTATCTCCATTGGTGTTGGGAGCTTTGGGAATACAGGACCTTTTACTTCTTCATGGAATGCATCCGCAATTATCTCGTTGCACAGCTCAACACACTCATTGCATATATAAACAGTGGGCCCTGCAATAAGCTTTTTTACTTCAGCATGTCCCTTACCACAGAATGAACATTTAAGCGCATTTTCATCCTTTTTAGCCATCCGCCCTCCTGTCCTTAATGCCCCGGATTACCTCATCGACTATGCCGTACTCTTTTGCCTCCTCTCCTGACATAAAAAAATCCCTGTCAGTATCTGCCTGTATCTTTTCAAGAGATTGACCAGTGTGTGTTGCAAGTATTTTGTTAAGGGTATCCTTCATCCTCAGTATTTCTCTGGCATGGATTTCTATATCCGTAGCCTGCCCCTGAAACCCTCCCATTGGCTGGTGTAACATAATCCTTGAGTTAGGTAATGCAAAACGCTTACCCTTCGTGCCTGCTGAAAGCAAAAGTGCACCCATGCTGGCTGCCTGTCCGATACAGTAAGTTGCTATACCCGGTTTCACATACTGCATCGTGTCATATATTGCAAGGCCGGAGGATACTATGCCGCCTGGTGTATTAATATATAGATGGATGTCCTTTTCAGGATCCTCAGTCTGAAGGAATAATAGTTGAGCTATAACGATGTTAGCAACATAGTCATCTATTACAGTGCCGATAAAGATGATCCTGTCTTTGAGGAGTCTTGAATAAATGTCATAGGCCCTCTCAGAACGCCCTGTCTGCTCTATAACTATAGGAATAATACTCATTTACTCTCCTTTCTCAATTACAGCTTTAGATAGAAGCATATCCATAACCTTATCTTCATAGATTGAATGTCTCAGGCCTTCCAGAGAGCCTTCTTTATAATGATAGAAGTTCTTAACTGCTTCTGGTGTGGCCGAGAGCTTCTGCGCTATCAAAGAGATCCGTTCATTCATTTCATCATCTGTTACCGTAATCCCCTCTTTTTGACCAATAGCATCAATGATTAACGATGCCTGAACGTTTTTCAACGCCTTATCTTTCAGTTCAGTCTGTAATTTTTCTAAGTCCTCTTGGGATCGGCTTGCAACGACTTTTTCCTCTTCCGGACTGCCGGCTATTGAAGTTGTTTCTTTAGCTTCCCGTTGGGACAAACTTTCATGCATCATAAGGGATTCCATTTCTCTTCTTACGAGGGTCTCCGGCGCTTCAAAACTATGGGCTTCAAGAATCTTATTTACAATTATTGCCTTCTGTATTCTGACAATATGTTCTTTTTTGACTGCAAATATTTTTTCTTTTATCTTTTCCTTCATCTCAGGGATGTTTTCGAAACCAAGGTCCTTTGCGAATTCATCATCAATTTCAGGTAAGTTTTTCTTCTTTATCTCCTTTATCGCAACTTTCATGTCAATGGTTTTCCCGGCGAGTTCTTTTGACTTACAGTCTCCATTGAATGTGGTAGCGAACTCAACTATATCGTCTTTTTTCTTGCCGATCATTTTCTCCATTATGTCGGGAGGCAAGATCTCATTACCCATTTTTGATATCTGCTCTTTGAGAGCCGCGGCATTTTCTTCACCTGCTATTTTAGCGTCAACGTACTCAAATGAGACCAGGTCATCTGTATCTATCTCTTTCTCAGAAACCTCGTATATAGCTTTTTCTCCCTGGAGTTTCTTAAGATAATCTTCGACCTCGGCATCATCGACAGACACTGGGATATCTTCAACCTTCATATTTCCATAACTAAGATTTTCAATCTTCGGCATTACCTCAACTGTTAATGAAAGATTTATGGGATTGTTTCTTTTAAAGTCTATTTTCTCATCAAATACGGGCGTTGTTACAGGCATGAGTTCAGCTTCTTTTAATGCCTTACTGTAATATTCAGGGATTATCTTATCAAGTACCTCTGCTTCAACCTCTTTTCCGAAACGTCTTTCTATTAAATTAATCGGCGCCCTGCCAGGTCTAAAACCAGGAATTTTAGCCTTCTGTCTGACCTTCTCAAGAGAATTACCTATCTCCTTTTCAATCACATCTGATGGTATCTCTATCCTGAGACGTTTTTTTGTAGTATTAATATCCTCTACTGATTTGAGCAAATTCAACCTCCCTGAATTATTGTCTATTATACCCTAAATTGAATGATTATTTTAAAATTTCGTGGTAGCCGCAGGCTTTAGCCTGCGTTTATAATCACTCATTGAGTGATTCATATTCCTAAAAAAATCACGCAAACTAAAGTTTGCGGCTACAGAATCCCTCATTTTGAGTATACTGTAGATTACTGAGACTTTGTCAATTTAACTCAAACAATGCCAGCAATTCACGGCGAAAATTGACGGGATTGCTTCGGAATAAAGACTCCTTGCAATGACACTTTACGAAAATTGATTTTGTCATTGCGAACGAAGTGAAGCAATCTCAAGCCTTTACGATTTCACCGAGAATTACTGAAAAAATGCAATTGGATAGTGCAGATTGGAAGAACTATTCTGAATGAGAATCTGAAATCCTGTTTCTTCTTAGAATCGCAGCGAAGCAGGTTTACTTATCCAATACTTCCCTCACCTTCCTCAAAAGTTCTCTTGGTAAAACAGGTTTTGGGATAAAATTAGACTCGCCTTCATGGATCCCTTCTTTCTGACTTTCTCATTGTCTTCTGCTAACAATATTGTCTCGGTGCCGCCTATTTGAACTGCAGATGCTGCAAGTTTTGTATCTTCGATTCCTGATTTAGCTATCGGAAAATATAACTTGAATGTTGTACCCTTACCCAATTCGCTGTACACATGGATATATCCGTTGTGCTGCTTGATTATTCCATATACCATCGAAAGCCCGAGACCTGTGCCTTTCCCAAACTCTTTAGTTGTAAAGAAAGGTTCAAATATCCTTTCTTTCGCCTTATCATCCATCCCCGCACCTGTATCCATTACAGAAATAAGCGCATATTTCCCAGCTTCTACATAATTATTTGTTTTTAAATATTTTCCATCTAATTCCACAAGTTCAGTACTTATGGTTAAACGACCTCCATCAGGCATTGCATCTCTTGCATTTGTGGCAAGGTTAATTAAGACCTGCTCTATCTGGACAGAATCTACCATAACAATTGCGTCTTCATCTTTAAAGGTTGTCATGAGTCCAATGTCCTCACCGATAACCTTCATTAAAAATATCTCTACACCTTTTATAATCCCATTTAGCTTTACCGGTCTTGGGTCGATAATCTGCTCTCTGCTAAATGCAAGCAGACTCTTTACCAGTTTGGATGCCCTCTCTGATGAGGCAAGTATACAGTCTATATAATGCTGCAAGGGGTCTTTATTCATCTCTTCCTGCAAAAGTTTTCCATAACCTATAATTGTTGTAAGTAAATTATTAAATTCATGGGCAATCCCTCCAGTCAAAGTTCCTATAGCTTCCATCTTTTGAGCATGGCAGATCTGGCTTTCGAGTTCCTTTAGTTCCTGGTTCTTCTTTTCTATCTCTTCCCTTAGTCCCAGATGATTCAAATAGTGGGAAATGGTATTAAGCATTTCTTTAGATTCAAAAGGCTTTTCAATAAGGTCATAGGCATTAAGGCGGAATATGGCAATAGCTTTCTCTTTATCCGCATAGCCAGAAATCATGATTACTTCCGTATCCTTATTCTTCTCCTTGATCTTCTTCAGCACATCTATCCCGCTCATTTCAGGCATGACGATATCAAGAATTACGAGATCAATGTGTTGCGACGAGAGTATTTCAAGACATTCAGAGCCGCTCCCGGCAGTCATCACATCATAGCCATTGTCCTGGAGTAATCCGCTTAGACTCTTTCTTATCTTCTCTTCATCATCAACAACAAGGATTTTATGTGGAGATTGCATCTTTTTCATTACAAAAATTTCCTCGCCTCTCTTATTGATCTTAAAAAGAAAGGGCATTTTTTATAGTCATTGCCTTTGCAGTATTCATGAAGTTGAAAGATGCTTGGGGTATAAGGTTTATCACCTGCTTTGCAGGCTAATACAGGCGATTCCACCAAATGAGGGCATTTCATAATTTATTCCTGTTAATAATGACAGGGTATGATCTTGAATGTAATAATTTACCCCCCAACTAATATTTAGCTGTATTTTGCCGTAAAACTTACTTTTTGTCTGTCGGGAGAGTTTGACTTTTTTGTATTTAAAGTGGGGTCAATCCGTGCTGGATGGCAAACTTGATAAGACTCGGAAGATTGCTGGTTCCTAACTTCCCCATAAGGCGACTGCGGTAAGTCTCGACAGTCTTACGCGAGAGGTCCAGAATGGCTCCGATCTCTGCGCTCGATTTGCCTTCGACAACGAGTTGCAGGATTTCTCTTTCACGCGTACTGAGTCTTGCCAGCGGACTTTTTAGCTCTCCTTTCTCACGCTGACTCATGTATGTTTCAATCCCCTTTTCTGATATCTTCTTGCTAAGGTACCGATGGCCATCGTGAACAGCACGGATGGCATTAACTACCTCTATACCGGCCGATTCTTTTAGTAAATAGCCGCTTGCTCCTGATTGCAGTGCGCGGAAGATGTGTTCTGTAGTAGAGTGCATAGAGAGTATGATAACCCGAGTAGATGGGCAGGCTTCACAGATTTTCTGCGTTGCTTCGATACCGTTCAGTTCAGGCATAGCAATATCTACAATCGCAACATCAGGGCAAAGTTGTACCACCTGGCGCACTGCATCACGTCCATTTGCTGCATCACCAACCACCTTGATGTCATCTTGATTTTCCAGCAGTAACCGCAGTCCATCCCTCACAACAGCATGATCATCAGCAATGAAAACAGTAATGCTCATCGAGCTACCTCCACCACAACCCTAGTGGCCTGGCCGGGACGGGAGTCAATGCGGAAGTAGCCGCCTATTGCCTCTGCTCGCTCGGACATTGTGAGTATGCCCCAACTACCAGCTCTACGCGGCTTATCCATTTGTAAGGTATCAAAACCAATACCGTTATCTGTAATGATCAGAAGCACAGTCTTCTCCTCGACCTCTACTATTACAGTCACTTTAGTGGCTTGTGAATACTTGGCCACGTTAGTCAATGCCTCCTGGGTAATGCGGAACATAGTATTTTCAACATGGGGGGTCAACCTGGGGAGAGGTTCTTCGCCCTGCACATACACGGGTATGCCGGTTCTCGAGGAAAACTGTGCTCCATACCAGCGCAATGCAGCTACTAATCCATAGTCATCTAACACTGGCGGTTTTAAATCGGCCATAACATTGCGGATACGTTCAGTTGTCTGCTCCACCAGTGATAGTGAATCATCCAGCCGGGAACATATCTGGGATAGGGCTTCCTTGGGCATCTGAGTCCGTACGATGTTCAGGTTGATGCCAAGTGCAGTCAGGTTCTGCCCCACCTGATCATGTAGTTCTCTTGCCAGTTGCTGGCGCTCGGCTGCCTCAGATTCTGCAAGACGTGTAGTCAAGGCGAGGAGTTGTTCACGCTGCTGACTGACCGATTCGAATAACCTGGCATTCTCAATAGCCACACGGCGCAGCGCCTCTTCTGTTTGCTTGCGCTTGGTAATATCCCGCGCAATTCCTGTAGTACCTATAATCTCACCTTTTTCATTGTAAATCGGCGTCTTGATCGTCTCTATCCATGTTTTGTTTCCGTCTTTATCTACCAGAGGCTCCTCGACTAGTTTCCGCCTGCCTGTTTCCATAACCTCTCTATCGTCAGCCCTGTATCTTTCAGCTAATTCCTTCGGCCAGATATCTAAATCTGTCTTGCCTACCAAATCTTCAGGCTTTATTCCACATGCCTTTCCAAATGGTTCGTTTACTGCTATAAACCTGCTTTCTTTGTCTTTCAACCATGCGATATCAGGGATATTGTTAAGAATTGCTTTTTGTTGTCGGTCGTGCTCCCGCAGTGACTCTTCGGCCCGCTTGCGCTTGATAATATTCCTTGTTATGCTCTGGATAAATTGCTTACCATGTATTTCTACTACCTTATTAACAAATTCAATAGGAATAATATTTCCATCAGGTTTTTGAAATTCCAACTCTCCAAAACCATTTGTCCTCTTCTCTTTTATTTCAAAAAATATTTTCTTGGCAATTTCTACTATTTCAGAAGGCATTACCTCCCATATTTTCAGCTTTTTCAGATGCTCAAGTTTTCTACCTGTTTGTCTCGCAAATTCCGGATTGCAGTTAAAGATATTACCCGTTTCTTTATCAATTAATACAATGCCATCCCGTGCCTCATTAAAAATAGAGTGATACTGCTCCTCGGATTCTTTCAATTCCTGGCTTTTTTCCCCAATCTCTTTTTTTAGTCCCATTTGTTTCAAACAATGGGCAATGGTATTCAGTATTTCTTCGGATCCATATGGTTTCTCAATAAGGTCATAGGCGTTAAGGCGAAAAGCTGAAATGGCCTTCTCTTTATCTGCATAGCCAGTTATCATTATTACTTCTGTATCCTTATGTTTTTCCTTGATCTTCTGCAGCACATCTATCCCGCTCACCTCAGGCATAACAATATCCAGAATAACCAGGTCTATGTTTTGTGAAGACAGTATTTGAAGGCATTCCGGGCCGCTCCCTGCAGTTACCACCTCATAGCCATTGTCCCGGAGTAATCCGCTTAGACTCTTTCTTATCTTCTCTTCATCATCAACAACAAGGATACTATGTGGGGATAGAATCTTTTTCATTATGAAAATTTCCTCTTCTAATGCATTTTTTTACCAACAAAGAGTTATTAAAAGAAAAGGGGCATGGTGCTTCAAAATATATATATTTTTTCCTAATATTATTATAGCATGTGAAGTTTACAGAATATTTACAATTTTCTTTAACCCCAAATAATGCAATTGTTTATAACTCATTAAGGGATAATGGAGCCGGCACTTAAATTTCTCTTTTATAAGTTTTATAGGGTATAATCTTCTGTGAACCTTTATCTTATTGATGGAAATTCCTATGTATACCGCGCCTATTATGCTATAAAGGAACTCACAAACTCTAAGGGTTTTCCAACCAATGCGATATATGGTTTTACGAACATGCTTCTTAAAATCATAAGGGAAAAGAAGCCTGATGGTATCGTGGTATCCTTTGATTCGCCTGTCCCAACAGAAAGACACAGAATTTATGAAAAATACAAAGCCCAGAGGCCCGAAACACCAAGAGAGCTTGTAGAACAGATGCCTTATATAAAAAAGATGATTTCTGCTTTTAATATCAGTATATTCGAAGTGCCGGGATATGAGGCTGATGACCTCCTCGGTACAATTGCAAAAAAGGCAGCATCTGAAGGGATAGATGTATTCATTGTTACCGGTGATAAGGATATGCTCCAGATTGTCGGTGACAGGGTGAAGGTCTACGATCCGATGAAAGACAAGATACTTGATGAGGAATTCATAAGGGAAAAGTTTGGTATTGGACCGGAGAGGATTACAGAGTTCATGGCTCTCACAGGCGATGCTGCTGATAATATTCCCGGTATCAAGGGAATTGGCGAAAAGACAGCAAGAGAGCTTCTCACAGAGTTTGGAAGCCTTGACGATCTGCTTGAAAATACAAACAGGATAAAAAGAGATAAGGTGAGGGCACTTGTGTCCGAAAACGCTGATCTTGCAAGATTGAGCAAGAAGCTTACAACCCTCGACACATCTGTCCCCCTGGATATTGCCATTGAAGAATTACGCTTAGGAGAGCCTGACTGGGCTTCACTTCTGTCTTTGTTCAGAGAGCTGGAATTCGGGAGCCTCATGAAACTTATCCCATCAGAAAATGCAAGAGAGATACATCATGAAACCGTACTTTCACCTTCAGGCGTCAGGGAGATAGCCTCATCCATACAGGATGAAATCGCCTTTGATATCGAATCAACAAGCAGAAATCCTCTCGCTGCAGATCTTGTCGGTATTGCTTTATGCAGAGAAAAAGGCCACGCACTGTATATCCCCGTTTCCCATTCATATCCCGGAGCACCTGTGCAGATGAAGAAAGAAGAATTACTGGAAATACTTCGTGCAATCTTTGAAGATGAGAAGATTGCAAAGATAGGACATAATCTCAAATATGACATGATGGTTCTCAGGCAGGATGGCATTCAGGTCAAGGGATTGTTATACGATACAATGATCGCGTCATACCTCTTGAATCCGAATAAGCCAAACCACAGCCTTGAAGAGGTCGGCCTGGAACATCTGTCTTACCGGAAAAAGACTTTCATAGAGGTTCTCAAAAAGAGGAGCTTCTTTTCAGAGGTCCCGATCGAAGAAGCTGCTTCCTATGCGTGT
Organism: Thermodesulfovibrionia bacterium; assembly: GCA_041500225.1. Lineage (GTDB taxonomy): Bacteria > Nitrospirota > Thermodesulfovibrionia > Thermodesulfovibrionales > SM23-35 > 0-14-3-00-41-53. The sequence goes on along the minus strand of JBGQLV010000014.1, from coordinate 24,876 downwards.
GATGATGCGAGTCTTAGCTTTGAACTGAAAGAAGTGCTTTTCAGGAAACTGAGAGAAAACGATCTTGAAAATCTCTATCTCAATATCGAGATGCCGTTGGTTTATGTGCTTGCTGATATGGAAATGGAAGGCATCAGTATTGATTCTTCGAAACTCGAAGGGATTTCAAAAGAGCTCGAAAGAGAAATTGACAGCCTTAAAAGAAGAATTTATTTCCTTGCCGGGGAAGAATTTAATATCAACTCACCCAAACAGCTAAGCAGGGTTTTATTTCATCGCCTTGGATTCCAGCCAGGGAAAAAGACAAAAACAGGTTTTTCTACAGAGATGGGTGTACTTGAGGAGCTTGCAGAATCCCACGAACTTCCTCAGGAGATACTTAATTACAGGAGCCTTAGCAAACTTAAGACAACATATATTGATGTTCTTCCAACTCTCATCAATCCAAAAACAGGACGTGTACATACCTCATTCAACCAGACAGTAGCAGCTACTGGAAGGTTAAGCAGTAGTAACCCAAATCTACAGAACATTCCGATAAGAGGCGAGTGGGGCCGGCGTATAAGAGAGACATTCATAGCAGGAGTCGGAATCGAGTCAGAATCGACTCGGTCGCACCGTACCGACTCGCAACGAGAAGGTAATCTCCTTCTTTCGGCGGATTATTCACAGGTTGAATTGAGGATTCTTGCCCATCTGAGTAATGACGAGGGTCTTATCGAGGCCTTCAGGAATAACCTTGATATCCATGCAAGGACAGCGTCTGAAATCTTTGGTATCACGATAGATAAGATCACTCCTGATATAAGAAGGATTGCAAAGACAGTGAATTTTGGAGTTATTTATGGGATATCACCTTTCGGATTATCAGAAGCGCTGAGTATATCGAGGGACGAAGCAAAAAAATATATAGAACAATATTTTAATAGACATCCGGGTGTTAAGAACTATATAGAAAAAATCCTTGAAGAGGCACGGAATAAAGGTTATGTTTCAACGCTTTTTGGAAGAAGACGTGCAATTCCAGAGATAAAAAGCAAAAACTCCAATATGAGACAGCAGGCTGAAAGGTTTGCAATAAACTCCCCCATACAGGGGACTGCAGCTGATATTATTAAAATTGCAATGATAAATATATGGAAAAAGTTTAAAGATAGGGGTTTAAAAACAAGGATGATTCTTCAGGTTCATGATGAGCTTTTATTTGAGCTTCCAGCACAGGAGCTTGAAACAGTGAAAGACATTGTTAAAAAAGAGATGGAAGGTGTTATAACGCTTTCCGTACCTGTAAGTGTGGATATCAATCATGGGAAGAACTGGGCAGAGGCACATTGAAATAGTAGTTACCCACCCTTTACTTAACTTTAATGTTGAATTCAGGTAGAATATTCCCTTAAGGAGGGGTTATGAAGAAAAAGGCTACAACCAAAAAATTTGCTGAGAAATCAAAGAAAAAGGAGATAAAGAAAAAACCAAAAATCTCCCTTAGACCTGCTAAGAAAACTATTACCATGAAAAAGATTAAGGTTAAGATAAAAGAAAAACCAAAGAAGGTTGTTACTAAAATAGAGAAAAAGGTTAAGGCTAAGACAAAAGAGAAAAAGACCCCCCTTAAAGCCACAAAAAAAATTGGACCCAAGAAAATAACTGAGAAACCGAAGAAAAAGGTTGCGGTTAAAATAAAGGTAAAAGAGAAACCAAAGAAGGTTGTTGCCAAAATAATTGAAAAACCTAAAAAGGTTGTTGTTAAGGTAAAAGAGAAACCAAAGAAGGTTGTTGCCAAAATAATTGAAAAACCTAAAAAGGTTGTTGTTAAGGTAATTGAAAAACCAAAGAAGGTTGTTGCCAAAATAATTGAAAAACCTAAAAAGGTTGTTGTTAAGGTAATTGAAAAACCAGAGAAGGTTATTACCAAGATTGAGGAAAAGGCAAAGGAAGTCGAAACAAAGAAACCTATTAAAATACCTAAGAAAAAGGTTCAGGCTAAAGTTGAGGCAGAGAAGAAAGAGTTTTATCATGCGATAGAAGAAAAAATTCCACCCACTCCATGGGAAACACTACCACCAGAGTATGGAGAAAACACTATTACTCTCATAACCGTTGACCCTAATAAACTTTTTACTTACTGGGAAGTGAGAGAAGATATACTTACAATATTTACAGGTAACCTTAATATCAGGGTATATGACGTCACAGGTGTTGATTTCGATGGCATGAACGCAAATAGCTATTTTGATATAGCTGCAAATGAAAGGATAGGTAGCTGTTACATCGATGTTAGTCCTGCAAGGGAAATTATTGCAGATATCGGCATTATTTATTTTGAGGGCATCTTTATCACAGTAGCAAGGTCTAATAAGGTTTCAACCCCTCCGATACCGGTTTCAGAAGAAGGCATGTTGCCTCAGAAGCTTTATGATACCAGCCTTCGCATTGGATATTAACGGTTTATCATCTCACCCTCCGCCGGTGTAGCTCAGAGGCAGAGCAGCTGATTCGTAATCAGCTGGTCGGGAGTTCGACTCTCCCCACCGGCTCCAGTAAATACTGTCAGACCACGCAATGACTTCTGCTAAAAAGGGAATTATCCCACTATTTTTTTGTCCTTCCGTAGAATATAATAAGTGTATGCTTTTCTACATAGCAGCTTAAATTCCGATGAGCGTGACGTTACACTAATTGCGGGCTCTATGAGCGGTCATTGGGACAAAAAATCGCAACTTACTCAAATCCTGGTGATACCGCATAAGCCGGAAGACGGCGAATAAGGAGACCAACGGTGAGAGGAATCCTGAGAATCGCATATAAGCTATTAGTAAACGACAAAGGGAAATTTGCCGCATTGCTTGTCGGGATAACCTTTGCGGTCTTTTTGATGGTTATGATGACATCAATGTTTGCCGGTATCTTGCATAGATCATCTTCCACCGTAGTAAACATAGGAGCTAAAGTTTGGGTAATGGACCCGGCGGTAAATACCGTCGCGGGTAGTATCCCGATGCCGGATTATATATTAGACGCAGTACGGAGCATAAACGGAGTCAAATATGCTGTGCCTCTGTATTCCGGAGGTGCACTTGTAAAGCTTCGAAGCGGTGCCTATCAATCGGTAACTATATTAGGGCTGGACGATACCAGTCTGTTTGGCAGACCTGAGCTCATAGAGGGACAAATTGAGGATATCTATGCAGAAAACGCTTTTGTTGTAGTTCGGGATGCAGAATTCCGCAAGCTTGAAAATCCTAAGCTTGGTGCAGAATTTGAGATAAACGATCACCGGGGAGTAGTTGTCGGTATCGCTAAAGTCACTACCGGAGGATTATTTGGAATTCCGACCCTTTACACAACATATAAAAGAGCTATTCAGTATATACCCTCCACGAGATATACCATATCATATATTCTGGTAGAACCTAAGAGTAGCTACGCAGTGCAACACATTAAACAGCAAGTAAAACTGCTTGGGTATGAAGCACTGACGAAAGATGAATTTATCCGCAAAATTACCAATTTTTATATGTACCAAACAGGCCTTGGTACTAATGTACTAATAATGACGGTAATAAGTTTTGTAGTAGGCTTATCTATTTCGGGACAAACCTTTTATACGTTTATATTGGAGAATCTCGAAAAATTCGGAGCTTTAAAAGCGATAGGGGCCAAAGGATACGAGCTTGTATATATGATATTATTCCAGGCGACTTTTACAGCCCTCACCGGCTATGGTCTGGGTATTGGCTTAGCCTCTCTCTTGATAGCCATGGCAAAATTCAGGTTACCAAGCTATGCAGCCCAGATAACCTGTACAAATCTCGGACTCGCTTTTATCATGGTACTCATAATAGCCGGCATTTCAAGTTATATTGGAATCAGAAAAGTAATCAAGATAGAGCCTTTCGACATTTTTAGAGGTTAATATGGCTAATACAGCAGTTAGAGCAAGCGAACTGGTCAAATGGTTTGGAGAAGGAGAAACCAAAACTTATGCAGTGAGAGGCGTCAGTTTTGAAGCCTACTTTGGGGAAATGCTATTCATTGAAGGCCCATCGGGAAGCGGTAAAACAACATTGTTGAGTATGATTTCGGGAATTCTTAGACCGAATTCAGGCGCTGTGATAGTAGAAGATAAAGAGATTTGGAGTTTGACGAGCGACCAGATCGCCGATTTTAGATTGAATACGGTAGGATTCGTGTTTCAGGATTATCATCTCTTTTCACGTCTGACCACGGTCGAGAATGTAGCAATTCCCCTGATTCTGAAAAAGCTCGACTGGAATGAATCCATAAACATGGCTATGCAGTATCTGGAAATAGTAGGGCTCAAGGAAAGAGCACACCTCCCTCCTGTCAAATTAAGTACAGGGGAGCAGCAACGGGTGGCAATCGCAAGAGCAATCGCAAGTCGTCCTGATATCCTGATACTTGACGAACCAACAGCTTCTTTGGATGGGGACACAGGAAGAAGAATTGTAGATTTTGTAAAGAAAAACATATTGAATGCCAATCGGTTTATTCTAATTGTTACACATGACAGCAGGATATTTGAATACGCAGATAGGATAATGAAGATGGCGGATGGAAAGATCACAGGAGTTGAAAAAGGAGGGTTAAGTGAGGAATAAGGTATTATTTTCCCTTTCAATTATAGGTATTATAGCCGGCTTAGTAAGTGCCTACATATACGGTATGCAAAAAAAGCCGCAGCCTCCGGTGTTTAATCCGGCTCCAAATCCTTATGCAAAAGGCATCTATGCCAACGGCATTATTGAAAGCTACCAGACAAGTGGAGAGAATATCAACATATACCCTGAAGTATCAGGAACCATCACAAAAATCCTGGTTGCCGAAGGAGAAACCGTACATAAAGGAACTCCGCTGCTCATAATGGATGATTCCGTTCAAAAGGCTATTGTCCAGCAGCAGCAGTCTCAAGCCGAAGCTGCTCTGGCCCTACTGGAAGAACTCAAGGCCCAGCCCAGGAAAGAAAGTCTGGAAGTTGCAAAGGCCCAGGTAGAGTTCACGAGCGCAAGCCTCAAAACCGCGCAGGACCAGTTGGATAAGCAAAGGAAGTCTTACGAATTGGACCCGAGATCAGTGAGTAAAGACGCTTTGGATAATGCAGTGAATGCAGTCAAAGTGGCAAAAGCAAATCTCGAAGTCGTCCAGAAGCAGTACGAACTCACCAAAGCCGGGGCCTGGGTTTATGATATAAAAAACCAGGAAAATCAGTACAATGCTTTGTCAAAAGCGTTCACGGCTTCAAATGCCCTACTGGCGAAGTACACCATAAAAGCGCCGGTAGACGGAGTGATTCTATCAATAAAGGCTGCGGTTGGCAGCTACATATCTCCGCAGGGTGCATATGGCACCTATACGCAGGGATTTAACCCTGTGATAGTTATGGGGAGTTCGCAAACCTACATCGGGGTCAGATGTTATATTGATGAGATACTTATAAACAGACTGCCTCAGGCATCACAAATGCACGCGCAAATGTTCATTCGAGGCACGAATATCAGCATTCCTCTGCAATATGTGCGAGTACAGCCTTATGTCTCGCCTAAAATTGAATTATCCAGCCAAAGGACTGAACGGGTAGATGTAAGAGTATTGCCGGTAATATTCAGGTTTGAGAGGCCAAAAAACATTTATGTTTATCCGGGGCAACTTGTGGATGTTTATATCGGAGAGAAATAAGCGGAATGGAAGAAATTATTAATTGTCACAAAAAAGAATTGACGTACAAAGTCTCTTATCCGTCATGCCCGCAGGTCGTAAGCGGGCATCCAGTATCTTTTGCTTTCTGGATTCCCCGGTCAAGCCGCGGAATGACAACTATATGAATTGTGTCTTTATTATTATGAGACAATTAATAATGGTAATCAATTGTTAATATACCAATAGAACAAGGAAGAGAGCAATGGGATGGCTGTACATGATACTCCTGTTCTGTATCACGGGTTGTACCCTGGGACCGGACTTTGTTCGTCCCGAACCGCCCGCGGTTGAACGATACACCCATGGGGTAGATCCTACCACGACAATCCCTGCAGACGGTCAGGCGCAGCACTTCGAACAGGGTGCCAAGATCGCCGCAGATTGGTGGCGCCTTTTTAACTCCTCCAAGATAGACGACGTGATAAAGGAGGCCATCGCCAACAATCCGAACCTGCAGGCGGCGCAGGCAAGTTTACGCCAAAGCCAGGAGAGCCTGCGAGCCGGTTACGGAGTTTTCTATCCCCAGCTTGATGCCGGTTTTGATGCCACGCGTCAGAAGTCCTCCCAGTCCCGCTTCGGTGGAAGTTCTGCAAGCAAGATCTTTAATCTCTACACACTTACATCGACGGTCAGTTATGCCCTCGATGTATTTGGCGGCGAACGCCGCGCAGTTGAGAGTCTGCAGGCCCAGGTGGACTTTCAGCGCTATATCGTTCTGGGCACTTATCTCACTCTGTCGGGCAATATTGTTAACACTATTATTGCACGGGCGGCATATGACACTGAGATTAAAGCTACCGAGCAAATCATCACTTTACAGAAGGAACAAATCGGGATTACCGAAATACAGGCGCAAGCGGGCACAGTCTCATACTCGAATGTGCTCAGCCTCCGAAGTCAGTTGGCTGCTACTGAAGCAACTCTCCCGCCTCTCAAGCAGAAACTCAGCCAGACTGAGCACTTGCTTGCCACGCTGGTAGGTCACCTGCCAGCGGAATGGACTCCGCCACAAGTCGATCTGGCAGACCTCACGCTTCCATCTGACCTTCCGATAACACTACCTTCAGAATTGGTACGCCAGCGTCCTGATATCCTTGCGGCTGAGGCTCAGCTACATAGTGCCAGCGCCGATATTGGAGTGGCTACGGCTGCGTTATTCCCGAGCTTCACTTTAAACGGTACATACGGTCTGAACAACACTTCCATCGAGGACCTCTTCAAAAATATGAGCAGCTTTTGGAGCCTGGGCGCAAACCTCACTTCTCCACTATTCCATGGTGGGACATTGTCGGCCAAGCGACGAGCAGCCATTGAAGGTTATAATCAGTCCCTGGCCAACTATCGTCAGACCGTCCTCAGCGCCTTTGCCCAGGTTGCCGATACCCTGCGGGCACTGGAGCATGATGCTGAGACCCTCCATGCCCAGTCGCAATCACTAAGTACTGCAGAGGAAGCGCTGCGGTTGATACAGGCAAATTACCAGGCCGGCATCGCCAACTATCTGCAAGTTCTTATCGCGAACAGTCAGTACCATCAGGCTAAGATCGGCTATCTCAATGCACTAACCCAGCGCTTTCAGGACACTGTCGCGCTTTTTGTTGCTCTTGGTGGCGGTTGGTGGGATGCCAAAGAAAAAGTCCTGGGCAACTTATGAGCCAGAGGCGGTTTGCAACTATTCCCTCAAAGGGATAAGTTATTGAATTCCTCTTTCGTTAATTGAAACATAAAATCTTCAGGAAAACGTTCGATGTTACGTTTCACCGCTCTATTTAAAACTTTTGTTTCCACCTCGTACAAGTAAGACAGATCCTTATCAAGCATCACTTTCTTCCCCGGATAAGAAGGATTTTATTTTCGATTATTTCATGAGGAATAATACCGCTTGTCTTACCTGTCAGGTCTTTCATGTATGTTCAAGCCTCCATAGAGAAAAGTATTTTCCTGTCCGGATAATGGCTTGTATTCTTTGTCGCGACCTTATGACCCGTGACAATTGCAGTTGCGTTGATAAGACAGTCAATAGAGGTTAGTGTAAGTCCCTGCATTCGATATGTTTTATAGAGCGCCCCCGCCTTCTTAGTGATATCGAGAGTCAACGGTTCTATAATGCACGCTTTGATAAAATTCTCGGTATCGATAAGTTCATTGTCTTTCATGCCGGCATAGAGTTCATAGACAGACAAAATACTTAAATATGCGGTGTTATTATCCCATAAAGATAGCATCAGCTCTTTTGCATATTGTAAACCTCTCAGATAGTCAATGGCAATGTCTGTGTCAACGATTACGGTCTGCATACCTGCGCCCTTTGTCTTTTCTAATTTCCTTCACGATATCGACACTCGCTTTCTTTCTTTCTTGCCACTTGCCGAAACTGGCAATCGCCTTCTCAACATTTTTCTTTCTTAAATATTCTTTGAGCGCATCTGAAACCAGTGAACTAAAATTGTCAGTTATTTTTTTAGCTTCGGTCAGAATATCCTCGTGAATTGTGATTGATGTTTTTACAAGCGCCATATTACCTCCATCTCATAATATTGGATAGTCATATTATAAAATATTACTTAAAAGTATGCAATTATTTTTAATCTGATCAATCACAGAGCCAGGGCATAAAGCCCGGACCCTATAGTCAAGTAGAGGCCCCTGATCAAGCCCATTTGTCCTTTTTAAATCATTCATTACCGATTCCTGTGGAAATGACTCGCCTTCGCGCTGGGGCCTGCACGATTTGCTGGATTTGCGCATCGAGTGCGGCATCGTTGAAATCATTGACTGTAGCCATTCTTGGGGTTTTTCGTAATCAGCTGGTCGGGAGTTCGACTCTCCCCACCGGCTCCAGAGACTAAATTACTTGTTTATGAGTCGCTGCGTCCAACTTTGACTGTGGTACAATGATGGGGGGCAGGTCATTGGAAAGGGGAGGAAGTTATTACGCCTACGCCTCAAGTTTTTCGAGCTTCCAAAGAAGTGAAGATATATCGAAGCTCAATTCATACAATGTCTTTCCATCTGATATCGAGAAATGGTAAATCCTGTTTTGCCCTTCTTTTGTCTGCCATAAATAGGTAATCTCTTTAACCTCAAAGAGCTTGCCGTTCCACCTGAATCTCACCGGCCTTATCTTGTACGGCGGGCCGAATGAAGCGACGACGCTTATGGTCTCTCCGATTTCCATTGTTATTTAGTGTCTGTTTATAAACTCAGGTTTTTTGTCATTCCGCACTTGATGCGGAATCCAGAAGCTATTGAAAACACTGGATTCCGGCCTAAGAACTGCCGGAATGACACGCAGATAAGCAGACTTTATGGACAGACACTATTTAAGGTGCACTGTCTATTCGTAAAATCTCCTCTAACCCCTCTCGGTTGCGAGTCGTACCGACTTTTCCAAAGAGGGGTAATATTTCCCACTTTGGCAAAGGGGGACGGAGGGGGATTTTATGGTTTCTTTCCAAAGTGTCATTATTCTCCAGCACCTGCCTCCGTTATATTTTGAATCCCTGTGATCATATCTTCCTTATCACTCCCACAACCCTGCCTATAATGCTCACTTCATCAGGATTATGCATAGAGGGTTTCATATCTTTGTTTTCAGGCTTAAGGACTATTTTCTTTCTCTCTTTAAAAACCCTTTTTATTGTCGCCTCATCGTCTATAAGGACAACGCCGATCTCTCCGTTTCCGATTGTCTTCTGCGGTCTTACTACCACATAATCTCCATTTAGTATCCCTGCTTCTATCATGCTGTCTCCTGTTACCCTCAAAGAAAACGCATCTGAATGGGGGAATAGGGATTTATCAATTAGTATGTGAGCATCGATGTCCTCTCTTGCCAGTATCGGCCTGCCTGCCCGTATCTTTCCTGCAACAGGGAGCATGAATCCACTTGATGGCTTTATACCTGGAATCTCTATCCCTCTCGATATGGAAGGGTTTATTCTTATAAAACCCTTCCTCTGAAGTGCCTGAAGATGTCCTCTCGCAGCAGCCCATAGAAACCTGAAGTGCTCCCCTATCTCTCTGACAGTTGGAGGGTATCCATGACTTTTGGTGTACTCTACGAGGAATTCCAGTATTCTTTTCTGTTTTTCTGTTAAATCTTTCATATATACATATGTATACTAAAATGTAGTATTTTGTCAAGGGATGTAAAGAGGAATTTGGTTAAAAGTTTGCTTTATTGGCTTTTATAAATGATATTCATTGGACCTGCTGCATTTTTATTTCATAGCACTGGTGTGCTAATTCAACGAGCTCGTCAAACCCCCATGTCTTCCTGTCTGTCAGAAAACGTAACAGATGTGAAGGTATTGCACCAATTCCCAGATAGGCGCCGCTGATTGCTCCTGCCATTGCTGCTGTTGTATCTACATCTCCGCCTACTGCTATAGCTGTGCAGATGGTTTCCCAGTAATCATCAGGTGTCCTGAGGAATGAATAGAGGCTCCAAAGAACACTGCTGATTACAAATGCAGATATCCCTTTCCATTCATCATCATCAACATAGTCAGAATCAAGCCCTGCTTTAGAGATAAAGGTTACAGCTTCTTCAGGTGGAAGGGATAACCATTGAATCAATTTTTTAAGTTCAGAAGCAAAGCCTGGTTCAATCGTACCAGACCAATCTGCAAGAGTTGATAAAAAAGAGTCAGGGTTTATTGTTTTCTCCTGAAGCACCAAGGCAACCGCACCACTAATCGCGACTGCTCCTGCAGAGCTACGCGGGTCTTTATGAGTAATTCTGCCCTGATTATATGCTGCCTGAATAAGCATCTGTGGATTGTCAAAAAAGAACAAGCCTGCAGGAGCAGCTCGCATAGCGCTGCCATTTCCTGCTGAAGGAGCAGGCGCACCGGATTCTTCCCATGAGATACCCATACATAATCTTTTTGCCGCCTCCTTTGTTGAATACCCAAAAGCTACAATTCTTTTCTCAACAAAGATAAGCTTTATTCGTTCTGCATAGTCGCTAGGGTCAAATTTTTTGCAGGTAACATAGCTTTGAATAAATTCACGGGCAAGTTGTGAATCATCTGAATACTGTCCGAAAGGAAATGGCCAATGGCCGAACTCTCCAGCCCTCTCTGTCTTTAGAATATCTTCTACATACCTTTTGCATGCCTCTGGTGAAAAACCTTCCACAACAAAACCAAGGGCATCACCCAGACATTGGCCAATCAGACAGCCACTGAACTGATCTTTATGTGGTAACATGGTATTAATACCTTTCCTTTATCTATGAGTCATCGACGGTATTATTTCTCTACCCTACGGGTCATAGACGACTACATAGGTTTCTCTATATAATATAAAATATCAAACTTTCCTGACAGACAAAACCTGGCACAATATTTGCTTAGTATTTTATGATGTTCTCTATATAAATAATATAAAATATCAAACTCTCCTGACAGACAAAAATAATATTTAATAGTAAAATATTTATTTAGGGAAGAGGAGATAAAACATAAAAACGGTACTAAGTATAGGTTTTATAATACTTTTTTTTCTTATCCTTGCTTATGGCTTTGCTGATGCCAAGGTTACCGGTAATTGTGCCAACTGTCATACCATGCATAATAGCCAGAATGGAACTGCTATGGCTACGTACGGAGCCACCGGTCAGTCATGGAAAGGTACCGGTCCATATGGTGCATTAACTCGTGGTAACTGCCTTGGTTGTCATGGTATGGGTACCGCGAATAAAATTGTAACCTTAGGGGGAAGTGATATTCCCCAGGTCTATCACACAGATGCTACAGGGGATTTAGCTGGTGGGAATTTTGCCTATATTACCGGAGCAAAATCCCGTGTAACAGCAGACCAAAATAGCGCAGGACACAATGTAATTGATTTAGGCGCCGCTTATAATGAGACCGTCCTTACCGACGCACCAGGCAGGTTTCATTCTCCAGCAGCCAGAAATACAGAACTTACATGCGCTGGGAATAATGGTTGCCATGGATGGCGCCAATTTGGTGCAAGTGGGAGTGGGCTAACAAGTTTAAAGGGTGCTCACCATCAAAACGTAGAGGGTAAGTGCAACACCGCTACTGGGAGTTATAACAGCTACCGATTCTTATGGGGTGTAAAAGGTCTTGAAAATACGACGGATAAGTGGCAGAACAAGGATAAAAATAGTCATAATGAATATTTTGGAGCGACTTCCCCTATGGTGGGTAGTGATTGCAATGATTGTCATGATACCAATCCTCCTTTTACCATGAAAATACGTCCTGTGAATTACACAATAAGCGGGTTCTGTGCTACATGCCATGGACAATTTCATGTATTATCAGGGATAGGTGGTGATACTCTTTCACCCTTCACGAGGCACCCGACCGATATAACTTTACCCAACAGTGGTGAATATTCAGCATATACAACTTACAGTGTAGAGGCCCCTGTTGCCAGGACAACAGTTCCTGATTCTATGAGCAATATAGTTACACCAGGGACAGATGTTGTCATGTGCCTCTCCTGTCATTCTGCGCATGCTACCCCATATGCAGATATACTCAGATGGAATTACAGTAACATGGTTGCCGGCGGAGGTGGCTCTGGCGGCTGCTTCACCTGCCATACTCAAAAAAGTCAGAACCCTTAAAATTCCAATCGTTAACCTGATTTACGATTATCTTATAACACTTCCCGGAGGGACTTCTCTCTCAGGATGTAAAAGGACCGGTTTCCCATTGACATCTATTGCGAGAATCATTCCCTGACTCTCAATTCCTTTAAAACTTCTGGGTTCTAAATTTAAAAGAACCGGGATTTCCTTTCCAATCAGGTGGTCAGGTTCAAAAAATTGAGCAATTCCTGCGATCATCTGTCTTTTTTCTGTGCCGAAATCAACTTCTAATTTCATCAGTTTATCTGTTCCGCTTACTTTCTCACCAGATAAAATCTTTCCAACTCGGATATCTAACTTTTTGAAATCATCGAATGTAATCATTTTTAACTTGTGATTATGCTCTTGCAAAAGCCCTTTTGGTAGCCGCAGGCTTTAGCCTGCGTTTATCAACCATTTCAGTGGGTACAATTGATAAATTTGTAATAAAATCTCGCAACCTAAAGGTTGCGGCTACATTTAAAATTGCGAATCGCTCGATTTGTTAATATTATCTACAGGTAAAAAGGTTTTTGCAACAAAATCTTCTCTCACGCTTTTTGAATCATAGGTTTACATAGTTTTCACTGTATGATAAAATTTTGTATGAAAAAGATTTTAGCGATCGGGCTTTCTGTCTTATTTTTCAGCATGCTTTTTGTTATGCTAAGAAATGGCAGTGAAATCAGTCGGGATTTACAGATAAAAGGGAACTCTTTTATTGAGGGTCTCAAGATATTACATAAGAAGAATGGTATTACTATCTGGACGCTGAGCGCAAAGAAGGCAGATTTTACAGAAGGTGAAAATAAGGCCGAACTCAGTGATATTAACATGGTAATGCAGAAAAATGGCCTTGTACTTTATGCTGATAAAGGCGTATATAATCTTTCAGAACAGAGCTTCACTACTGATGGTATTGTACGGGCTGAGGCAAAGGATTACACAATAACAGCAGACTCAATTGATTATGAGGCTTCTTCTGGAGAGATTAAGACAGATGGCAGGATAAAGTTTGAAAGCAAAAGGTTCGAAGTTGAAGGCAAGGGCATGAAGGCAGATGCAGGACAAAAAGTAAGTATATTAAATGATGTCAAGGCAACTTTTCATAAATAATCTTTTCCGTCTCAGCGGATCCCTGGTTATCTTTTTCTTGCTATCTATAAATGTTTTCTCTGCGGAAGAAGCAAAAAAGATAAAAGGCCCGATAATTATTACTTCTGAGATACTAACTGCGGATAATAAAGCCCATACTGCCCTTTTTGAACATTCTGTTGTTGCAAGGACAACAGATATTACTATTTATGCGGATAGGATGCTCGTATACTATAATAAAGATACCGGAGATGTTACGAAGATTGAGGCAGCAGGAGAGGTTAAATTAATTAAAGAGAACAGGATTATTACTTCTAAGGAAGCCACTTATTATGCCGATGGAGAAAAAGTTATCTTTACAGGTGAGCCGCGGGCTATAGATGGCGAAAATGTTGTTACGGGTAAGAAGATGACATACCTTTTGAATGAAGACCAGTTCCTTGTTGAAAACAGCAAGGTCTTCCTGACTAAAAAGAAAGAGCAATAAGGAACCGGGTAAATTATGCACATCCTTGAGACAAAAGGGCTTTCAAAAAATTATGGCAAAAGGCATGTTGTTAAGGATCTGAACCTTTATGTTAACACAGGCGAGATTGTAGGTCTCCTTGGTCCTAACGGCGCAGGTAAGACGACTACTTTCTATATGGTGGTAGGGCTTATAAAACCTGATCAGGGAAAAATCTTTCTCGACAATGAAGATATAACCCGGCTTCCAATGTACCGAAGGGCTATGATGGGGATAAGCTACTTGCCTCAGGAACCATCTATATTCAGGAAACTCACAGTTGAAGATAATCTAAAGGCAGTACTCGAGATAATAGGACTCCGCAAGGATGAGATTGATGTTGAGGTAGGCCGGTTATTAAAGGAGTTTAACCTTACAGAACTTACTAAAAAAGATGGCTATAAGCTCTCCGGAGGCGAGAGGAGGAAGACTGAAATAGCAAGGGCTATTGCTATAAAACCAAGGTTTATATTATTTGATGAACCATTTGCAGGTATAGACCCTATTGCAATAATAGAACTCAAAAAGATGCTCAATTATCTTAAAAGCAGAGGCCTCGGGATACTTATAACAGACCATAATGTGAGAGATACACTTTCTATAACAGACAGGGCATATATTATTAGCAACGGTGAGATACTTGAAGAGGGCAGACCTGACAAAATTGTAGCAGACCCGAGGGTCAGAGAGGCTTTTCTTGGAGAGGAGTTTACACTTTAATGGCTCTTGAAAGCAGACTTGAACTCAGGCTATCACAGAAGTTAATACTTACACCTCAACTCCAGCAGGCAATAAAACTGCTGCAATTGCCACATCTTGAACTTTCCGAGTTTCTCAGTCAGGAACTTATAGAAAATCCATTTCTTGAAGAGTCTGTTGAGGAAATACCCGTAGAGGAGCTTACACAAGAGGAGAAAGAGTCTGTAGAAATTGAGGAGGCACAAGAGGATGCAGAGGCTCCGCTCGAAAAGCTTATGAATTTCACGGTAGATGAATACTTTGAAGAAAGGGGGTATGATGGAAAAGATTTGGGATATTTCAATCCCGGGACTGTATCTCCCCCATCATTTGAACAGTTTCTTACCAGAGGACCAGACCTCTATGACCATCTCCTTTGGCAATTAAGGTTCTCAAATGATCCGGAAAGCATAAGAAAGATAGGGGAGGTCATAATAGGCAATATAGATGAAAACGGATATCTGAGGGCATCTATAGAGGAGATAATAGATGGAACAAAGACTCAGAGAGAACCAGTTGAGAAGGCACTCAGTTTGATACAGGGTTTTGACCCCATAGGGGTGGGTGCAAGAAACGTTATGGAATGTCTGCTCTTACAGCTCAAGGCGCTGAACCTCGGTGGTACCCTTGTAGAAAAGATAATTATTAACAACATGGATGAACTTGAAAAAAGGAAATATCCCCAGATTGCTCAGCAGTACAACCTGCCCCTGAAAGATATTATGAGCGCTGTAAAGATTATTGAAGGGCTTGAACCCAAACCAGGCAGAAATTTCTCAAACTACAATACAAACTATGTTGTCCCTGATGTATTCCTGGTTAAAACAGCAGACGGATATCAGATTATTTTAAATGATGAAGGTCTGCCGAGATTGAGGGTCAGTAGTTTTTACAAAAAACTCATCCAACAGAATAATGCGGTTTCAAAAGAGGATAAGCAGTTTCTTGTCGAGAAGCTACGCTCTGCTGTTGGACTTCTAAAAAGTCTTGATCAGAGGGACAGAACTATATATAGAGTAACAGAGAGTCTCCTAAGTCTTCAAACAGAGTTTTTTGATAAGGGCATAAAATATCTCAAACCTTTAACCCTGAGGGATGTTGCATCAGTATTAAATATGCATGAGAGCACAATAAGCAGGGTTACATCGAGCAAATATCTGTCGTGCGAACATGGGACCTTTTGTTTCAGGTTCCTCTTCAGCAGCGCACTACAAAGTGGTATGGGGAGTGTTTCGTCTACATCTGTAAAGGATATTATAAGGAAGATTGTGATAGAAGAGGATTCCCAAAAGCCTCTTAGCGACCAGAATATAGGAGAGATCTTAAAGAAAAATGGCATTATAATTGCCAGGAGAACTGTTGCAAAATACAGGGAGGGAATGGGGATACCATCTCAAACACATCGAAGAAAATTCGGCTAACTAAAAGGAGGGCTTATGAATATTATCGTGACTGGAAGGCATCTTGAAATTACACCTGCTCTAAGAGACTATGCAGAGAAAAAGATTAAAAGGTTTGATCGTTATATGTCGAATATTTCAGAGGCTATTGTTACTCTCAGCGTAGAAAAATACAGACATAAAGTAGAAGTCCTTCTCAAGGCCAACGGGGTGCTTATACAGGCAGAAGGAATTACAGGTGAGGTGTATTCGTCAATCGATGAGGTAGTAGAAAAACTCGAAAGACAGATAAAAAAATACAAAGAGAAACTTGTTTCACATAGAAAATCTGAAGGAAAGGCCGGCACCACAGAAACAGAGGCTGCAACTACTGCAGAGGTGGGCAGGATTATAAAAAATAAACGGTTCGAGCTTAAACCAATGAACCCGGATGAGGCTGCTATGCAGATGGACCTTCTCGACAAAAACTTCTTTGTTTTTACAAATGACAATAGCGGAGATATAAACGTTATATATCGCAGGAGGGATGGTAATTTCGGCCTTATAGAGCCGGTGAAATAATGAAGCAAGATACAAGATACAGAATGCTCAATAACTTTTCCCTTTTCATGAATCGTGAATCTTGCATCAGGCATCAATATTTAAAAGATTGAAACCAACCATAGTCATAATAACCGGCCTTTCCGGCTCTGGTAAGACTGTTGCACTAAGAGCCCTTGAAGATTCTGATTTTTTTTGTGTAGATAATCTTCCTATCGCGCTTATCGATTTATTTGTTTCAATCGTGTCTAAAAACAAAGAGCTAAAAAAAATAGGGATAGGTATTGACATAAGAGAAAAAGGATTTTTATCTGAAATCGGTAATGTACTAAAAACCCTCAGGAATAAATACAGGACAGAAATCCTTTTTCTTGAGGCAGAGAAAGATATACTTTTGAGACGTTTTAAAGAGACCCGCAGACCTCATCCGCTCGGCGGGAATATTGAAGACGCTATCCGGATAGAAAAGGAACGGCTTTCTCTTCTGAAAGAGGAAGCAGACCGAATAGTTGATACATCTTCTTACACACCACATCAACTAAGACAATTTGTGACATCTCTTTACAGGGGACAAAAAGGTAAAAAGCTGATGACAGTCGTCCTTATTTCTTTTGGCTTTAAATTCGGTACGCCCCAGAACATTGACCTGCTTTTCGATGTGAGGTTTCTGCCCAATCCAAATTTTGTCCCGGAATTAAAGGCGCTGAAAGGGACAGATAAAAAAGTTTCTGATTATGTTTTTAAGAAGCAAGTAACAAAGGCATTTCTGAATAAAATGAAGGAGTTAATAGACTTTCTTATTCCACTATATATCAGGGAGGGCAGATCCTACCTGACAATTGCTATTGGTTGTACAGGTGGGAATCATCGTTCTCCGGCCATCGTAGAAAGAATGCAGGGTTATCTTAAAAAACATCCGATAGATCTGAGCATCGTGCATCGGGATATAGGATAAGGTGACACGGGCACATTTCTTTACAAAGTTCAATTTAAGTTGTTAGTATAATATTTGCTTGAGGAGAGGTGGCCGAGCTGGTCTAAGGCAGCCGCCTGCTAAGCGGTTGTGGGGATAAAACCTCACCCAGGGTTCGAATCCCTGCCTCTCCGCCATTAGACGGCAGTGATGAGTGAACAGTAGAAAGCTGATTGTGAATACAGTAAAAAGCGAAAAGTTTAAATTAAAGGTAGCCATAAGTTAAAAGTCAAAAAGTATCTTTATCTGATGACTAATGATTGTTGACTTTATGACTGCCGAAGGCAAAGGGAGGATTGTATGAAGAAAAAGGTTTTAGCAGTAACGTTGTGTCTTGTATTGGCTGTTTCAGTAAGTGCATGTAAGAAAAAGGAAGCTCAACCGCCTGTTCCGCAAACGCCTGGACCTATGGTACCAGGACAGATGCCGCCTGGACCAATGCCGCCTGGACCAATGATGCAGGGTCCGATATCTCCAGAGGGACAGCAGCAAGTTCCAGGACCTGGCATGATGATGCCAAAGGGTAAATCACAAATAATAATACCTGATTCTGTTAAGGGCAAATGGAGCGCAGCAAAGATAATTTTTGAGGATAAGATTGCAAAGAAAAGACAGGAATACACAGTGAAATTAAACAGTGATTTTTCAGTCCCGAATTCCAATCTTAAGATATCTGTTGGTGAGTTTCTCCCTGACTTTAGAATGGAGGGTCTTAACCTAAGCTCAGCATCAAATCAGCCTAATAACCCTGCGCTGTCAATAAGGGTTTTTGAAGGCGGCAAACAAATATTTCCTCCTCCTGGAAGACAGTGGGCATGGTTGTTTGCAAAGGTGCCCTCAATTCACGCTTTTGAGCATCCAAAATATGGCATTATATTGAAAGAAGGTATAAAAAAGGGATAAGAAGAACACCTTTTAATTTATCCAATTTTCAACGTGTATTTCAGATTATTGCGAGGATAAGGCATGATGGTGCTGTTCCTGAATCTCATGAGCTTTTAGCCTTCATACATGTTCTGTATTTAATTGCTGAAATATTCTTTCTGACAGTTAAGTCTGGTATAGATCAATTTCATGCAGCATTAAGGGTAAGTTAAAATAATTGAGTAATGACAAAAGAGAGGTTCATATGGTTGAGTTAGGACAGATTGAAAAGCCAACGGCGGAAAGCTTTGCCGGGAAGAGGAAGCTTTATTGTATACCAAATGTTTATCCTGTTGAGGATGCGCCAGATGAATATAAAGAACTGTTTAATAAATACTGGGATGAAGTAACTCAGCAATTAGAAAGACTTGAAGCGATAGGGAAGGTGGAAAAGATATTCTGTGAAAACATCTATGTCCAAGGTGAAGAAGCCCTCAATATATTAGCTAAGACTAATGAACGGGCCCTCCAGATCATTAAGAAAAAGATTGAAGAAGAAGCTGTTCTTTTGCCGGTTGAAAGTGAAGAAATCTTCGGTCCTTTTATGGATTGGGGAAATTGTCTGAGAGTGGTGAGGACAAAAGAGGTTTTTACCAAGGTTCTTGAGTTTTACACAGAGCTTTTAGATAAAAGACTTCAGCACATCCTGCAAATGATAGAAAGCAACCTCTCTGAAGGGGAAGCAGGCCTTTTTATTATAAGGGATGAAGACAGGGTAAGGTTACAGTTTCCAAAGGATATAGAGGTGTTCTTAGTAACGCCGCCGTCTTATGACAGTATTCTAAAGTGGATCAGGGAAAAATGGAAGGAGATTTCTTAGTCCATAACCTTAATGATAAAAAAGGAATCTTTTTCGCCTCAGCGAATCTCTGAACAGGTCCTTGAATTCGATAAAATCCTGAATGTAATCTCCAGATTCTCCAACAGTGATACCGCTCAAAAATCTATCCTTGAAGTCCATCCTCTGAATAACAGAAAAGATATAGAAAAGAGGTTCGGTCAGATACAGGAGATACAGAGACTTTCTCAAGAGGGAACCCCCCTCAAACTGTCTCATTTCCAGGACATATCTCAGTTTATAGAAAAAGTAAAACCTGAAGGTGCGGTCCTTGACTCAAGTGAACTTATTGCCTTTATGCCTGTTCTTAGGATAATTTCTGATGTATCCTTACAAATTGGAGAAAGAGCCGGCCTCCCTTTATTAAGGGAGTTGACATCACATTTAACAGGATTCCCCGGCATACTTGAAACTATGGAGAGGTCTCTGGACAACGAGGGGAATATCCTTGATGCTGCCTCAACCACTCTCTCTTTTCTAAGAACCCGTATAAGGAGCCTGGATGGAAGGATAAAGAAGAGATTGGAAGAGATAGTAAGGGAAAGGAAGGTAATCCCCTTTTTGCAGGACAACTTCGTCACAAAAAGGGCAGAAAGGTGGGTCATTCCCATAAGGATGGATTCGAAAGGACAGGTATCAGGTGTGGTGCACGATGTCTCTAAGTCAGGAGAGACGGCGTTTATAGAGCCGTTAGAAATAATAGGGCTTGCCAATGAGTTAGAAAATATCATTGCTGAAGAAAAGGCAGAAGAGATACGCATCTTGAGAGATATCTGCCATAGGATAAGAAAGGTAGTGGATGAAATTGAGGCACAGTTCAAGACGATCGTTTACCTCGATGTCTTAAATAGCATCGCAAGATTTACTGACCTCCTGAAAATGGATGTTCCACAGATAAATGATTCATCTGTGATCAAACTGGTAAGAGCAAAACACCCGCTACTCATGCTGTTGCAGAAGGATGGTGTTATAAAAGAAGTCGTTCCTCTTGACCTCAGCCTCGGCAGTGAAAACTCAGTGATGGTCATAACAGGCCCAAATGCCGGAGGAAAGACCATAACCATTAAGACAGTAGGTCTGCTCCTGCTCATGGCACTGTCAGGGATACCAGTGCCCGCTGATTCCTCATCTGCCTTTCCCCTTGTTAACGAACTCCTCGTTGATATAGGAGATGAGCAATCCATAGAAAGCAGCCTTTCTACTTTCTCTGCCCACATCTCCAATATCTCAGAGATACTGAAGAAGGCTGATTCTCAGAGATTCGCTGGGGCGAAAAAGACGATTGTCCTGATGGATGAACTGGGTACAGGAACCGAACCTGTTCAGGGTGCTTCCATTGCATGTGCAATCTTAAGAGATTTAAAAGAAAAAGGTTCTCTCGTCTTTGCTACTACACATCTTACAGATATTGTGGGGTTTGTATACAGAACAGAAGGAATGGTTAATGCCTCCATGGAGTTTGACCAGAATACCCTTACTCCTCTATACAGATTGACAGTAGGGGAACCGGGTCAAGCTCATGCCCTTGATATAGCGAGGAGATATGGCTTGCCTGAAAGCATTATTGATTTTGCTAAAGAATTACAGGGTAATATGAATGTGGAATTTTACAATCTCCTGTCAGAATTAAAGGAAAAGAGGCTGCAGTGCGAACAAGCCTTTAATGAGCTGCAACGGCAGACTAATGAAATTGAAAAGAAGGAGAGAAGCTTAAAAGAAAGGCTTGCCGAGGCAGAGAGACAGAAAATGGAAATACTGGAAAAGGCATATAACGAGGCTCAAGATGTCATCATGGCTACAAAGAGGCAAGTGCATGCAATCCTTGAAGAGGCAAAAAGGGAGAAAAGACATGAGGCCATAAAGAAGGTTGAAAAAACTCAGCAGCAGGTTGAAGAGAAATTAAAAGAATTTCATAAAGAAATTTCATTATCGATGGACGAAATAAGGGAAGGGGATTTGGTATTTGTTAGGTCCATTGGATATGATGCAAAAATAGTTAAAATTGATAAGAAGCATAACCGAATAAAAGTGATGATTGGGAGCAGAGGTATAGAGGTACCTATATCAGATATAAGCCTTAAGAGGGGTAAATTACCTGAGTCGGCAGCAGTTGTTAAAAAGGATGAGGAAACTGAAGAGAAGATTTCATCTGTGTTGAACCTTGTAGGTCTGAGGGTTGATGAGGCTTTATCAAGGCTCGAACCTTTCCTGAATCATGCCTCTCTATCTGGTCTTGAAGAAGTTACCATTATTCACGGAATAGGCACCGGTGCCTTGCTTAAGGCAGTACGCGATTACATTACAGAACATCCCCTCGTGACGCAATACAGAAGCGGAAAGCAATTTGAAGGAGGGAATGGGGTTACGATAGTGATAATGAAATGACCCAAACGTTCCAGGAAAAGACAGGCAGACATGCTGAAAAACCCATACAAAGCGATAAGATTTAATTAGGATACACATGACTGCAAACCTAACAGTTAGTGTCTTTTGGCATAAGGCTGGCTGCCCACATTGAAGGACTACAAGGAATCGCTGGTATAGCTTTTTCAGCACATCTGCCCTGTCTTGGTTGTGGTTTAATACAACTAGTGTAGTGTCTCATTAACAGCGTTACAATACTCAGAGAGCCGTCATTCCCGCGAAAGCGGGAATCCAGATTCAAAAGACTGGATTCCGGATCAAGTCCGGAATGACAATATGTGTAGAGTCATTTCTAAGACACTATACTATAAGATATTTTCGAACCTTATCTTTACTATATTAAGTATGAAAAATGGATAAATCAATAAAGCAGCGGGTCAGGGATCTTCTGGAACAAAGAGATTACGACCGTTTGCTTGAGCTATGCGAGAAGGACAGACACTTTTGGAAAGAACTCCGGTTTAGCCTTTACGATATTGATGAAAGACTACGCTGGGCTGCCATTGAAACTGTGGCTAAATTTATGCAAAGGTGGTGGCAAGCAGGGGAAAAAGAAAAAGTGCGGGATTATATCAGAAACCTTTTCTGGTCAATAATGGACGAATCCGGCGGGATCGGCTGGAGTGCTCCTCAGACCATTGCCGAAATTATTGTGGATATCCCTGAATTGCTCGACCCTTATGGGAGCATGATGATCGCCCATGCCTTTGAAGAGCCGCCTTTAATAAAAGGTGGCCTTTGGGGGATAGGGAGAATGGGTAAACTCTCAGCCGAAGCCATAACTTTTTTTCAGGATATAGTATTAGAAGTGTTCCGGAGCGAAGATGCTGAAACCCTTGGTCTGGCAGCATGGGCAGTGGGAGAAGCGGGGTTTAAACCTGCTCTGCCTTTTCTTGAAAAATTATTAGAACGTAAAGAAAAAGTGCAGATTTATATAAAAGGCTATTTTCACGAAAAACCTTTAGGACAGTGGACAAGAGAGGCTATTTCTAAAATAAACGATGAAGCAAACAGCAAGGCCGATAAATAAAATGGCACACTGCATTTATGCTTATTGCTGTGGTATTATAGCAATAAAATAGGTGCGCCCATAGCTCAGATGGATAGAGCGTCGGACTACGAATCCGCAGGTCGGGGGTTCAAATCCTCCTGGGCGCGCTAGTAAAACTGCTAAAATATAAGAGGCTTTTTTTCTCTGATGAATAAAGAATCTGTTAAAATTACATCCAAGCTTCGCAAAGAGTTCAACAAAAAGATAAATCTGGCAGGGGAGGAGTATTTAATAGATTCGGAAGATCTTGGAATAAAAAACCCTCTTATGATAACCCGGATATATCATAAAGGAGAGGTGATCTCCTCGCAAAAGATTAGCTACAAGAATATCCTGAATGAACCAGACCTTGATAAAAGGTTAACAGAGCTTGTGCAGAGTCAGCAGCATCAGGCTATAAAAGCCTTGAAAGCGGAAAAGGTTGCGCAAAATAAAACATATGGGGATTACATTAAAGAGGCGGAAGACCTTTTTAGAAGAAATAATCAAAATGAAGCATTGCAGTTACTGACTGACGCCCTTGAGCATTACCCAAATAACCCTTTTATCTGGTCATATCAAGGCTGTCTCGAGGCAATTGTGAATAAAAATTATTCGAAAGGAGTAAACACCTGCAGGCATGCCTTCAAGATTCTGAAAGAACAGATGCCTTTTGGTGAAGAGTTTTTCTTCCCGATTTTATATCTAAACATGGGAAAGGCTTATCTTGCAGCCAATAAAAGGAAAGAAGCGTACGCTTCTTTTAAAAAGGGACTTGAGATAGACATGGGAAACAGAAACCTTTTTAATGAACTGAAAAAACTCGGGATACGGAGACAACCTCCCCTTCCTTTCCTTAAAAGATCACACCCATTGAACAAATACATCGGCAAGCTTTCGCATAAATTAAAAAAGCAAACATCATTGACGCACTGATAATCAGTATTTTTATAATCTCTGAAACACAAATTCCTCTAAGAAAAATGATGCCTTTTGAATCTCATCTGTTTGCGGCAACTTTACAGTAATCCTGTCTATATAATCTCTTTCTAACAGTAATCTAAAGGAGGGTTTAAAATTCAGGTCATATATCCATGACAGTTGCAATAGTTTAAAATCATTCAATGTCTTTATTTTTGACAGAGATACAATCTTCTTTTTATAAAGGCATAATATTACATCCTCTGAATATTCAGGAATGTCGGGCAATCCGAGACCTACTGCTGAGGCCCTGTTTTCATCGGGACTTTCATAATATTCTATAAATACACGCCATATATCCAGCTTATCCGCATCTCTTATTAATTTGATGAAAAAAACAATATCCTCTTTTTCTGTTTTTGGTATAGAAAAGGCATTGTGGAATTTTACTGCCTGGATAATTAATCCCTGTTCGTTATCAGGAAGATTCTGAAGAATCTTTTTTCCGAGTAGTGTCTGCGCTCCAAGAAGCCCATGATTGACAGAGATATTATCCCTGAATGTTTTGTATTTTGCATACTGCGGAAACCTTCCGATATCGTGGAAAAGGGCTACTGCCTCAGATAGAATTATCTGATCGTTGCTTAGAGATAGTTCTTTGGCTATCTCGGTTATGTTCTCACATACATTTAAGGTATGCTGCTCTTTAAGATAGATGTTCTTCTGATCCTCAATATCGGATGAATAGAAGGATTTGCAGTAATCTGAGAACCATTTTTTGAAATAATTTAAATCGTTTCGGGTCATTTTCGATTTATTTTAACGACTTTTGTAGAGCTAACACCAGCTTTTATTTCCCCTGATCCAGACATAAATTTCTTTACAAGCAGGATTGACTTTCGCTCATAATATATTTTTTGACAGTTCTAATCTTGATAAAGGGCGGTGCATCGTATTTTCTCTCATTCTCGGTCGTTCCGACCTCCGAGGATTTTGCCTCTTTATTTTTATGAGCCATACTGTCTGACTATCGGCAAAATAAGCCGTTCAAACACAATGCCCCGCCTTTTATCTATTAACCCAAAAAAAGCAATTCATTCATTTTAAGGCAGGCATATATGCAGAAAAAGCTTTACCAGCAGCACCTTTGTAAGACA
>JBGQLV010000013.1:0-43969 GCA_041500225.1 Thermodesulfovibrionia bacterium | reverse complement strand
GATAGAATTATCCATTAACAGCGTGTAAATTTAGATTCTACACGACAGGATATTTTTTTCTTTATTCCAACCAACATATTTCTCAGAGGTGCCAGACACTTATTAAGTTCTTCCTCTTCTAAACAGTCATTGACGAAGAGGCCTGAAAGTATTATTGTTTCTACATATAATATAAGTTGTATAAAAGATAATGTTAGGCTTTAAATGAAAACACATGATAAATGAGAAGAGAAACGGGGAAATTTAAATATTACCTAATATAAGAAGGTGAACCAGAAAACCAAACTTATTTACTGGCATTCATTAATCCTATCTTGATATTCAGAGAAATTTCAAGGGATGTATAACAAAATTATAAACGACCCGGCTACCGGAATGGAATCAAACCATTTCTGTATGACGAAAGGAGATCTAAAATGTATAGAATGAACATCATCATTTTACTCACAGCTATCCTGATCCTGGCACTGACGATAAATCCTGTCTCAGCTCAAGATCGAGAGGCATTAAAAGTCAAAGCGCTAAAAACGGGATACAATATGCTGCTCTCCGAAGTGGATAAAAATAATGACGGCAAAATTAGCTTAGATGAATGTCTTTCACCGTGGAAAGACAAAGAAATAGGAGAGAGCAAATGCAAGTATTGGGATAAGAACGGAGACGGCATTATAACAGAGGAAGAGTACGTACAACAGGGCTTGAAAATAATGAAGTAAAGCTCCTTGATCTAACGCCGAGCTGTTCCTTATCGGCGGTTGCCGCTCAATTCTATCAAAAATACAACGAAGGAAATTAGACGGTTCTATTATAGCCTAATGGGGAAACATTCATTTTTAAGACACGGGGCTACAAAGCAAAGCTTCTTCTCTTAGTAAACCGCAATAGTTCTAACTCCTAATAACTACGTATAGGTAGGTGGAAGTCGCACCCAGATAGAATCAATTGCTATGCGATTTTGAGGAAGGAATTGATAAAAGTTGAGACTTCTTGACCCAGCGCTATCTTTTCTCCTCGCATTATTTTACAAGTCCCATCACAAAGTCTACGAATTCTTCCACATCATCCCTGCGAAATCTTTTAGCATTTTTAGGTATTCCCTGCGGAGGCTTTTTATCGAAGATAACAACATCTGCCATTTTAAGGATCTTTTCTGCACCTTTTTTGATTTTTCCTTCAGCTCCAGATACAAATATCACAATATCAGGTTTCAAAATCTCTATCGCGCCATTGCCTTCAATTAGAACACCCTTAAGATGAGATAACATTTCCACTGCCATTGGAAGAACCTCTCCCAGTTCAGAGAAGGATGACTGGACCCAGAGCACCTTTTCAGCTCCGGAATCCAGTAATCTCTTTGTATCCTTACCTTTCTCTGAAAGGATTTTCAGATCATCTGTTATGGAGCAGTAAAGGGAGTTTTTTGTGTATTTTATTGCACCCCAACCCTTAAGCCTTTTAAGGATCAATGAAGCAATAGTGGTTTTCCCAGCGCCACTGTGGGCACCGCCGATTCCTATGATTATGGGTCTCATATTATAAATAAAGTCATCAGTCAATAGTTCTTAGTTACCTTCATCTATCGAGCAGGACATAGTGTTTAAACGGTTTCTTTTGCCGATAGTCCGAAAGAGTATTTTTAAAATAAAGAGGCAAAAGCCTCGGAGTCCCGATCTTATCGGGACGAGAATGAGTGAAAATACTATGTCCTGCCTTTAACAACTTGCTTAGAACTGTCGAAAAATATCGCATCGAGCGAAAGGCATAAATATTTATTATGTATTATAGGTAAATTTTAAAAAAGGCTTTTAAACAGCCTCAACAGGGATTGCCTCTTCTGGCGCTTTTTCAACTTCCTTGTATCCGCATTCTTTTTTATGACAGAAGAGTATTGTCTGTCCCTCCTTATCACGCTTTTCAAGAAGGAAATCAGCATTACATTTGGGACATTTTTTAGAAACGGGTTTATACCATGTGGCAAACTTGCATTCGGGATAGTTGCTGCAGCTCCAGAACGGTTTTCCCCTTTTTGAACGCCTCTCCACAATATCTCCTCCATCTTTAGGGCATTTTATCCCTGTGGAAAGGGGTTTTGTATTTTTACATTCAGGATATTTTGAACACGCAAGGAATTTTCCATAGCGTCCTGATTTTATTACCATAGGTGAACCACACTTCTCGCATACTTCATCAGTCTGCTGTGATACTGGCTGCTGATTATTAACTCCGGGCTCCTGACTTTCTAAGGGTTTTGTATTTTTACATTTAGGGAAGCCGGAACATGCCAGAAATCTTCCGTGTCTTCCCCACCTTATGACCATGGGAAGGCCACATTTCTCGCATATAGTTTCAGTAGGTATATCTTTTGGTTTAACTCTGCCTGTAGTTTTTATAGCCTCTGCGAGGTCACTGCTGAAGGGCTTGTAAAAAGCCTTTACAACCTTTACCCATTTCATCTTTCCGTCTTCTATACGGTCAAGCTCATCTTCCATTTTGGCAGTAAAACTTACATCTATGAGTTCAGGAAATCTTTCGACAAGAAGATCATTTACAACAATGCCGAGTTCTGTAGGGGAAAATTTACCATCGGTCTTCTGGACATATTTTCTATCCTGTACGGTTGAAAGTATTGCTGCATAGGTGCTTGGCCTGCCTATACCCTTTTCTTCCAGTGTCTTCACAAGCGTTGCCTCTGTATAACGCGGCGGCGGCTGAGTGAAATGCTGTTTGGGCTGTAAATTGATTAGTCTTAATGTTTCGCCTTCTTTTAATGCAGGTAGTGTCAATCCCTCTTCCTCTTCTATCTCATCTTTCCCCTCTGTATACAGGGCCATGAAGCCGGCGAAACGGACTACTGTTCCCGATGCCCGAAATTCATACAAGCTGACGGGCTGGCCAGCTTGCAAGCTGTCAATAACCAGGGTTGTCTGTTCAAGTTGTGCCGGTGTCATCTGGCTTGATATGAAACGATTCCATATCAGTGCGTAAAGTGCATATTGTTCTTTTGAAAGAAATTGTTTTATTGCTTCCGGTCTTTTATCAGGATATGTGGGCCTTATTGCCTCATGTGCTTCCTGTGCAGATGCCTTGCTCTTATAAAAAGGAGGTTTTTCAGGTATGTAATCTTTTCCATAAACCCCCTCAATTAACTTTCTTGCCCACTCCTGTGCCTCTGGAGCTACCCTGTGAGAATCCGTTCTCATATATGTTATAAGTCCTACAGCGCCTTCTTTACCAAGTTCTATGCCTTCATAAAGTTGTTGTGCTATTGCCATTGTCTTTTTTGCCGTGAATCTCAGTTTCCTTGCTGCTTCCTGTTGTACAGTGCTTGTGATAAAGGGAGGATAGGGCATTCTTTTCCTTAGTTTGCGCTCTATCTTATTTAGTATAAATTCTTTATCTTTTAGATCATTTAGAATAACTGTAGCGGTATCTTCATTCGGTATTAAAAATCTTAAATCCTGAATCCTGAATCTTGAATCGATCTGAGAGAGTCTTGCCCAGAACTTTGGAGGTTTGGAGCCTTCAAATTCTGAATTTATGCTCCAGTACTCTTCAGATTTGAACGACTCAATCTCTCGCTCTCTATCCACAACCAGTTTTACCGTAACAGACTGTACCCGTCCTGCACTAAGGCCTCTCCGCACCTTTCTCCACAGAAGGGGGCTGAGTCCGTAACCAACAAGCCTGTCAAGTATCCTTCTGGCCTGCTGGGCATCAACCTTGTTCATATCTATCTTCTCAGGGTTTTTTATTGCTTCTCGCACAGCCCGTTCTGTTATCTCATTAAAGATAATCCTGTATATCTTCTCATTTGGGGTCGAAGATTTTTTATCCGAGATTTCATATGCAATATGCCATGCGATTGCCTCACCCTCTCTGTCAGGATCAGGGGCAAGAAAAACCTTATCAGCCTCTTTTGATGCCTTCTTAAGTTCTTTAATAATTTTCTCTTTACCCGGTATTACAGTGTAAACAGGCTTAAAATCATTCTCAACATCTACCCCAAGCTCTTTCTTGGGAAGGTCTTTTATATGACCAATAGATGCCCTAACTGTAAATCCCTTTCCGAGTATCTTAAGTATGGTCTTTGCTTTAGCAGGTGACTCAACAATGACAAGATTGTTCATGCCAGATAAAACCTCTTTCCTGTTGTTTGCCTTACAGCGCCTTTCAACTCTAATCCAAGAAGGATCCCGAGGACCTTTGATGACGGCAATCCGCTCTCCCGGGAAATAATATCTATCTGCTTTGGCTCTCCGGAGAGCAGGTTACAGAGGTTCTTTTCTTCCCCGGTAACTTCTACCTTGACCTTATCTTTCGATCTTATATATCCTTTCAAAACAGGTGCAAGTTCCTCAATAATATCCTCTGCCTTCCGTGCGAGTATGGCGCCTTTCTTAATCAGTTCGTTCGTGCCTTCTGAAGTAGATGAGGTTATATTGCCAGGTACTGCGAATACCTCTCTGCCCTGCTCGAGTGCATATCGTGCTGTAATCAGAGACCCGCTCTCAGAGGTAGCCTCTATTACGAGTGTCCCCAGAGAAAGGCCGCTT
Organism: Thermodesulfovibrionia bacterium; assembly: GCA_041500225.1. Lineage (GTDB taxonomy): Bacteria > Nitrospirota > Thermodesulfovibrionia > Thermodesulfovibrionales > SM23-35 > 0-14-3-00-41-53. The sequence goes on along the minus strand of JBGQLV010000013.1, from coordinate 39,416 downwards.
ATCAATCTATTTCTACGCGGAAAGTTTTCTTTATCAGGAGGGGTCCCGGGAGGAAACTCACTAATAACACACCCTGAGCTTGCAATTCTATCCATCAGCATTTTGTTCTCTGAAGGGTAAGGCACGTCAAGCCCTGAGCCGAGCACTGCTATAGTCCTGCCGCCGGCGCTTAGCGCGCCTTTGTGTGACAAGGCATCAATGCCTCTTGCCATACCGCTTACAATAGTAAAGCCCATGGATGCAAGCTCCTCCGAAATATTTTCTGCGACAGATTCCCCATAGTGTGTTGGTTTGCGCGAACCAACAATTGCGATTGCATATCTGTCCTGAGGCTGGATATCACCCTTGAGATAAATGACCATAGGGGCATCCTCTATTTCCCTGAGCATTTCAGGATATGATGACTCATAAAAACTCACGGCCTTTATCCCCTTTTTTTCCAGAACCATAATCTGTTTCTCAACGTCTTTCCATGATGAAAATTCTTTTATTTTTTTTGCCCTGTTTATACCTATACCCTCCACAGCAAGGAAGGCATCAACCTCTGCATCGAATATGCTTTCAGGAGTCCCGAATACCGAAAGCAATTTCCTGGACCCGACAGGTCCTATATCCTGTATCATGGACAGCGCAATCCAATATCTAATATCTGACATAATAATAATTAACTTTCACCCTTAATTTTTAAGTTCTTTAATCAAAAGAACTCCTCAAAGCTCTGCTTCGGGGTAAAAGATAGATCATATATTCTGTCATTCCCCGACTCGATCGGGGAATCCAGACGCCGTCCCTGCAGAAGCAGGGAACTATAAGGATTTGGATTCCCGTTTTCACGGGAAACACTGGATTCCGCATCAAGTGCGGAATGACGTTTGTATACATTTAGTAACCGATACCTCGCAGCTCTTCTACGGGGTAGTTCATTTTTTCAATCTTCTTAACTTTAACCTCAATGCATTGATCTTGATAAACCCTTCTGCATCCTTCTGATTATATACATCTTCTGTCTCAAATGTTGCAAGCTCAGGGTGATAAAGTGAATCAGGAGATTTTCTGCCGACAATGTAACAGTTCCCTTTATATAACTTTACCCTGACAGTGCCCGTAACATTTTTCTGTATATCATCTATAAGGTTCTGGAGAGCAACCCTCTCCGGAGAAAACCAGTATCCATAATATATAAGCTCGGAATAGCGTGTTATAAGAGAGTCTCTGAGGTGCATTATCTCTCTGTCGAGGATTATTGACTCTATTGCCCTGTGGGCTAAATGGAGCACTGTGCCACCGGGCGTTTCATAAACACCCCTGGATTTAATCCCGACATACCTGTTTTCTACTATATCTATTCTTCCAATGCCATTTTTACCTGCAATGGAGTTCAATCTGCTGAGAAGCTTTGCAGGCGGCATACGCTTATTATTAATTGCAACCGGGTCGCCCTTTTTATAAGAGATTTCAATATATTCGGGCTTATCAGGCGCCTTCTCAGGCGGTGCAATCATCGTATACATATCAGATGGTGGTTCTTGCCAGGGATCTTCGAGAATCCCGCCCTCATAGCTTATGTGAAACAGGTTACTGTCAATGCTATATGGTTTTTCCTTTGTTGCTGTAACAGGTATACCATGTTTCCGGGAATATTCGATTAAGGACTTTCTTGAATTAAAGGACCATTCCCGCCACGGCGCTATAACTTTTACATCAGGCTTAAGCGCATAATACGTGAGCTCAAACCTGACCTGGTCATTGCCTTTACCTGTAGCTCCATGAGCAACGGCTTCAGCGCCTTCCTTTTCTGCAATCTCTATCTGCTTCTTTGCGATCAATGGTCTTGCAATTGATGTGCCGAGCAGATATGAACCCTCATAAACTGCGTTTGCCCTGAGCATCGGGAATATATAGTCTTTAACAAACTCTTCTTTCAGGTCCTCTACATAAACCTTTGATGCGCCGGTCTTTAATGCCTTTTCTTTTATTACTTCAAGGTCTTCACCCTGGCCGAGGTCTGCGCAGAAGGCGATTATCTCTGTATTATATTTTTCCTTCAGCCATTTTATTGCCACTGAGGTATCAAGACCTCCGGAGTAAGCAAGGACAATTTTCTTTATCATAAATAATCCTACCTCGAACCGTAACGCGTTACAAGAAATTTAAAATTTTGCATATTGCCAACTTTTAAACTATACACCATAGCATAAATATTTAAAAAATGTAAAATATCAGCAGCATCATAGTTCTCTTTTAGAAGAAAAACTGTCAAACGTGATTGCCATTCACTCCCAGGAAAAACGTCCTTCTTAAATAAATCGTCATTGACCCGAAAATACCCCTCTTTGGCAAAGAGGGGTTAGGGGAGATTTTATGACTCATAACTGGAAACATTTGTTCTTAAAATCCCCCTTCATCCCCCTTTTCCAAAGTGGGAATAAAAGATGTTTTTATGCTCCTTTGTCCCCCGAAAGTTTTCGGGGCATAACGATTCCCGTGAAAACGCGAATCCAGAAAAAAATCAGAAAGGACGGGATTCCTGCTTTCGCAGGAATGACCATGAAACAGAACTAGACATAGCTATTGACATATAACCACCCAATCTTTTAAAATGAAACTGAGAATCAGTCTCAAATAAGAAACCGGCAGGGCAATGGAAAAGAAAATCTTCAGCAGTTTCCTTAAGGACAGAGGGCAGCGCTTTACTAAAGAGCGGGCAGCTATCCTTCGGAAGACACTTTCTTATCACGGCCATTTTGATCCTGAATCTCTTTATTTAAAGATAAGGGAGACCGGTCTGAAGGCATCAAGGGCATCAGTTTACAGGACATTAAACCTATTATGTGAATGTGGCCTTATAGAGAAGGTGCGGAAAACAGAACACGGCACTATTTATGAACACACCTTCGGCCATGGGCACCACGATCACATGCTGTGCATTATGTGCGGGAACACCATAGAATTTTATTCTGAAGATCTCGAGAGACTCAAGGAAGGTCTCTGTACTAAGCAGAATTTTCGGGGAGTAAACCACACTCTCGAGATAAGGGGATACTGTAAGAAATGTCAGAAGAAAAGAAGATAAAAGATTTGACAAGATCAGGCATAGAGGACAGAAAGACGGACAAGAAATCATTTCCGGTTACATCGCTTAAAGAAGGTGAAGAAGGTCTTATCCATTCAATATCCGGAGGGCTTAGTTTAATAAGCAGACTTGCGGGAATGGGGATTGTCCCCGGCACAGAGATCAAGGTCCTGCGGAATAACAGGGGTCCCGTAATTGTGCTTGTTAACAACACAAGGGTAGCTCTTGGAAGAGGGCAGGCCTCAAAAATACTGGTAGCCTTTGATTTATCACGCCAGAAGGAAGGGCAGCTTGTAGAATGAGCGGCAGGCATAAACTAATTATTGCACTTGCCGGACAACCCAATGTTGGAAAGTCCACAGTATTCAATGTGCTTACAGGTCTGTCCCAGCACGTAGGAAATTGGCCCGGAAAAACTGTTGAAAAAAAGGAAGGAATCCACGTATACGATAACGTGGAGATGAGAATAGTAGACCTGCCGGGGACATACAGCCTTACTGCTTTCTCTGAAGAAGAAAAGATTGCGAGAGATTTTGTTATAAATGAGCGGCCTGACGTTATGGTGCTTACAGCAGATGCCACAGCGCTTGAAAGAAGCCTGTATCTCCTCTCCGAGCTGCTTCTTCTCGATTCTCCTGTCATCGTAGCTGTGAACATGACGGATGTAGCCGAGGACCAGGGAATTCATATAGATACTGACAGCCTGCAAAATTGCCTTGGTATTCCGGTTATCCCGATGGTTGCGAGGAAAAATAAGGGGATAAAGGAGCTCCTCTCACAGGTAATTCTCCTGGCAGATGGGAAACTGAAATATGATCCTAAAATACCGGATATCTCTCAGGATCACAGAGACATTTTTTTAAACCTGATAGAAATTACCAGAGAGCATATCCCTGCTCCATATACAGCCCGCTGGGTTGTAACAAAGCTGATGGAAGGAGATCCCGAGATTTTAAAGATGATGGAAGATATTTTGCCGGGTGAAAAATGGAGCAGGATACAGTCGCTTCTCATTAAACATGAGGACTCTCTCCGTGCTGTTGTCGGTGGGAGATACGACTGGATAGAGGCTGTGACCCGCGCCTCTGTCTCCCACTTCAAGAGAGGGCAGGTCCTCATGACAGATCGTTTAGACCATGTTCTCACACGACCAGTCTTCGGCATACCTATACTTTTAAGTGTGCTCGCCATTGCCTTCCTGCTGACATACGGGATAGGATCACCTGTGCAGGGGCTGCTGGAACGGCTGGTGAACTCTTTTGCGAGATGGGCTGGGCACTTTCTTTCAGGGGCTCCCGGATGGATCAGTGGAATTGTGATAGATGGCATTATAGGAGGTGCAGGGACTGTCCTCACATTCCTGCCAATACTCCTGATATTTTTCGCCTTTATGGCGTTTCTTGAAGATGTCGGATATATGGCCAGGGCTGCCTTCGTAATGGACAGGTTCATGCACACAATAGGGCTTCACGGGAAGAGTTTTCTACCCATGTTTCTCGGGTTTGGATGCAATGTCCCGGCGGTTCTGGGGGCAAGGATAATCGAGTCGAGGAGGGCAAGACTTCTTACGATATTCCTTGCGCCATTTGTACCGTGCACAGCAAGGCTCGCCGTTCTAACATTAGTCGCTGCTGCGGTTTTCAGGGAGCGGGCGGCTTTTATTTCCTGGTCACTTGTTACCGTGAACATATTAGCCCTTGGGTTTTCTGGAATGCTTGCCAGCAGATTGTTTCTGAGAGGGGAACCAATGCCCTTCATAATGGAACTTCCCCTGTATCACAAACCGAACGCCAAGACAATAGGGATGGTTGTCTGGAACAGGACAAAGGCATTTGTTAAGCGGGCCGGTACGGTTATCCTCGGGTTTTCCATACTGATATGGCTGATGTCCAACATCCCCGGCGGGAGGATAGAGGACAGCGTGCTTGGGCGGATAGGGCGTCTCATCGAACCTTTAGGGTCAGTCATGGGTCTGGACTGGAGGATGATAGTGGCCCTTCTGGGTAGCTTTGTCGCCAAGGAGGACTCAATAGCGATGCTCGGGGTGCTCTATGGTGTTGGAGAAAAAGGGCTGAGAAACGTCCTGCCGGTTATGATGAGCCATGCATCGGCTCTTTCATTCCTTGTCGTTTTGATGCTTTTCATCCCATGCGCAGCAACAGTGTCCGTGATAAAGCAGGAAATAGAAAGCCGGAAGTGGTTCCTCTTCTCGTTAATCTTCATGCTTCTCATCTCGTTAGGCAGTGGAATGGCGGCCTACCGCCTTGCATTGCTCTTTGGGATATAGTGTCAGTGTCTACTTTTTCTCCGGTTTTATCTCGAGGGTGAGGCTCTGAAGCGATTCTCCTCCATGGCCATCGGTGACAGAAATAGTAATCGGAGTTTTTCCTGTAAACTTAGGCGGTACATTCCATTTTATTAACCCCTTTGAAGGATCAATGGTCATGCCGGAAGGCGCAGATTTAAGGGAATAGGTCAGGGGGTCTCCATCAGGGTCAGTTGCCTTAATTTGATATGTATAAATTTTTCCATCAAAATTAAATTTTTTATCTTCAATAATCATCGGCGGCAAATTTATTATCTCTCTGTCTAAAAAACCCGAACGGCCGTAAGTCTCTCCATCAAATGGTGTTATCTTGACAGAGACCTTGTCTCCCCTCCTGAGAGGCGCTTCTATTCGTTTGCTGTTGCCTGCAGGCTCTCCGTTTTTAGTCCATTCATATGAGATGGTTACCTCGTCCCCATCTACATCACTCGCAGATACTTCAACACTCAGGGTATCTCCCGGTTTAAAAACCTCCGGGAGGATTTTTACCTTGCTGATTACAGGCGGGGAATTTTTTATCTGCACAGTGTTGGAAAGCACCTCTTTGCCCTGTATTGTTGCTTTAGCCTGAACCTTATCCCCTTTCTTTGTTTCTGCAGTATTAAGTTGAGAGACTGCAGGACTGCCGGTTATTTTATCATTTACAAACCACTCTATCTTTACATCAGAAGGTTTAAAACCTTGAGCAATTAGGTATATCGCTGAATTACGGGTGGCATTGGTGGGAGCGATTTGCAACGAATAAGAGCTAACTGTTGTAGAAACATGAGGCTGAGAGGTTTCAGAACTCCTGCCACCACCTCCTGCCTCTGAAGGCTTTTGACTGCCGACCTCAGCAGGCTTTTCCGATGAGCAGGATAGCATCAGTAATAAAGGTATGAACCATAAAAACTTATGCATAGCGAACTTTGTTCCAATAGTTGAGATTTCTGGATTCCTGCTTCCGCAGGAATGACACATTTATAATTGACTTAAAGTCTGTCATTCCCGTGAATCCGTCTTACGTATTGACGGAGGCAATCCAGTGCCTTAATAATCTTAAATAAGTTTTAAGTTTTTTAAAGATTAATAGCATATTTATACACTATACAACAATAGGTATAATGTTGCAAAAATTGATTGCTTCGGCTGATACGACCTCGCAATGACACTTCATGTGTTTATATCAATATTGATAAAGTATAGACAGCTTTGCTCTTTCAGACGGATTAGCTAAATTCTGTGCATCCATCTCTACCGTATAAAGATACGGCACACTCATTACTGTTACTTCACCTGAACCTGAGCCTGAGGAGGCTACGACTCCTTTTCCCAACAACCCTTTATCAGCAGCAGAATTGCCCTCAACTGTACTCGCTATCTTTGCATAGACCCTGTATGTAGGATATGGGCTTATTCCGAAATCAAATCTCATATCATAAGAAGTTGTAGTACTGGGAGTAATAGACATATTATCTTTATCACAAGCTGAGGACCAGGAGGTTGAAGGTGTTCTAAGTTTTGCCTCAAATCCACGAAGGGACGTACCCCCAGGAAAGAACGTACCTGATGCGTCTGTACCAGTACATGAACTTGATGTTGTAATCGCAGGATTAATGGGATTAAAAGTAGAGATAAGCGATGCGGTATCAATTGAATTTCCCCTCAGTGAAATAAACTGATATGCAACGTCTGTGCCGCCTACGCCGGCTTCAAGGGCAGTCTTGTACCTCTTTTGCATACCTGATATCTGGGTACTGGAAGTTATCATATAGATCAATCCCGCCATGATGGCAAGGGCAATTGCCGCCAATATCAATATCATTACAAGGGCAATGCCCTTTTCAGTAGACAGTATACAGTAGGTAGTAGACAGGGAATTTTTCTTTCCCTCCTTTATGCTGTCTCCTTTATGCTGTCTCCTTCTTTGCTGTCTATTGTATGCTTTTAATAAGCCCATAAAGCATCCTCCCGATTTATGGGCCTTCTTCCAGACTTCTAAGTCCTCAAATCTCTCTGCTTTTGTTTTCATCAGTTCTTTTCCTTGCCTACTGTCTACTGTTTATTCCAGATTATGCGGCGTTACAACTATTGTATATAACTTCCATCTGTAATACTTGTACTCAGGATCCCCAATTTTAGTTGCTAAATTAAAAGTTCCACCTAAACTAACATCTCCGCCAAGATCTATCGTTGATGACGGATAAGTATATGTCGCATCTCTCTGCCCTTCATGGGAGAGGATATAAACCCTGACCTGTTTTACCCGTTTTCTTATTTGTTGGGCGGTTAAAGGAACTGTCGTAATATCTTCATTGTAAACATCACCACCAACGCCATCCTCAAAGTCTCCGTCTTCGTCATTGTCCAATGCATATATGACCTGCATATCAGCCACACAGTCAAGGAGTGGTAGGTAGGTAAACCCTCCGTCTGCATGGTCAACAGTAGCCTTTTCAAGAACCCCTGTATGGGGGGCACATCTCTGAGGTACATTGGCATTTAAAATAAAATAATCCGCCCTGTTAAAAGGCATCCTTGGATTACTCGCTGGGGTACCTTCTGGCTTTATACCGTATACTAAGCGCGTCTCTGAGAGATCAGTAGACCGCCAGGGTGTTGACGATACGCCGCCAAGGGTTGTAGAAAAAGCAGAACCATTGACAACCAAGGTCCTGGCGTCTGCATCTGTGGTTCCGGGTCTAAGGACGATTACCCTGTCACTATTTGCCAGGTTTTCAGTTGCGGGTGTCCACGTTTTAAAATACGGTGACGGTAATGCACTGCTTAATGCAGTCCACTTATTGCATGCATCATTTCGGCCTACATTTACTGCCTTTATCACCAGATAATCCGAACCGTCAAAGATATTGTTCGGACTGGAAAATGTTGCATTATTCTTACTTAAGACAGCCCTCGGTGCTGTTGTAGGTGAATCGTTAAGGCTATAGGGGTCGCCATCGGCTTCATTGTAAGCAATAAGCCCGAACCACGGCAGCCCATACCCTGCCCCCTCTATATCCTGCCTTAACATTTCAAGCCCTACCATACCCTCTATATTTGTCTCTGCCATCTTGCTCTGCTGTTTGAATTGTGTTAACAAGCCTGTAAACACTTGAGAAGCCGCAGCAATAAAAAACACAAAGACAATCATGGTTATCATCAGCTCTACTAAACTAAATCCATCTTCTCGCTTAATCATTATCTTGGCCTTACCGTTGTAATGCTATGGGTATAATTTTCGCCCTTCCACTTCCACCCTACTGTAATATTTACCTGCTTATTGTCTGCGCCTGTGTCATCTGTAGCACAATCTCCATCTCCGCCGAACTCTGTACATGTCAGATTTGTACAAAATTTAAAACTCGATATACTTCTCACATCCTTTGGAACACAAACACCTGTTGCAGAAAATCCTGTTGGACAATCAGCGGAGGCACAACCGCCCGCGCTCAGGGAATTGGGGTCTCGTACTATTCTCTTAAAAGGGATACTCTTTGCCTCATTCATCCTCATCTCCGCTATATTTACAGCCTCGTTTCTTAAGCTATTTATCATGTTTGCGTCAATACCCACCAGTGCAGTCTGCATCAGGGCAAAGAAGACAAAAAGGAATATTACAAGTGCGATCATTACCTCAACAAGGCTAAGGCCTTTTTTATTTAGCAACGCAATTTGTTGCATCACACGCTCCTCCAATGTTTGTCAGTTTACCCATGTTTATCCTTGTCTGCGCAATTACAATACAGTCATAATCAGGATTATTTGTGGTAACCACACATAGGGTTGCTCCTAAGGGCGTTAATGACGGCTGCACGATTCCTTTTGTATCTAAACTAATTGTCCCTCCAGCCCAGGTTACAGCATATTCGACTGTTTTAGGATATGTCGGAAGAATGGTATCACCAGCGACGACAAGTGGAAGGTTATCCTCATTTGTATCCTCTCTGATTCTATATGAGGTAGTGGTTGGAAAATCAGCGAAGAATGCCCGGTTCCTCTGCATAGCACTTGCTCTTGCGTTCATAATATCAGTATATATTTGTTTTATTTGATTTTCCACCCTGTATTTTCCCATCCATCCCTGAAAAGAAAAGCCAAGGGCAATAACAAGAATACCTATTACAGAAACAACAACTATCAGCTCTATTAATGTTACCCCGTTCTTATTTATCCAGTAATCCCCCCGCCCCCCCTTTACTAAAGGGGGGTAAGGGGGGATTATCTCCGCCACTCGTGTGATGTCCCTAACAGATCTATACATTATTTTATTTCGTCATTCCCGTGCAAACGGGAATCCAGAAGCTATGGTACTGGATTCCTGCTTCCGCAGGAATGACAACCTCAGTAAAGTTATTTCTGGGACAGGACACTAGTTTCATCTTTCCCTCATATGTATAGTCCTTTTTACAGGCGCAGGTTGTGTTAATACAGCTAAACCCTGACCTATAGGAGGCACTCCCTGCATGGCAGCAGTTCTCCTCCCCGTTGCTTCCTCTACCCCTGTGTCCCGGTTAGTCGCCTTTTTTTGGGTAAAGGCACTTGACAAAGCTATCTCTTCAATAACCCCTGTTGATACCTGTATGAGCGCCGTGCCCTTTAATGAACTTGCTACTTCACCGCCTGTATCGTATTTTATAGCCCACAGATATGTTGAACCTCCATATTCACAAATGTCCGGGCTTGGAGCAAATGTTGTAAAAAATACAGCGCCTACTGTTGAAGCAAGAGGGTCTGTTATGACTCTCTCAGCAGGATCCAGATTTATATACCAGCCATTAGGAGATTCTGTTGATGGTACAGTGGTTGTTACGTTATCGAGAGTGCCAACTCCACTGAAGTTATCGCTGCTGCCGCAAACCGGGTCGCCGGAATCATTAATGTCTCTTATCTTTGACAGGCAGAGCTCTTTTACACCAAAAATAGTACGTGCTGTACTGATGTCATCTTCCCTGAAAAAGTATCTTCCTGTGCCAAAATACAGCCACCCCTTATCCGGGATTTGACTTTTAGTCGGATAATGGGCAAGATGACCAATAGAAGAAGTTACCGGCCCAATACCTGTTATTACATTACTCACCAACCAGTTGCCCGGATTCAGGGCTGTATCTCCTGTAACACTGACATTGGTTCCATTAAGGTCTTCTCTTGTAATAACCCGGATAACACCGCCGCTCGTCCATTTAGTATTCGCATCTAAAGGAGTATACTCGGCCTTTGTATAACCAAGATAAAATGCATCATCCTGGTAGTCTAAATCATAGTCAATGCTGGCGCCATTAAGAGAACTGCCGAATGCATTTGTTATACCTGTATCAATGGGTGGTGTCGCAAGCGCTCCTGTTTTAAGGTCGAGGATGAATAGTTTCAGATTCTGATCAGAGTAGCCTTTAAACTGATGCTTTGTCGTATCTATAGGGCCGGTCGGACCAGAGGCAAACACAACAAACCATCTCCCGTTCTTATCAGTCTTGGGGATGCTCACTGTGGGTGGATCGCTTACTTCTCTTGCGCTTATTTTGACTATCGTTGGTCCTGTAGTTGTAAAGCCAAGATCTCTGTCAGCAGGACGGGAGAATTCCCATAGAAGGCTCGGGGTTGTCGGGTCTGTTATGTCAAGGGCAAAATAAGAGGAATAGCCTTCATCGGCTGCAGGCGCTTGAACTCCGTAAGTGCTGGCAACGGCCCTGCATGCGCCGCCCACCCTCATGCCCCCGATGAGGATTGTTCTCCATGAATCAACTGTCCTGGTCAAATTCCAGTAACTACCTGTAGTCGAAGGAGATTCAATGCTCGCATCAAAAATATATGGTGATGCATCAATAAAATATAAATGGCAGTAGTCTTTATCCATTAAATATTTGAGATACGGAAGAGAATTTTTAGGTATGAATGCCCATTCTTCCCTGCCCATATCCGCGCCTCTGAGGGTAGCTTTCTTTGTCGTGGTGTCGTTTACTACTTCGAGTGAGCCGAGTTTAAAGGCATGAAGCATTCCGTCATTAGCTCCGGTAAAGACCATACCGCTTCCATAGGCTGTACCGCTTATAAACTTGCCCCTGTATTTGTAATAATCCGAGTCCAGGAAGCTGCTATAAGTGAGGTCATCATATCTCTTCTGATAGTCATTTAGCCCAATCCATGAGACAACCCTTGGGGTTGAGCTTACAATATCTCCGAGTTTCCAGATTTGGTTAGTTGTTGTGCCATTTGTTACTGTCCTGTCACGATAAAGGTTTGTATCTATATCGCTCTCTCCCCGAACATAACTTATGATATTTTGGGCATTGGTCAAATCAGATGCCCGGAGAAGAGACTGAAATGTGCTTGCATTCCCTGTTGTGAAGGGGATGCTTGTTAACGTGCTTCCATTTGTAGTTGTATAAATTGTCCTTGGATCTGTGCCAAGATTCCTGCTATGCAACAGACTGCCTGATTCCCACAGGTATTTCAGCTCTTCAAGAAGGACGGTTGTCTGCTGTGCGCCTTTAACACCGTTTGCATCACTTGCATAACGTTTTGCCTTTGTCCTCTGGTCTGACTCGTCAAAAAAGAAATTTACTATGTAATCCTGGTCTATTTTCAGATCCTTAGCTGATGCTGAATCCTCTACTGTATTCTCTCTGATTGAACTAGTGTACAGAAGCGGGTCTACATAGTACCACAGATTCTGTAAGGTGCCGGACCAGTCAATCTCTTTGTTAAACATCCTTTTTGGATAAAAAACAGCCTGAACAAGGTTAGCGCCGCTGCCCTCGCCGGATGCCAGAACAGAGGCCGCTGTTCCGGAAGACGCACGCCTGAGGATACTCAATAATGCCTTATCAAGCTGTTCCTCAAGCTTTAATGGATTTACCACAAGGAAGTAATTATCAGGGATACCATCGCCGTCTTTATCCCACTCAGCGCATTTTGCATTTGGAGAAGCTGTTCCGCAGGTAGAATCGGTAAAAGGTATATGATCTCCATCTACATCATCAAAACCGCCCCATTTTGCCGCAAACCAGAGAGGGTTTTTCAGGAAACCAGTCGGGGTTCCGGTTGTGGTAAAGGTCTTACTCCAGCTAAGCGGTAGATTTGCAATTGATGCAGGCGTATCGCCGTCAGGCCCCACAATGTCCTTATCCCTCACAGGCAAATACACCCCGTCTTCTGTCGTGCCTGAGATTACAAAACCCGAAATCTGATCTATGCAGCCATAAGCATATTCAACGTTGAGTTTTATCTGAATGTTTGAACCTAGATCTATGCCGCATGTACCATATCCTGCATCTACTGCCGCCTGTGTGCAGATCTCGTAAGTTGTGATGTCGTCCATGTCGTGGTCAGCGCCCTGCTCAACGTCCTCATAATTGATCCTGTATTTTGCATAAATGACATTGTTGCTCGAATCGTATTTAACTGTATCAGCATAAACATCCACTATCTGGTTGGAAGGGCAAAAGGCACCTGAAGTACAGGTGCTTAAAAATCGTCCATGTGAGTCCTGTGAAAACGTGCAGTGGGCGGCGCAGGCTTCATAAACACCAAGACATCCGCTCACCGATTTGCCAATCGGCACTATAGTAACATAGTTACTGCCTGCCTTTATCTTCAGGTCAGCCACCGGTGAGGAAAGGGCTACTGCGTATGTATTAACATCAGGCTTTCCCGTATTCGTATGCATTAAGGTTCTTCCATAATATGCTACTGCAGAGGAATAGTACGTTCCTTTCTTTGTCGGCTCCTCAGGACACATACCTTTCACCGTGCTGAGGTTCGATATATTCTTGGATGAGCAGATAAAGTCGTTGGTGCTTCCGCTCTCGCCGATGTACCAGTTGTGACCTGCTATGGATTCCGTTGTGCCTATGATATCGGCCAATGTTGACACATTAAGGTTCAACTGCGGCGAGGCTGCATCCTCAGTAAAAGAACTGAAGGCACTGCCGGGCACCTGGTCATAGTCATAACTTGTATTGATATCGCTGAGAATGAGCATGAACGGCCGCGCGCATGAAGGGTACAATCCATAGGGCTGGTACCAGGTGCTTCCTTTATTATATCCCCAGTCCGGCTTGGAAAGGTTCAGTCCTGAGTCTGCGGTTGTGGAATAGGTAAAAGCTGCTGTCGGAGCGCCTTTCCCTGCAAAGTACCGCAGGCTTTCATACATCATCTCTCCTATTGGATTGCCCCACATGCGGCATTCACCCTCATTCAGGGGCCTGTTTGTTATCCAACCGCAGTTTCCGCCGCTGGAAGCCTCATAGGAATAAGTGGAATATTGGAATCCCACTGTTTTAAGCCTGTCCATGGTAATAATGATATTGCCCTGAACATTCTCCGATGTCTGGAAGATACCGTTATTCAGATTCGTCTCGTCGGTGATGCTCCCGATATTCTTTCTTAAGACCCCTCCGCTGAGGTTCTTCGTGTAAGAATCCGTCATGAGTCCGAAATACATCTGCGATTTATCTATGCACATGCCATCGGTGGCAATAGTACAATCAGAATCTGTATTGCATGTTTTGGTAAAGGTCTTGGAGCAGACCTTGTCATTCAGTTTTCCCTCTCCGTATTTCTGGAGAAGGCCTGTAGGCTTGTATGTACCGGAATAATTTTTGCAGTTCGGCTCAAGCCCGACAGAGGATTTGCATACCTCTACCCTGACTGTATAGTCTGTGGGCACTGTGCTTCCAAAGGGATAATCACTGTTAGGGTCATGACTTGGGTCATTACAGACCGGCCTTTCCTTGGAAGCCCACTCCCATATCCTGTTCGTCTTGTTTTCAATCTTTCTCATGATGGGAGTGCCGCCATCTGAAAGGGTTGTACTGCAGAAGAGGTGCTGTTTGCCTGCTACCCCGATAACCGGTATCCCTGTTTGTATAAATTGAGGAAATTCAATAGTACAGTCAGCCCCTGAGACAATATTAGGAGTCCTTATGGTCCGCGTCCCTGGGAAAAGTATCCATGGATCTGAACTACCATTATGATTACCTGGTTTATACCATACTTTTACGCCGTCAATGCCCGTCCTCTCGGTCTGTCTTACAATCAGCCTGTGGTAACCTGAGGTATTAAGATTAATGGTACCGGTCTGTGTCACACTGCACGGGGTGGCACTTAGCGTAGTAGCATCGCCACAAGCCCCGGAAGTCCCATGGCAAGTATAATAGGATGCTACAATCTGGTTATCCACCTGTACTTCAACCCCCTCATCTCCGTCAACTGCAAACTTCCAGTCTCCTTTTTCATTCGGACTGCTTCCTGATACATTAAACTCTGCAACAGCAAAGATATTGTAATTATTATAATGGTCTGTAGCAGGATTCAATGTTGCATCACTAAAACTTGTTACCGTAAAATGGTTGATCAAATTTTCGGGTTCGTATGAATTCATGAGATTTGCATGATCGTCTCCGCACTGTAAAGGATCGCTGTCAGCCGCATCGTGTGAATATCTCGCGACTAAAATTTGTCCTGCAATATTTGAAATTGATGATGTATAGGAACAGTCATTTGGCGCATCTGCTGCAGCAACGCCGATGAGGCTCGTCGATTTATCAACGCAGGTGTAACCCGATTCACAGTCTGAATCCCTCCAGCAGTTATAGGTATATACGCTACCTCTTGAGCACAGCCTTCCTGTAAGTTCCTTGCCCCAGCTGTGGGCGTCCTGAGGAACATAAACTCTCTCCAACACAGTCTGAGCATTACTGTCGGTAACCCTATGACCGCCGTAGAGCACCTTTTTCAGGACGTCTATTCTGGACATCGTGATCCAGTTCAGGACATTTCCGCTCCACTGTCCCGAACTGCAAAATCTATCGGTAGTTACCGAAACAGGAGTGAACTGGCCGGTTCCCGAGCTGCTATAGGTATAGCACTTGTTGTAATCGAAGTAGCCGTAGTAATTAATGGAATGCTTGTAATCTACATCCAGCCTGCCGTCTTCGTCAAAATCGGATGCGTCGTTATAGGCTTCGTAATAGAGTTTATGTTCCCTCCCGATCTCAAACATGACAAGCGGGGGAACGCTCTGTGAGACAAACGGGGGAACGATACAATAATCCTGCATGGTAGTTGCTTCAGTCTCCTGAAGGCACAAGAAAGGTAACGAAATGAAAAGAAAGACCAGCAAACTCATCAGGGACTTACTTATATATGATATTTTTTTCATCTCCTCCACTCCTCAATGATAATTTCATAAAGGATACCACCTATCATTTTTGCGGTAACGATATCCCCGGTATGAACATCCCAGAATGTTCCATGTTTTTCATGAAACGAGCCATGTTCTTTATAGTGAATGACGACGTTGCATTTTTTATCGATCGTATAGTGAATGCCTGAGATGGTAATGGTATCCGAACCAATAGAGTCAATCTTACCATTAATATATACATGTCCGCTGTCATAGGCCATTGCCATCCGGCTGAACAGGAATAAAAAAAGGGATATTGCCAAGATACTTTTTTTCATAATTTCCTCCGCTTAAAAAACCGCATTATTGGTAATAAGTTTTTTGTTTATTTTAAAAATTGCCCTGTATAATAACATTTTTAAAAGCAATTCCTGTGCCATTCTGTAACTATTTGAAAAAATTGAATTTATTTGAAAAAGATGCGAAATCCTGTTATGGGTTTATGTAATTGATTACATAGGTTTAGCAGTAAAAACTGACAACAGTCCTCAGTCCGAAGTCTTAAGTCCTATAAAGGGTTATGTTTTTGCAAGAAGTAATTCACTGTCAAATTCACAGGTAAACAGTGACTTTAACGGAAACTTTTTTGATGCATCTAATATCTCTATGCCCACAATTTCTCCTGTACCCGTGGTGTCAACATTGATTCCTTCAGAAACTTCTATAACACCTGAAGGATTTTCATCTGAAAGTCTTATGTAAGCTGCATCTACCTCTTTGTCATAATATATCTTCATTTTACCCTCTCCTTTTTCAAGGGATACGCTGTTATAACCTCTATTCTGTCATTTTCTATTACAAATACAACTTTCAGCGGATAGCTGTATTTGCTTTTCAAATCATAATTTACTTTCTCATGTTTTCCTACTATTAATCCCTTGTCTATTATAATAGATTCTATCGTATTCCTTACATCCTTTTCATCAATTTTGTAAAGGCGCATTCTTCTATCTGCATGCCTCGAAAATTTTATTTCCATAAAGCACTAAAGCAGCCCACGGGCTTTTAATCTCTCTTTTAATGGGGTTATTTGAGGGGTTTTATACTGTGCTGCTTTTTGTAAACGATGTTCAATGTCTTTACTCAGTTCATCTTCATGGTCATAGTAATAAGCTAATGCCGAATGAATTTGACCCATTTTTTAATAAGGATGCTGGAGGTGTAATTCCTCAGGATTCCATCCATACGCTATTTTCTCAGCTACGAGTTCGACTACCTTCATGGTAGTTCCTGCAATAAAAGGCACTTCTTTTTTATCAATCGTAATATGTTCATATCTGGTTTCAACTGAAGGCATATATGGCCCTCCTTTTTAATAGCATATCACAAATTTGATTTTTAATTACTAAGGTTATTCAGAAAGGATAACCTTTTTGAGAGGATTCTACTTTTTTTGACAACCTCTCTCTGATTTTTCCTCAGGGAATGTCTTCTCGATCCAGAAAGGTCAAGGAATTCTTCTTTTAAGCAGCAGTTACCATGCCATTCTGTAAATATCTGAAAAAATTGAGTTTATTTGAAAAAGATGCGAAAATCCTGTTAAGGGTTTATGTAATTGATTATTTAGTGTTTGTCCATAAAGTCTGCTTACCTGCGTGTCATTCCGGCAGTTCTTGGGCCGGAATCCAGTGTTTTCAATAGCTTCTGGATTCCTGCCTCCGCAGGAATGACAAAAAACTAACTTTATGGACAGACACTACTTAGTCAATCCAGAATAAGAATGGGAACTGTTAGGTTTTTATACCAAATTGCTGGCAAAGATAATGTTAAATCCCCCTTCATCCCCCTTTTCCAAAGGGGGAGATATATCCCCCTCTTTAGTAAAGAGGGGCAAGGGGAGATTTTTATAAAACTATATCTTTGGATGTAAATTCGTATTATATAAAATCAAATAGATAATCAGTTGGATTTTCTTGCCATCCTGAGACATATGCAAAAATCGCCTCTGCAATCTCCTTAAAGTTATTCAGCTTATGAGATGACGATACAATCAATACTCCTTTATGTGGTATCCCGCTTGAGAAGAACTGGCGGGTAAGAACGATGTAATCATTTCTGTTTCGGGTCACGAAACAACGACCCTCAGAGGCTGCATATTTTAATTGCTCCTGATCAGTTAATCCTGTTCGTCCAATTTCGTGCACGCTGAGGGCATCTATGCCTTTCTCTCTGAGAATAACCGCTATTTTGGGGCTAAGGTCCTCATCCAGAAGGAGCTTCATCCTTTCTTTCTGACAAAGGGCAGTTCAGCATGCGCCTTTTCTTTACTCCATCCCTTGTTCATCTTTATAAACCTTTCTATTTCATCAGGGTATGCCTTTGCATAGCCCATTGCTGCCATAATCTGTCTGTCTGTGAGCCAGTGAAATGCCTCTTTTAAGGCAGTGAGGTCTTTGTTAAACTCCTCATAGGCAGATATAAGTTCCCAGACATCTATCCCTGTCCCTTCAATCCTCGCACGCCTTCCTGCAGGTCCGTCAACAAGGACTATTCCAGGGCACTTCCTCATCTTAACAGCCTCGGCAATTAACTCAGATGTAAGACTTGAGAAAGTCTCTTTTTTTGTATGTAGAAGGCTTTCCACCTCAGATAGGGTTTTTTTGTCAATTCTAATACTCTTTACAACGCTACCCATTATTCCCTCCTTTTGTATGTATACATAATATTACATTGTAATATTACCTTTGTCAAGAATCCTGTTTGCGTGGGGTTTTCTTAGTTTTCAAATCAAAACCTAAACATTAAAGGCCAAAGACGGACTCCTTCGGAATGACAGGGGACGAAGGGGTCAGGGTAACAGTTTAGACGAAAGTCTTGACCTTAGTACCTCTCGGTTAAGTGGTATCCGTTTCATGAAACATTATAAATAGCTGGATAAAACAGAATTATTTTATTAATTTTAATTTTTTAATCTCCCTTTCAAAAAACTTCTGAAGTTCAGGCGGCGCTATATCTTCCTTTATAAACTCAATCGAAAAATCTTTAATATCTCTGAAATAACAAAGTTGACTTAAAAAGAGTTTTCCGGAAAAAATATCTCCGAACTTTCTTTTAGCTCCCCTAATAACACTTTTGAGAGGAAACCCTGTTTTAATAATAAAATAAAGATCGATATAGTCAC
This sequence comes from Thermodesulfovibrionia bacterium, assembly GCA_041500225.1. Taxonomy (GTDB): domain Bacteria; phylum Nitrospirota; class Thermodesulfovibrionia; order Thermodesulfovibrionales; family SM23-35; genus 0-14-3-00-41-53. Next base: position 20,731 of record JBGQLV010000013.1, on the reverse strand, counting down.
GCCATTCACCTCGTCTGCCGATAGCATATGCCTTGTCTAATGCAATTTCTTTCCAATTATAAATCCTTAAAGCAGAGATTGAAATTGTTTTGTAAACAGGATTAAAGGGGTAAAAAACAAAACTAATCTTTACACTAAGAGGAGAGATAAAGCTTAGTTCATCCGGGGTATCAACCAGAATCTGAACTTTTTTAAAATGCTTTTTAACCATAAGAAGAAATCCTTTCGGAACAGGTTTGGGACAAAAAATGTCAAAATCATAAGACCTCCGATGAGCAAGTTGAAGAGCTAACGCTGTCCCACCTGCCAGGAATCCGTATTTTGAAAATGACTTTAAGGATTCTAATGTTTTTTTCTGGTCTTCGGTTAAAATATCAAGATAAAGACTTGACATAGTTATCTTCTCTTAATATTTTGTTTTTTATGCCAAGAACAAAATTCTTAATAAAATAAAAAACCGCTGACTGGTAAATTTTTTTTGGGAATCTTATAAACACCTCTTCTATCTCTTTTCTATCATAAATCCTGAATAGCCACTTTAACTCCTTTAAATCGCCATAACTTAAAATCTGGTGGATAATATAAATTTTATCCTGCTCCCGATCCAATTTTTCTACGTTTTTTGACCATAAAAGCGGCTGGAATTTTGGTGGAATCTTTTTCACCGAAGCCTCATGATGCATATCTTATCAGCTATCTTCAGCAATGACAAGTTCGGGTATATTTCATCTGCTTACCTTCAGGACTCCTTCCATCTGTGCAATCTTATGGGTCAGCCCTGAAAGCTGCTTTTTATCCTTCACCTCAAGGATAAATGTGATATAAGCCCTTTTGTCCTCTGTTGAACTCGCTGTTATCTCGCTTATGTTTATATTAACCGTTGATATAAGAGCACTGAGGTTTGCGAGTATGCCCGGCCTGTCAACCGTTTCTATCAATAACCTTACAGGTGATGTTGCATCACCCTCTGTCTTCCATTCAACATCAACAAGCCTTGCATTATCTAAAGCGAGACTATCGAGGTTGGGACAGTCTTTTCGGTGTATTGTAACACCCTTCCCCCTTGTTACAAAACCTACAAGACCATCACCCGGTATGGGGAAGCAACATTTAGCTGTATGATATAAAACATTATCTACCCCCTTTATGGTTATACCTTTCTGTTCTTTCTGCGGCCTTATAATCTTTGTAACAAGAACCTCTTCTTCTGGTTTTTCCGGAACAAACATATTGACAACCTGATGAGCTGATAATTTTCCATGACCTATGGACGCATAAAGGTCCTCAAGAGACTGGATATTAAAAAAATTCAAAACCTTTTGCATATCTTCTGATTTAAGGATAGACGTGCTCAGGTCATGCCTTTTCAGTTCTACTTCAAGGAGTCTGAGACCAAGTTCTATGCTCTGTTTCCGCTCTTCAGCCTTTATCCACTGTTTTATCCTGCTTTTTGCACGCTGTGTAACAACAAATTTTAGCCAGTCCCTGCTCGGTCCATGTGTTTGAGAGGTTATTATCACAACAGTGTCACCGTTTTTCAGTGTATATTTAAGGGGTACTATCCTGTCATTAACCTTTGCACCAATACACCTGTGCCCTACCTGTGTATGTACGCTGTAAGCAAAATCCACCGGAGTTGAACCTAATGGCATCTCTTTTATCTCTCCCTTTGGTGTAAAGATATAGATGACTTCAGGTACAACCTCACCTTTTACAGCCTCAAGGAAGTCCTTTGCATCACTAAGCTCTCTCTGAGCCTTTATCAAGTCCCTCAGCCATGAAATATATCTGTTGCTCTTTTCGTCTACCTCGCCTTTTTCCTTGTATCTCCAGTGGGATGCTATGCCATGCTCTGCAAGCATATTCATCTCAGTGGTCCTTATCTGAAACTCGACCCTTTCTCCTTTAGGCCCAATTACAGTTGTATGCAGAGACTGGTACATGTTTGATTTTGGTACACCTAAATAGTCTTTAAATCTGCCGGGTATAGGTGTCCATAGGGAATGGATAAGACCGAGGATTGCATAGCAGTTAGCTTTTGTGTCTGTGATTATTCTAAGCCCGAGGACGTCGTGAACCTCTTCAAATGTAATCTTCTGTTTCTGCATCTTCTGATAGATACCATAGTAATGTTTTATCCTCCATGATACCTTTCCAGGTATACCCTCCTCTTTCAGTTTGCTGGTTATTATTTCGGTAACCTCTTCTAAATATCCCTCCTGCTCCTCTCTCCTCTTTGCAACCTTCCTGACGAGTTCATCATAGAGATCAGGCATAATGATTTTAAAGCTCAGGTCTTCAAGTTCGGTCTTTAACCACCCGATGCCGAGTCTGTTAGCAATCGGTGCATATATCTCGAGCGTTTCTGATGCAATCCTTTGTCGTTTATTCTCCGGCAGGTGCTGTAATGTGCGTATATTATGAAGCCTGTCTGCAAATTTTATTAATATTACCCTGACATCCTCTGACATGGCCAGAAGCATTTTCCTGAAGTTTTCTGCCTGTGCCTCCTCTTTTGTCATGAACTCCATTTTGGAGAGTTTTGTCAATGCCTCTACTAAGAAAGCGATTTCCTCGCCAAACAAACCCTTTATATCTTTTATTGTCGTGACTGTATCTTCAATTGTGTCGTGAAGAAGGCCTGCTGCAATGGTTGCGACATCCATCTTCATATCAGCAAGGATTGATGCAACAGCAACAGGATGCCCTATATAAGGTGAGCCTCCAACCCTTTTCTGACTGGAGTGGGCTTCACTCGAAAAATGATAGGCGCGCCTCAATGCTTCAACATCTGCATCAGGATTATAGGAAAGGACCTTTCTAATCAGGTCTTCAATGGTTATTGGTTCTTCTGTCATAATTTATTATACAACTTTAGAAGCGTGACGAGATATGAGTTAAGACTTGTAAGTTACTATACTCAGCGCCAGAAGTCGTAATCAATTTGTCATTGTCCGGCTTGACCGGACAATCCAGTGTTTTCTGGATTTCCCGATCGAGTCGGGAAATGACGTTGTTGTTGATTTATGACGCTCTGTATAATAAGACCATAAGTAAGAGTTGTGAGCTTTAAAACTTGTTACTTCCACTTTTAGCATTTCACGTTTTAAAGGCTTGGTCTTAACGCCTTCAGGTTTAGCTGTAGGCTTCTGGCTCCTTCCCATTCGTTTATGAATGGCGTAAATACAGCATCAACTATAGTTGATGCTTCGAGTTTGTCAAAAAAAACTGCCATATCAAACCCTATTGCATCAATAGACAGGTTATTCTGCCTGAGTTTCATCTTCAAGTGATTGTTCTTGACTATCCTCGGGTAAAGAACCTCGAGTTTTTTTGAGCCCAGGAGCGGCTCAGAGTTACCAAACCCAAAAGGTTCAAGCATCTCGAGTTCCTTTGTGAGGTTAAAATTTATGTCAGAAAAGTCCACATCTGCGTCTATCTCGAGTGAGGAAATAAAATCTTTACCGGTAAAAGTCTCATTTACAATCGTGTTAATACGTTCCTCAAATGACGGAATATCTTTGGAGTTTAATTCCAGCCCCGCAGCCTGTTTATGCCCGCCAAAACCTGCAAGGAATTCCTGGCAGCCTATAAGAGTCTTGTATATATCAACTGAGGGTATGCTCCTTGCTGAACCTCTGGCAACGCTACCTTCTACAGAAATAATAATTGTAGGTCTATAAAAAGCCTCTGCAATCCTTGATGCTACAATACCAATAACACCCTGATGCCATCCCTCTGAGGAAAGCACTATAACAGGGCTTACACCCTTGCTATTAAGCTTATAGAGGGCCGCCTGATAAACCTCCTCCTCTATCTGCTGCCTCTCTAAATTAAGTTTATCCAGCCATAATGATATGTCAAGCGCCTCATCCTCAGAATCAGTAAGCAGGAGCTTTACAACATCATTAGAGTCAGAAACCCTCCCGGCCGCATTGATTCTCGGGATTATTGTAAATGAGAACAGTCCCGCTCTAAGTCCTTTACCCTCAATGCCCGAAACCTTCTTCAGTGCCTTTAGTCCCGGCCTTGTCCCATCTTCAATCAGCCTCAATCCTTCTTTTGCAATAAGCCTGTTTTCACCTGTAAGTGGTACAACATCAGCCATTGTGCCGAGAGCAGCAAGGTCTAAAAAATCCTGCATCGTGAATCCTGCATCATGCACCTGCATCATGGTTAAGGCTTGTGCAAGCTTAAATGCAACGCCGGCACCTGAGAGATTGGAGATTGAAGACTGTTGATTGGAGATTTTAGGATTTATAACAGCCAAAGCATCAGGAAGCAAAAAACGAGAAGTTGAGAAATTGAGAAGTTGGGAAGTTGTAAGCTTCTCATCTTCATATCTTCTTATCTTCACAGCTTCATTTTTTAGAGCTGGCTCATGGTGGTCGGTTATAATGACATCAATACCTTCTTTCTTACTTAGAGCCGTTGCCTCAAATGATGTTATGCCGCAGTCAACAGTTATTATCAGAGTGGCACCTGTCTGTTTTGCCTTTTTTACTGATGACAGGTTAAAACCATAGCCGTGCTTTATCCTGTTAGGTATAAAATAATGGCTGTCTATTCCTATCATCTTCAATGCCTTGATGATTATTGCAGTAGCTGAAAGGCCGTCCACATCATAATCACCATGAACGAGTATCTTCTCGCCATTTGTTTTTGCAGCCATTATTCTGTCAACAGCTATTTTCATTCCTTGTATAGCAAACGGGTCGGATAGTTGCGAGATGTGAGGGTTAAGAAAGGAGTTTATTTCCCCTGGAGTTTTTATCCCTCTGTTTATAAATATCTGGGCAAGAACAGGAGAAACAGATGCGGTTTTTGACAAATACGTTATATATTCAGGATTGGTCTTGTTGACAAGCCAGCGTCTATGCATAATCACTATTTAAAATGGTCTAAGATTTGTAAGAATGGGGATTGCCTCTGAGCGGCTTTGGTCGATACGACCACCTCGGAGGTCCCGAAAGCTTTCGGGACCTCCGAGAATGAGCGAAGGGGTAATCCCCATTCTTACACCTTATGTCTAATTTATTATTTTTTTGCAAACGGCCTTTTACCTCCCCATATCAGCACTACCGGGCTTGCAACAAATACGGAAGAATATGTCCCAACAATAACCCCCATTATCATAGCAAGAGAGAAGTCATGTAATACCTCGCCGCCAAAGAAAAACAGAGCTATTGATGTGATGAGGACAGTTGCAGAGGTTATTATTGTCCTTGATAAGACCTCATTAACACTGCTATTCATAACCGCTTCGACACTTTCCTTTTGCTTCAGCTTCAGGTTTTCTCTAATCCTGTCAAATACAACCACTGTATCTGTGAGGGAATAACCGGCAATCGTGAGAAGGGCTGTGACAAGGATGAGATTAATTTCTTTACCCATTATATAGAATAACCCGAGCACAGCAAGGACATCGTGAAATGTAGCAATAGTTGCACCAACGCCAAACTTGAACTGAAATCTGAATGCAACGTATACCAGTATACCTATAACTGCAAATGCTACCGCCTTTGCTGCATCTGCCTTCAGTCTTCCCCCAACCTTCGGCCCTATAACAGTAGTTGAATCAACCACATATTTGTTTTCCGGAAATTTCTGGCTGAGTATGCTTGTTATCGTCTCTGAACCCTTACCGAGTTCTTGCTCGCTTTTCTTAACCCTTATGAGTATCTTATTCACGCTCGGCAGGTCCTGGAGGTCAAAGTCCTTAAACCCTCCGCTTTCAAGAGCAAGCCTGACATCATGCAGTGCAACAGGGTTTTCAAACTTGAACTGTATAGCAGTTCCTCCTGCAAAATCTATCCCCAGGTTTGCACGGCCTGTTGCTATCTGTACTATCGCTATAATGCCGATAATAGATAGAATTCCCGAGAAGACAAAGGCTATATACCTTTTGCCGAGAAAATCTATATTTGGGTTTTTAATCAGTTCTATCATTTATTCTCCTTACAGGTCATTGATCTATATGCTCAGCTTCTTTAATTCGCGTTTGCTGTTTATTATGTCGAAGATTGACTTTGTGCCAACAAGAGCTGTAAAAAGGTTTATAGCAACGCCAAGACTCAGTGTCACAGCAAAACCCTTTATCGGTCCTGTGCCAAATTGAAACAATACCGCTGCTGTTATCAACGTTGTAACATGAGAGTCGAAGATTGTCCAGAATGCCTTGTCATAACCTGAATCAACTGCTGCGCGTGGAGTTTTACCTGCCCTGAGTTCATCTCTCATCCGCTCGAACATAAGGACATTCGAGTCAACTGCCATGCCAATAGCAAGTATAACCCCTGCAATACCAGGAAGTGTAAGCGTCGCATTAAGTGATGCCATGGCACCGAGGAGGAGTATTATGTTTAAAAGCAGTGCGAAGTCAGCAATTACACCTGAAAGCCTGTAGTAGAATATCATAAATAGTACGACTGCTATAGTGCCAATAATGCCTGCCATCTTGCCGGCCTCTATAGAGTCCCTTCCGAGTGAAGGTCCCACTGTCACATTCTGAAGCATCTTCAGGGGTGCAGGAAGCGCACCAGCCCTTAATACAATGCTGAGGTCCTTTGCCTCTTCCATCGTGAAGTTTCCGGTTATCTGGGCATTCCCCCCTGATATCTTCTCCTGAATAACAGGGGCTGAATAAACAGCATTGTCAAGGATTATCGCAAGCCTCTTTTTAACATTTGCTCCTGTTATCTCTTCGAATTTTTTTGCGCCGTCAGTATTGAATGATATAGAGACATAGGGCTCATTAAACCTTGAGTCTATGTTAACCTTTGCCTCACTTAAAAGGTCTCCTGTAAGGGCAGCCTGCTTCTTCAGAAGGATTGGTATTTTTCTAACCGCACCCGTCTCTTTGTTAATCTTTTTCTCGAAAAGTATCGTATTACCTTCAGGGATTTTTTCAGCAAATTGTTTTAAAAGATTTTCTTCCTCGCCGGGTTCTATTGATTGAGGAATCTCTGCTGCAACCTTAGCTTCATCATCCACAAGCTTAAATTCAAGCTGGGCAGTCTTTCCAATCAGGTCAATAGCACGCTTCGGGTCTTTTACCCCCGGAAGCTGGATAACAATCTCGTTTTCACCCTGTCTGAGGATAGTCGGTTCTGCAACACCGAACTGATCAATCCTGTTACGAATCGTTTCGAGTGCCTGGTCAGCAGCGCCTTCCTTTATCCTGAGTGCTTCTTTGTCAGATATCTTGTAAACAAGCCTGTTTCCTGTCTCAAGAGGTTTAAGTGCGGGATAATTATCCTCAACCACCTTTCTTGTTTCAACATTTGATGGACTTACTGTGATATTAAGTCCGCTCACGTTGACATCGGCTGTTAGCTTTTTCTTTGCAAACAAGTCCCTTAACCTTGATGCATACCTGTCCGTGGTTATCTCAACAGCCTTGTCTCCCTCAACCTCGAATACGAGGTGCAGTCCTCCCTGGAGGTCAAGGCCGAGAACAATACCTTTATTAGGCATATTTTTTACCCACCATTCAGGCATATACCTGAAGGCAGGGGTATTGGGGAGAAAAAATACAACTGCAAGTATGAGTGTGATACCTATAAGGATTAACTTCCAGAGAACCTTTTTTTTCATTAAACCTCCATAAAACAAAAAAGTTAAGATCAAGGTTTAGGTTAAGAAAAAATTACTTAACCTTAGCCTTAACCTCAGCCTTTTAGTTAATCTTCGTCCGAGGTAGCTCTGAGCGCTGCAATATATGCCTTGCCAAATTTTACCTTCACGTTTTCAGCAATTTTTAATGTAACAGTACCTGTACCGACAGCCTCGATAACACCATAAACGCCGCCTGATGTGATAACCTTATCTCCTTTTTTGAGTTCCTCTATCATTTTTTTATGTTCCTTAGCCTTCTTCTGCTGCGGTCGTATGAGCAAGAAATAAAAGATAACAAATATAAGAACAAAGGGGATAATGCTCGTAAACATCCCTGCACCACCCTGCCCAGCGCCTCCCTGCTGGCCTGGAGCCATTGCATGAGCTATATCTATCATATCTGTAAGCATCTGACACCTCCGGAAATTTCAGATAATATACCTGCTTTTTATACTTTTTATCAACCCACATGGCATAGAGCATAGAGCATAGCGCATAGAGTAAAGGAAATCCATGCATCGCAGCTTTTGCTTTTTGCTAACAGTGGTTCATTTGTCTTACAATAAGCAATTCAGATGCCAAAAATATTTTTTTCAGGGATCGGTGGAAGCGGGATGTCAGCTATGGCAAGTTTTATGGCAGACCGGGGACATACTGTTGTCGGCTCTGACCGCTTATTTGACAGGGACCCTGCCGATCCAATCTGTAAAATTCTAAAGACAAAGGGTGTAACAATTGTCCCTCAGAACGGTTCAGGGATTGACACATCATTTGATCTTGCTGTTTTCAGTACTGCTGTTGAAGATAATCAACCCGAGGTAATTAAGGCCAGGGAATTGGGTATTACGATGAAGACCCGCCCCCAGTATTTATGCGATATTGTATCTGAATTCAGGACAGTTGCTGTTACCGGGACGAGCGGGAAATCAACTATATCAGGTATGCTCGCATTTTTGATGGATAAACTTGGGATGAAACCGAACTTCATAGGCGGGGGCAGGGTAAAACAATTTAAGACCGAGAATAATCCAGGGAATTCTATAGTTGGCAGTTCAGCTCTTTTGATAATAGAGGCATGCGAATCTGACGGCTCTATTATTTATTACCACCCTTTCTATTCAATTATTGCCAGCCTGGGTCTTGACCATAATTTAATTGAGAAGACCGCAGAGATGTTCGAGACCCTCAGCAGGAATACAAAAGAAATGACTATTATCAGCGGTGATGACGATAATTTAAGACACTGTCGTTTTGATAAACCAATAAAGTTCTCTATAGATACAAAGTCGGAATATCAGGCAAAGGCAATCGAATATCAGTCGTTTAAAACAATCTTTAAACTGCACGGTGTAAACTTTAAAATTTCACTCCCGGGAAAATACAATCTATATAATGCCCTGTCATGTATCGCTTTGCTTTCGGGAATGGGAGTTAAACTTAAGGATATCGGTAAAATCCTTCCTTCTTTTTCAGGAATTGACCGTCGTTCCGATATTTATCTTAATAACGGAAAATATCTGGTAATAGATGATTATGCGCACAATCCGCATAAAATCTCGTGCCTGATGGAATCTATTAGAAAAATCCGTCATAGAGTCTGCTATATATTTCAGCCTCATGGATTTGGACCCACAAGGTTGATGAAACAGGGTTATATTGAGACATTCATAAAAAATCTCCGGGATGAAGACCACCTGATTTTACTCCCGATATATTATGCCGGCGGCACATCTGTAAAGGATATCTCAAGTGAAGACCTGTTAAATGAAATTAAGGCAGCGGGTAAATCAATTGAGGTTTTGCATGAGCGGTCGTTACTCTTCAATCGCCTGAAAGAATGGAATAACTATGTAGTTTTCGGAGCGCGTGATGAGTCTTTGGCAGAATTTGCGAGAGAGATAGCTTTGAGGCTGAGTTGAAAAAATACCATCTCCACAGACAATCCTCTGGTCTTAAATTAAACTACGAAAAGGAACTAAATAAAGAGCAGTATGCTGTTGTTATGCATCCCGGAGGCCCTATGCTTGTACTCGCAGGCGCAGGTACAGGTAAAACAAGGACTGTTACATACCGCGTTGCAAGGTTGATAGAGACGGACATCAGACCTGAAAGCTTACTGCTCCTGACATTCACCAATAAGGCTGCAAAGGAGATGATGCGGAGGGCAGAGTTTTTGATAGGCAGAAATATTCAGGGGCTCTGGGGAGGCACATTCCATCATATAGGAAATATGATTTTAAGGCGGCACCATCTGCTTATCGGATACAAAGAGGGATTTTCTATTCTTGACAGGGAGGACTCAAAAGACCTGTTCGATATATGCCTTGCCGAGATAAAAAAGAGAGAAACTTTAGTCCCTAAAGGCTCTGTGCTATGTGAGATGTATAGCCTGACGAAGAATACGGAAAGCAGCATTGATGAACTCATTCCTTTAAGGTTCCCACATTTTAATAATGCGGCAGATGAAATAAAACAGATGATCACGCTTTATGATAAAAAGAAACATACTCTCAACCTGATGGATTTTGATGACCTGCTTACAAACTGGAAAAGGGTGCTGCTGGAGAATGAGAATATCAGGGAGTACTATTCATCAAAGTTCATGCACGTTCTCGTTGACGAATATCAGGACACCAATAAACTGCAGGCAGAGATCGTTGATTTAATATCATCCATAAACAGAAATCTGATGGCAGTCGGTGATGACGCCCAGTCAATCTATTCTTTCAGAGGAGCAGATTTTGAAAACATCCTGAAATTTCCCGAGAGATACCCTGATGCAACTATCTTCAACTTAACTATTAATTACAGGTCCACACCCGACATCCTTAATCTTGCTAACAAGAGCATCATACATAATGTCAGGCAGTTCCAAAAGAAACTTCTTTCTGTAAAAGGCTCTGGCACGATGCCCACACTCCTTTCGTTAAAGGATGTATTCCAGCAGGCTGATTTTGTAGCTCAGAGACTGCTCGATATTAACGCAGAGGGCATACCCCTTAATGAGATAGCAGTGCTTTACCGTTCACACTATCAGTCAATGGAGCTTCAAATGGAGCTTCAGCGGAGGGGTATACCCTTTGAGGTAAGGTCAGGTTTGAAGTTTTTTGAGCAGGCACATATCAAAGATATACTCTCTTTTCTCCGGGTTGTGATAAACCCTTATGATGAACTCAGTTGGAAAAGGATAGTCAAATTGATACCGGGTGTCGGCAATATGACTGCAGGAAGGCTCTGGGACACGATGTGTAAGTCAGAAAGCCCGCTTGATGCAATATTTGAGCTGGCCGGGCTTGTGCCCAAAAAGGCCCTTGATGCCTTTCACCTTTTCCTCGACCTTTTAAAAAGATTAAAGGGAGAGGGATATGACAATACGCTTTTGCAACCTTCTGTTGCTATAGAATATATACTCAGACATGGTTATGAGGACTATCTATACAGCCATTACCCGAATGCAGAGGATAGGGTACAAGACATCGAGCAGATGATGAGGTTTGCACTAAAATATACTTCGCTTGAAACCTTGATAAGTGAATTAAGCCTTCAGAGTGTATCAGGCGGAGAGGTTGAGGAAGGGGATGGAGACAGAGAATGTGTTATACTCTCTACAGTGCACCAGGCAAAGGGACTTGAGTGGAATACGGTCTTTGTTATAGGTTTAAATGATGGCAGGTTTCCATCAGCCAGGTCATTGAAAACAGAGTATGAGGAAGAGGAAAGAAGACTTTTTTATGTTGCCGTAACAAGGGCAAAGGATGAACTGTATCTCTGTTATCCCATCACATCAGAGGACTGGCATGGGTTGGGTTTTTTGAGGCCGTCGCGTTTTATAAAGGAATTATCCGAGGATGTGTATGAGGAGGTTGTTGTTGAGGACGACTCGTAGAGAGGGTGTATAATTAAAATGACTTACATTGAGGCTGTAAAGGACGGTTTCAGGTTAGTTCACAGGAACTGGCAGCTTGTGCTTGTCCAGCTTGGTATGGTGATCGTAAGCAGTATCGGATTTTTCGTCATAGTCGGCATACCACTTGCGATAGCATTCATCATTTTCGGAGTTGACCTTACAGGGCTTACAGACGTAAAAGATATCTTCAGAACTATTAAAGAACCTTCCGATGTTATATCGAGATACCTCGGACTTATCCTCATAGTTATTGCGAGCCTTTTGTTATACATTATCATGGTTGTAATGCTCGGTATCTATGTATTTGGAGGTTCTATTGGTGTTATCGGAAAGTCACTTATGGAAAGATATTTGAAGTTCAGCATGCACACATTCTTCATTGAGGCAAAAAGGCTTTTTCTCCGTCTGTTTGGTTTTACTTGTGTAATAGGTATAATATTAATTGTTGCTGCCTTTATTCTCGGCATTCTGGGAGGGGGCATAGCAGCTTTAGTATCATTTGCACAGAGTCAGGATTCAACGCTCGCCCTTTTCCTGGGCACCTTTTTTTCTCTGATTTTAATAATAATTGCATTTATCCTTATACTCGGAATCCTTTCAATAACACTTTATGGAATTGCTTCACTCTCATTTAAAGGAATAGGGCCTTTAAAATCCCTCTGGGAGGCAATACATTATTTAGCCAGACATCCGGCTGCATTCGGGCTTTATACTATTCTTTTCGGAGGATATGTACTTGCAAGTTTTCTCCTGATACTCCTCAGCTATCCCTTTACGCTTATACCTGTAATAGGCACAATTCTTTCCTTCCCATATCAGCTGATTTCTTATGCTTTTCAGACCTATCTCGGGCTTGCTGTTATTGCTGCTATACTTAGCTATTACTACTCAACAGAAAATTCAACTGAGCCTATTATTGAGAGTCCGATATCTCAACCTTCTGCCGAAGAGGAAGCAACGATACAAGATACAGATGTGAAAGACACGATGCATGATTCACATGATGCATGATATTTTCTAATCCCCCCTTGTCCCCCCTTCATCTTATATAAATCCATTAGCACTCTAACTTTTGACTATTGCACTTTTGATTATCTTGCATTTTGCACTTTGAGTTACAAATATTGTTGTAAATTTGTACAAAATATGTAATATTAGTTATATGAGGTTTGAATGGGATGCAGCTAAAGACAATGTAAATAGTGTTAAACACGGTATTGATTTTGAAACTGCAGAGGGCTTATGGCTTGATAAAAACCGCATTGAGATTCGAGCTCCGCATCCTGTAGAAAATAGGTACATTACTATAGGCAAGCTTCAGGGGAAATTATGGACTGCTGTGTATACTATACGTGGCGATGCAGTCCGCATTATCTCTGTGAGACGTTCCAGAAAAGAGGAGGCAAAGTTATATGAAAAAGAAAATGCTGGCTAAAAGCACTAAAGAGTTTGACAGCCGCTTCGATGCAGGTGAGGATATCCATGACCTTATAGACATGTCCAAGGCCACAGTTGTACATCATGGTAAGAAAACACGCATTACACTGGACATTGCAGAATCGCTGGTCAATGAAATAGATAACATACGTCAAAAGATAGGTGTTGATAGGGGTGCTTTGATAAAAGTGTGGCTTCATGAGCGCGTAAGACAGGAAAAAGAAGCTAACAAAGCCTCATAGCTTTTCACTTGTGACTTTTGAACTCATTGCTTCTGAACTTCTGCTCTTCAGCTCTTTTGAACTTTTGAACTTTTTCAGGGGGGCTGAGGCAATCGAGGGCAGAGGGGGATTAATATCCTCGTTTAATAACGTCACTTTTTGTTAGCCTATTTCTTGTAATAAGTAAATCTGCTTATATCAGGCTTAGTGAAAAATACACGTAGAAACAAACAAACGCAGCACCGGTGTTGGGTGTGAAATGCTTCATGTAATGCGCATCTTGGGTTCTTCTTTTTAATCATACATATTGATCAACATGATTAAAATATCGATCATTTCAAGTATCCTCTGTCTTAATAAAATCTTTATACTTAAAAACCCATTTTTTGCACTATCTTTATTTGCCTTTCTGATACGATCCAATAAGGAGGTGTGGATGGACCTGATCTATATTGGAATCATTGTGGTTTTTTTCGGTCTTACCTGGTTGCTGGTAAAGCTTGCGGAAAAGGTCATGTAAGAAAAAAAAGCAAATGGAGATGAGGAGGTCATAATGGAAACTCTCTATTTGATAAGCGGCATCATTGCCGTAGGTCTTTTGATATATCTTGTAATAGCGCTTATGAAGCCGGAGATATTTTCATGACAGCGAATGGAATTATCCAGATAATCTTATACCTGGTCGTTCTTGTTGCCCTTGTCAAACCGCTCGGCGGTTATATGGCAAAGGTGTATCAGGCTGAACCATGCGGGCTCGATCGTATCCTCGGTCCGCTGGAGCGCCTGATTTACCGCATGTTCGGAATACGTCCGGAGGACGAAATGTCCTGGAAAGCGTATGCAGGGGCTGCGATTCTTTTCAAGCTCGCCTTTTTCTTCCTTTTGTATATGATTCTGCGCCTTCAGGGGATGCTGCCTCTGAACCCGCAAGGTTTTCTGGGAGTCCCGCCGGATCTGGCCTTTAACACCGCGGTCAGTTTCATCACCAACACAAACTGGCAGGCATATGGCGGCGAATCGACCCTGAGCTATCTGTCTCAGATGATGGGGCTCGGCGTCCAGAATTTTGTCTCCGCTGCTCAGGGAATGGCTGTCTTAGTTGCGCTCATCCGGGGCTTTACGCGGCGGACAGCAAGCACAATCGGCAATTTTTGGGTTGACCTGACACGCTCTACACTTTATATCCTGCTGCCCCTTTCTCTTATAATGGCCGTACTACTCGTATCGCAGGGAGTGGTGCAAAATTTCAGTCCCTATAAAAATGTGACGCTCCTGCAGACGATTACATATGACAATCCCAAACTTGATGCTGATGGAAAATCTGTCATGTCTGCCGATGGAAAGCCGGTCACGGAGTCTGCTCGAGATACAGAACAGACATTGCCGATGGGGCCTGCGGCTTCGCAGATTGCGATCAAGCAGCTCGGTACCAATGGCGGCGGTTTTTTCAATGTAAACTCCGCTCATCCTTTTGAGAACCCGACACCCCTCTCGAATTTCCTGGAGGTATTGGCGATACTGCTCATTCCTGCAGCGCTTTGTTATACCTTCGGCAGGATGGTTGGCGACAAGCGACAGGGCTGGGCATTACTCGCTGCCATGTTTATCATATTCATCCCGCTCTTGATCTTATGTTACTCCAGTGAACAGGCCGGGAACCCGCTTCTTACCGCAGCAGGTGTAGATCAAACTTCAAGCAATCTTCAGACCGGTGGCAACATGGAAGGCAAGGAGGTGCGCTTCGGCATTGCGAATTCGGCCCTCTGGGCTACAGCAACCACTGCTGCATCAAACGGCTCGGTCAATGCCATGCACGATTCCTTCAGCCCGCTGGGAGGTTTGGTGCCCATGGTTATGATGCAGTTGGGAGAGGTGGTGTTCGGCGGTGTCGGTTCAGGTCTTTACGGTATGCTCGCCTTTGCCATTGTGGCAGTCTTCATTGCCGGTCTCATGGTTGGACGGACACCGGAATACCTCGGTAAAAAGATCGAGGCCTTTGAAATGAAAATGGCTGCAATAGTCATCCTGGTGCCTTGCTGCTTTGTCTTGCTTGGGACGGCTATCGCATCTGTTACAGGTGCTGGCGTGTCAAGCATTTCGAATCCCGGACCGCATGGGTTCTCACAGATGCTCTACGCATTTTCATCGATGTCAAACAATAACGGTAGCGCCTTCGGCGGTCTCAATGCCAACACGCTGTTTTACAATACCCTGGGGGGCATAGCCATGCTTTTCGGAAGGTTCTGGACCATGATACCGGTGCTCGCCATCGCCGGCTCTCTGGCTGCGAAGAAATATGTGCCGCCGAGCGCAGGCACACTGCCTACGCATACGCCTCTCTTTATCCTGTTTTTGGTAAGCGTAGTCATTATTGTCGGCGCACTGACGTTTTTCCCTGCCCTTGGATTGGGACCGATCGCCGAGCATCTGATGCTCTTCAAATAGCAAGGAGGACTATTTCATGATATATAAAAAGAAACAGCACATCCTTTTTGATGCACGGATCATGCGTCGGGCGCTGATCGATTCGTTTATAAAACTCAATCCGATGAACCAGGTCAGAAACCCGGTCATGTTTGTGGTTGAGGTGGGAAGCATCCTGACGACCCTTCTTTTCGTTAGGTCTCTTTTCGTCCCTGGCACGGAGTCTCCATGGTTTATACTCCATATTTCTATCTGGCTCTGGGCTACCGTGCTCTTTGCCAATTTTGCGGAATCAGTTGCAGAAGGCAGGGGCAAGGCCCAGGCCGAGGCACTTCGGGCCTCACGCAGGGATGTACAGGCAAAAAGGCTCGCGCAGCCCGAAAGGGATTCGAAGACCACCAATGTTCCTTCTTCCCAATTGAGGAAAGGTGATTTTGTACTTGTGGAAGCCGGAGATATCATTCCCGGCGACGGCGAAGTCGTTGTCGGCGTTGCATCGGTAAATGAAAGCGCCATAACCGGTGAGAGCGCGCCGGTTATCCGTGAAAGCGGCGGCGACCGGTCTGCAGTGACCGGAGGCACACTCGTCCTTTCGGACTGGTTGGTCGTGAGGATTACGGCAAACCCAGGTGAGACCTTCCTCGACCGTATGATATCGATGGTCGAAGGGGCAAAGCGGCAGAAGACACCCAATGAGATCGCTCTAAACATTCTGCTTGCCGGAATGACCATCATCTTTTTATTTGCCGTCGCAACCCTGCTGCCTTTTTCTATCTTCAGCGTTACGGCAGCAGGACAGGGTATGCCGGTCGCTATTGTTGTGCTCGTTTCACTTCTTGTCTGTCTCATTCCGACTACGATCGGCGGTCTTCTTTCCGCGATCGGCATTGCAGGAATGGACCGGCTTATTCGGGCCAATGTTATCGCCATGTCCGGCCGCGCTGTGGAAGCAGCCGGCGATGTGGATGTGCTTCTTCTTGACAAGACCGGCACGATAACATTGGGCAACAGACAGGCAACCGTTTTCATTCCCTCCGCCAGCGTGAATGCGCAGGCTCTGGCAGATGCGGCGCAACTCTCATCATTGCCTGATGAAACGCCGGAAGGCCGGAGTATAGTTGTCCTGGCAAAAGAAAAATATGGGCTGCGAGAGCGCGATATCCAGGAGCTTGGGGCGAGGTTCATCCCATTCTCCGCCCATACCCGCATGAGCGGTGTTGATCTCGACGGCCGGGAAATAAGAAAGGGTGCTCCTGACGCTGTGGAAAGTTATGTAAACAGCAAGGGAGGAATGTTCCCGTCTGATATAAGAGCAGCAGTCGGAGAAGTGGCACGGGAGGGAGCGACACCTCTGGTGGTTGCTGATGGAAAAACGGTGCTCGGCGTTATCTGTCTGAGCGATGTCGTGAAAGGGGGCATTAAGGAACGGTTTGCCGAACTCAGGAAGATGGGAATCTCAACAGTGATGATTACGGGCGACAACCCGCTTACCGCTGCCGCGATTGCTGCCGAAGCAGGAGTAGACGACTTCCTGGCTCAGGCCACGCCCGAAACGAAATTGAACTTGATCAGAAAGTATCAGACAGGAGGGAAACTGGTCGCCATGACCGGAGACGGGACCAACGACGCCCCGGCGCTCGCACAGGCCGATGTCGCAGTTGCAATGAACACCGGTACGCAGGCTGCCAAGGAAGCAGGCAACATGGTAGATCTCGACTCCAACCCCACAAAACTGATCGAGATCGTGGAGATCGGCAAACAGTTGCTGATGACGCGCGGCACGCTTACGACATTCAGTATTGCCAATGACGTGGCAAAATACTTTGCGATCCTCCCTGCCGCATTCGTTGTCACGTATCCACAGCTCGCCGCACTCAACATCATGGGTCTCTCAACTTCCCAGAGTGCCATATTGTCGGCAGTCATATTCAACGCTCTGATCATCATTGCCCTGATACCGTTGGCGCTGCGAGGCGTTCCCTATCGCCCTCTCGGGGCCGGCATTGCGCTGCGCAACAACCTTCTTATTTACGGCCTCGGTGGCCTAATCGTACCGTTTATCGGTATCAAGCTGATCGATGTGATCATAACCTTTTTGCATTTGGCGTGAGGTGACTAAATGTTAAAAATAATACGACCGGTAATAGTCTCATTATTTGTATTTACCGTAATAACGGGAATACTCTATCCCCTCGCCATAACCGGCATTGCTCAACTGCTCTTTCCGGATCAGGCGAACGGGAGTGTTATTATGAAAAATGGAAGGCCGACCGGTTCTTCCCTTATCGGACAACCCTTTGATAATCCCAAATATTTTTGGGGAAGATTATCGGCAACCTCGCCGTTTCCTTATAATTCAGCCTCTTCAAGCGGCTCTAATCGGGCGCAAACTAACCCGGACCTCATAAAGCAGGCGCAAGAACGGATATCCACATTGCGTGAAACTGACCCACAAACCACTGCGCCAGTACCCGCAGACCTGTCTACCGCATCCGGCAGCGGCCTTGATCCGCACATCAGCCCTGCTGCGGCTGAATACCAGATAAAGCAGGTTGCGAAAGCCCGCGGGTTGGATGAGGCAAAGGTGCGCACGCTCGTGACGAACTATACCGAAGGCCGCCAACTCGGCATATTCGGCGAGCCGAGGGTTAATGTCCTCAAGCTGAATTTGGCGATAGATGAACTCCGATAACCCCACCCTTCCTCCCCTTTCCGCAATCGGGCGAATTCGTCGAGGCGAAAAATTAAGGGGAGGTGAGGAGGAGTTACAATAAGAAAGGTAAAGACATGAAAAGAAAGATTACCGGGATTCTCACTGCCGTGCTGTTTTTTTTAGCTTTCATGGATACTGTAACCGTTTTCGCTACTTCCTATCCTCCGGCTCCTCTCTACCACAGGGAGGACACAGGCGAACCGGTCAGGGTAGTCGGTCAGACAGTACACCTGTTTCATAGTGGCACCGAAGAGGTAAAAAGGACGATCCACATCAACGATATCCTTACGGTATTCAGGATAGACACTTCATGCAAAGTGAAGGAAGTAGGGAAGATCAAGATAATATCTTATATCGGAGAAACTTATTTGAAGGGCGAGGTCGTTGAAGGGGAGATCAAACCTGATGACATCGCTAAAAAAGGGAATGTCTCATGCCTCGTAATCTCTGCAGGTTTATGTCCCCATTAGCCTATAAAATGGTTCATTTGCTTGCATCTCTGAAAAGTGCGAAAATATAGGTAAGTAAGGAGTCAAAGAATGGAAGAGAAAAGGCCGAGTCCTGATCTACTTATCGATCAAATGCGCAGCGAAGCCGAGAAGCGCCGCGAAGGGCAACTGAAGATCTTTTTTGGCGCCGCACCTGGAGTGGGGAAGACCTACGCGATGCTTGCGTCTGCGCAACAGAGGCGGGCAGAGGGTGTCGATGTTGTTGTCGGAGTCGTGGAGACTCACGGGCGGAAGGAAACAGAAGAGCTCCTGACCGGGCTTGAAGTGATTCCCCGCCTTCCTGTTGAGTACCGGGGTACGACATTATCCGAGTTCGACATCGATGCTGCACTCAAGCGCAAGCCTGCGCTCATCCTGGTCGACGAACTGGCTCATACCAACGCTCCGGGCTCACGTCATAAGAACAGGTGGCAGGACATATACGAACTGCTCGGCGCTGGCATTTCCGTATATACCACGGTGAATGTGCAGCACCTCGAGAGTCTGAATGACGTGGTCACCCAGATCACAGGAATTCAGGTACGTGAAACTATCCCCGATTTTCTCCTTGATCGTGCTGACGAAATAGAACTCATAGACCTTCCGCCTGAAGACCTCTTGCAGCGGCTCAGGGAAGGAAAGGTATATATAGCTGAAATTGCCGAACATGCGAGGAAAAATTTCTTTCGCAAGGGTAACCTGCTTGCCCTGAGAGAGCTTGCATTGCTCCGGACTGCTGAAAGAGTGGATGAACAAATGCAGGATTACCGGCGCATCAAAGGGGTGAAGGAAGTATGGCCGGCTGCCGAGCGGTTAATGGTTTGTATCGGTGCGAACCCCCGTTCGATCCGTCTGATCCGGGCAGCCAAGCGCATGGCTGCCGGCCTTCGGGCTGATTGGCTCTCTGTTTATGTAGAGGCTCCTACAGCGGTGAAACCCTCTGAAAGCGATCTCAGACAGCTTTCCGATCATATGCGCTTGGCCGAAAGCCTTGGAGCAGAAACAGTAACTCTCTCAGGGCACAAGGCCAGTGAGGAGATTTTGAATTATGCCCGTACCCGGAATGTAACAAAAATCATAATCGGCAAACCGACACATCCAAGATGGAAAGATAAAATTTTCGGGTCATTGCTTGATGAGGTAGTCCGCGGCAGCGGAGATATAGATGTCTATGCCATTTCCGGTGATTCAGGTCAGGCTGCGCCGAAGCTTGCGATCAAACCGATACCTCAGAAGTCCGATATAAGAGATTGGCTTCTCAGCGGAGGAATCGTCGCTGCTTGCACGGGCATTGCTGCACTAATGTTTCCTTATTTCAGTCCTGTGGATATTGCCATGGTCTATCTTCTGGGTATTATGATCGTCTCAAGTCGTACAGGCAGGGGTCCGTCATTATTGGCAACACTACTCAGCGTAGCTTCTTTTGATTTCTTTTTTATTCCTCCTTACTATACTTTTGCGGTCAGCGATGTAAAGTATCTCGTCACCTTTGTCGTCATGTTCATTGTTGCCTTTGTCATCGGCAATTTGACGTTGCGTATACGTGAACAGGCAAATGCAGCCCGTCTCAGGGAAAGAAGGACGGCAGCCCTGTATAACCTCAGTAAAGAACTTGTGCATGAGCAGGAAGTCAAACCCTTAAGTTCAATTGCTGAAAAACATATCAGCGAGGTTTTCCCGAGCAAGGTTGTCATCTTGATGCCTGATGAGAAAGGGAACTTAACTGTTCCCATTACCGCAGAGGAAACCTTTGCCCTTGATCAGAGTGAATTGGGTGTTGCTCAATGGACGTTTGATCACCGCCGGCAGGCCGGTCTGGGAACTGATACGGTTCCCGGCGCCAAGGCACTCTATCTGCCGTTGGTCACTTCATCGCGGACAGTTGGGGTGCTGGGCATTTTACCCGTCTCCTCCCCGGGAATGT